>NZ_JAWQRR010000030.1:0-113659 GCF_033446045.1 Plantactinospora sp. KLBMP9567 | reverse complement strand
GGGGGCGCCGGGGGGGGGGGGGGGGGGGGGGGGGGGGGCGCCGCCCGCGGGGGGGGGGGGGGCCCCCCCGCCGCGAGGTCACCGGCCGGTCCACCTCCCCGGAAGGACCCGCAATGAGTTCTGCTGTCGGCGCGGCACCACCACGGCACGCTGCCACGCCACCCACCCCGGAACCGACGCACCGCCGGCGGTCGTACCGCCTCGGGCGCTGGGACATCAAGTACTCGCCGTACCTCTACGTCGCCCCGTTCTTCATCCTCTTCGGGATCTTCGGCCTCTTTCCGGTCCTCTACACGGTCTACGTCTCGCTCTTCGAGTACGACCTGCTCAGCGGCACCAAGGAGTACGTCGGGCTGGAGAACTACCGGGTCCTGATGGACGACGCGCAGTTCTGGAACGCCGCCTACAACACCTTCGGCATGTTCGTGCTCAGCACCGTGCCGCAGCTCGTGGTGGCGCTGATGATCGCCAACCTGCTGAACCGGCAGATGCGGGCCCGCACCCTGTTCCGGATGGGGATCCTGATCCCCAACATCACCTCGGTGGCCGCGGTCGGCATCATCTTCGCGTTGATCTTCGCCGACCGGTACGGCCTGGTGAACTGGCTGCTCGGCACGGTGGGCATCGACCCGATCGCCTGGCGGGACAACCGCTACGCCTCCTGGTTCGCGGTCGCCTTCATGGTCGACTGGCGGTGGACCGGCTACAACGCGCTGATCTACCTGGGCGCGATGCAGGCCATCCCGAAGGACCTCTACGAGTCGGCGTCGCTGGACGGCGCCAGCAGCTGGCGCCAGTTCTGGACGATCACCGTCCCGCTGATCCGGCCGACCATCCTCTTCACGATCATCATCTCCACCATCGGCGGCCTGCAGATCTTCACCGAGCCCCTGATGTACGGCTTCGGGCTGATCCGGGGCGGCGCCTCGAACGAGTTCCAGACGCTGGCGATGTACATCTACGAACGGACCTTCACCGGCAACTTCGAGTACGGCTCCGGTGCCGCGATGTCCTGGCTGCTCTTCCTGATGATCGTCATCTTCGCGCTGATCAACTTCGCGATGGTCCGCCGCTCGGTCAAGGGGGAGCAGAAGTGACCACCATCCAGACCCTGCCCCGGACGGTGACCCCCGACCCGGCACCGGCTCGCCGGCGCCGCCGCCGTGCCGGCGGGATGCCCGGCGCCCAGCTCTGGAAGGCCAGCCCGCTGACCTACCTGGCGCTGATCATCGGCTCGGTGCTCTCGATCTTCCCGATCGTCTGGTCGTTCATCATCGCCTCCCGGGACAACGGCGCGGTCTACGAGATGCCGCCGACCCCGGGCGGCAAGCTCTTCGAGAACATCGATCGGATGCTGGCCAACGAGGACGCCGCGTTCGTGTACGGCCTGGTCAACTCGGCCGTGGTCTCGTCCGTGGTGACCATATCGGTGATCTTCTTCTCCACCCTGGCCGGCTTCGCCTTCGCCAAGCTCAAGTTCCGGGGGAGCAACGCGCTGCTGCTGGTGATCATTCTGACCATGATGGTCCCGACCCAGCTCGGCATCATCCCGCTCTACCTGATGATGGTGGAGCTGGGCTGGACCGGCACGCTCCAGGCGGTCATCGTGCCGTTCCTGGTGCAGGGCTTCGGGGTCTTCATGATGCGCCAGTACGCGATGTCGGCGATCAGCGACGAGCTGATCGAGGCCGCCCGGCTCGACGGCTGCTCCACCTGGCGGGTCTACTGGAACGTCGTCCTGCCGGCGCTGCGTCCGGCGGCGGCCGTACTCGGCCTGCTGACCTTCATGCAGACCTGGAACGAGTTCCTCTGGCCGTTCGTCGTACTCACTCCCGACACGCCGACGGTGCAGTACTCGTTGAAGATCCTTTCGTCCGGCCCGTACCAGACGGATTATGTAGCTCTGTTCGCCGGTACCGCGCTGGCGACCCTGCCGCTGCTGATCGTGTTCATCATCTTTGGCCGCCAGATCATCGGCGGCATCATGGAAGGCGCCGTCAAGTCGTGAGCAACTCCGCCAGCCCACTGTCCACGCAACTGCTCGAGGAGGGTGAGGGCGCCACCTTTCCCCCCGACTTCGTCTGGGGCGCGGCCACCGCGGCGTACCAGATCGAGGGTGCGGTGCACGAGGGCGGTCGAAGCGCATCGATCTGGGACACGTTCAGCCACACCCCCGGGCGGGTGGTGCAGGGGCACACCGGGGACGTCGCGTGCGACCACTACCACCGGTACCGGGACGACGTGAAGTTGATGGCCGAGCTGGGGCTGAAGGCGTACCGGCTCTCGGTGGCCTGGCCCCGGATCCAGCCGGACGGGCACGGCCCGGGCAACCAGGCCGGGTTGGACTTCTACCGGCGCCTGACCGACGAGTTGCTGGAGCACGGCATCGAGCCGTGGGTCACGCTCTACCACTGGGACCTGCCGCAGGCGATCGAGGACGCCGGGGGCTGGCCGAACCGGGACAGCGCCGCCCGGTTCGCCGAGTACGCCGAGCTGACCGCCGCGGCCCTCGGTGACCGGGTCCGGCACTGGATCACCCTCAACGAGCCGTGGTGCTCGGCCTTCCTCGGCTACGGCTCCGGGGCGCACGCGCCGGGGCGTACCAATCCGGGCGAGGCGGTGCGGGCGGCGCACCACCTGATGCTCGGGCACGGCCTGGCCACCCAGGCGATCCGGGCGGCCCGGCCGGACGCCGAGGTCGGGGTGACCCTCAACCTGTACGCGGTCTCCCCGCAGACCTCCTCGGACGCCGACGCCGACGCGGCCCGCCGGATCGACGGGCTGGCCAACCGGATCTTCCTGGACCCGGTGCTGCGCGGCAGCTACCCGGCGGACGTCGTCGCCGACCTGACCCCGGTGACCGACTTCGGCCACGTCCGGGACGGTGACCTGGAGACCATCGCCACCCCGATGTCGTTCCTCGGCATCAACTACTACAGCCGGCACGTGGTCGCGGCCCCGGTCGAGGGGGTCGAGCCGGAGCCGTACTGGCGGGCCCAGTCGAGCTGGCCCGGCAGCGAGCAGGTCCGGTTCGTCACCCGCGGCATGCCGGTGACCGACATGAACTGGGAGATCGACGCCCCGGGGCTGGTCGAGACCCTGGAGCGGGTGCACCAGGAATATCCGGAACTGCCGATCTACATCACCGAGAACGGCTCCGCCTTCGTCGACGAGGTGGTGGACGGCCGGATCGACGACGCCGACCGGCTCGGCTACTTCGACGCGCACCTGCGGGCCTGCCACACGGCGATCGCCGCCGGAGTGCCGCTGCGGGGCTACTTCGCCTGGTCACTGCTTGACAACTACGAGTGGGCCTGGGGCTACACCAAGCGCTTCGGCATGGTCTACGTCGACTACGACAGCCAGCGCCGGATTCCCAAGTCGAGTGCCAGGTGGTACGCCGACGTCATCCGACGTAACGGTTTGGCCGCACAATGAACCTTCGACCTCTGGGCGCGGTTCGTCGTGCCCCCGACTGACGGTCGGGACGCAGACGAGGCGCTGCCCAGGTCGAAGAAGGTTCAATAGGCGTGGTCAGCCAGTATTGGGGGTGCCCGGCACCGGCCCGCACGGGTTCGGTGCCGGACATCCGACGTCGGAGGGACAGACGATGACAACCCAGCGCACCCGCTCGCTCGGGCGGCCCACCCTGGATGCGGTCGCCGCCCGCGCCGGAGTGGGGCGGGGCACCGTGTCCCGCGTCGTCAACGGTTCACCCCAGGTGAGCCCGGAGGCCCGGGCGGCGGTGCAGCGGGCCATCGCCGAATTGGGCTACGTGCCCAACCGGGCGGCCCGGGCCCTGGTCACCCAGCGGACCGACTCGGTGGCCCTGGTGGTCTCCGAGTCGGAGGAGCGGGTCTTCGGCGAGCCGTTCTTCGCCGGCATCGTGCGGGGGATCAGCTCCGCACTGCTGGAGACCCCGATGCAGCTCTGGCTGGCGATGGCGCAGTCACCGGCCGAGCGGGAGCGGGTCGAGCACCACCTGACCAACCAGCACGTGGACGGCGTACTCCTGCTCTCGCTCCACGATGCCGACCCGCTGCCCACCCTGCTGGAGCAGCGCGGGCTGCCGACCGTGCTCGGCGGGCGGCCGGCCAGGATGCTCGGCGACCCGTCCGGGGCGTACTTCGTCGACGTGGACAACGCCGGTGGCGCCCGGCAGGCGGTCGAATACCTGGTCGGGCAGGGCCGCAAGCGGGTGGCGACCATCGCCGGCCCGCAGGACATGGGGGTCGGCGTGGCCCGGCTGGCCGGCTACCAGGAGGCGGTACGGGAAAGCGGCGGGCTGGTCAGCGAAGCCATGATCGCGTACGGCGACTTCAGTGAGACCAGCGGTGCGGCGGCGATGCGCCGGCTGCTGGACAGTTGCCCCGACCTCGACGCGGTCTTCGTCGCCTCCGACCTGATGGCCTGCGGTGCACTGCGGGCGCTGCGCGAGTCCGGCCGGCGGGTCCCCGAGGACGTGGCGGTGGTGGGCTTCGAGGACGCCCCGATCGCCCGGCAGACCGAGCCGCCGCTGACCACCGTCTTCCAGCCGATGGAGGAGATGGGGCGGCAGATGGCCCGGCTGCTCGTCTCGCGGATCCGGCGGGAGGAGCGCGAGGTGCCGTACGTGCTGCTCGACACCCACCTGGTGCACCGCACCTCCGCCTGACCGGCCGGACGGCTGGGTTGTGGGCCCGGCCGCGCCGCGCGCCGCAGCCGGACGTCTCAGTCGCCCGTCCAGCGCCGCAGTTCGCGGCGGGCCAGCGCGGCCCGGTGCACCTCGTCGGGGCCGTCGGCGAGCCGGAGGGTACGGGCACCGGCCCAGAGTGCGGCCAGCGGGGTGTCCTGGCTGACCCCGGCCCCGCCGTGCGCCTGGATCGCCTTGTCGATCACCCACTCCGCCATCGCCGGAGTCACGATCTTGATCGCCTGGATCTCCGTGTGTGCGCCCTTGTTGCCGACCGTGTCCATCAGCCAGGCGGTCTTCAGCACCAGCAGCCGGGCCTGCTCGATCCGCACCCGCGACTCGGCGATCCACTCCTGCACCACGCCCTGCTCGGCCAGGGGCCGGCCGAACGCCACCCGCCCGGCGGCCCGCCGGCAGAGCAGTTCCAGGGCGCGTTCGGCCATCCCGACCAGGCGCATGCAGTGGTGGACCCGGCCCGGCCCGAGCCGCGCCTGTGCGATCGCGAAGCCGTCACCGGGCCCGCCGATCAGGTGGTCCGCCGGCACGCGTACGCCGTCGAAGCTCACCTCGGCGTGCCCGCCGTGCGCGCCGTCGGCGTAGCCGAAGACGGTCAGGCCGCGCCGCACCGTCACGCCCGGGGCGTCCCGGGGCACCAGCACCATGCTCTGCTGCCGGTGCCGGGGCGCCTCCGGATCGGTCTTGCCCATCACGATGAAGATCCCGCAGCGTGGGTCCATCGCCCCGGTCGACCACCACTTCCGCCCGGTGACCACGTACTCGTCGCCGTCCCGTTCGATCCGGGTGGCGATGTTGGTCGCGTCCGACGAGGCCACCTCCGGCTCGGTCATGCAGAACGCCGAGCGCAGTTCGCCGTCGAGCAGCGGGCGCAGCCAACGCTCCTGCTGCGCCGGGCTGCCGAAGTCGGCCAGCAGCTCCATGTTGCCGGTGTCCGGGGCGGCGCAGTTGAGCGCCTCCGGGGCCAGGTGCGGGCTACGGCCGGTCAGTTCGGCGAGCGGGGCGTACTGGAGGTTGCTGAGCCCGGCGCCGTACTCCGGATGAGGCAGGAAGAGGTTCCACAGGCCCCGGCGCCGGGCCTCGGCCTTGAGTTCGGCCATGATCGGCGGCCGGCTCCACTGTCCGGCCCCGGTCGCCGGGTCGGCCGCGGCGGCGACCTGCTCGGCGTGGACCGGCTCGGCCGGCAGGATCCGGTCGGTCAGGAAGTCGTGCAGCGCCTCGTGCAACTCGGCGGTGCGCGCGTCGAACCCGAAGTCCATCGGTGCTCCTCGGCGGTTCAGTTCGGCGGGGTTTCCGGTGTGTGCCTTTCCGGTGGCGGTGGGGTGGTCCCGGATGGCCCCGGCGGTTCCCCCGCCCGGCCGCGACTCTCGGCAGCGGGCCGGGTCAGTTCCGGCGGAACGCGGCCAGGCCGTACGCGACCAGCGGGTGGACCAGGGCGCCGATCCGGTCGAACCCCTCGCCGACGGTCTGTCCCAGGGTGTGCCGGTAGTGGATGCCCTCGCAGATCACGGCGAGCTTGAAGCAGCCCAGCGCGACGTGCCAGTCCAGCGGGCCGACGTCGACGTCGCTGCGGGCCGCGTACCGGTCGATCAGCTCGGCCCCGGAGGGGAAACCGGCGCGCGGGCCGAGCCCGTCGGCGACCGGGTTGCCGTCGGCCGCGTCGGAGTCGCCGAGCACCTCCCAGTAGGTCAGCAGCAGGCCGAGGTCGGCGAGCGGGTCGCCGAGGGTGGCCATCTCCCAGTCGAGTACCGCCCGGATCGTCACCGCGGGACTCTCCGACGAGTCGTCCGGAGCGGGCCCGCACTCGGCGACCAGGTTGTCCAGGCGGTAGTCGCCGTGCACGATCCGCCCGGCGTTCCAGCCGTCCGGTGCGGTCGCGGCCAGCCGTCGGCGCAGCTCGTCGATGCCGGGCAGCGGCCGGCTGCGGGACCGGTCGAGCTGCCCGCCCCAGCGGCGTACCTGCCGGGCCAGGAAGCCGTCCGGCCGGCCGAAGTCGGCCAGTCCGACGGCGGCCGGGTCGACGGTGTGCAGCGTCGCCAGCACGTCCATCATGACCAGTGCGAGCGCCCGGCGCTGGGCCGGCGTCAGCGGGTCGGTCTGGCTCCGGCTCCGGTAGACCACCCCGGGGACCCGTGCCATCAGGTAGAACGGCGCACCGAGCACCGTCTCGTCGGCGCAGTGCAGCAGGGCGGCCGGCACCGGTACCCCGGTCGGGGCGAGCGCCGAGATCACCCGGAACTCCCGGGCCATGTCGTGCGCGGTGGCCAGCACGTGCCCGAGCGGCGGCCGGCGGAGCACGAACTCCTGGTCGCCGGAGCGGACCAGGTAGGTGAGGTTGGACCGGCCGCCGGCGATGAGTTCCGCCCGGAGCGGACCGGTCAGCAGGTCGGGGCGGTGCGCGGCGAGATGCCCGGCCAGCCGGTCGAGGTCGAGCCCGGACGGCGCCCCGGCGGGTGGCTCCGGCCGGACGGCGGTGGCCGGCGGATCGGTCATCCGGACAGTTGATGGCATCTGGCCGTCGGAGTCAAGCCCGGGCCGCCGGGCGCAACATCCGCTCCGCTCCGCTGCGGGAAAGGACCCAAGGTCTCGCCGGGCCGGCCCGCCGGGAACGGCACCGTACGTCTTCGGGGCGAACACGGGTTGTTGCTGCCGGGACATGCCGCTGCAACAGGGGCGAAATGGTCATCGGGCAGCCTGGTTGACAGTTCGCCGGCGGAACGCGCGCCGGTCCGCCGACGGAGGGGACGGACATGTTGCTGAGGGTTCGGGTGACCCTGCCGGATCGACCCGGAACGCTCGGTCAGGTCGCCCGTACGCTGGGCGTCGCCGGTGCCGACATCGTCCAGGTGGTGGTCTTGGAGCGGCTGGGCGGCCGGGCCGTCGACGACTTCACGGTGGTCTGGCCCGGTGCCGCCCGGGTCGACCGGCTCTGTGCCGGGCTCGGCGCGATCCCGGGGGTACGGGTCAACGGCATGTGGCGGGCGATCGGCGCGCCGAACGGCGGCGGTCAGGACGCCGAGCTGCTCGCCCAGATCGCCGCGAACCCGGCCGACGGGCTGGCCACCCTGGTCGACGCGGTACCCGGCCTGCTGGCCGCCGACTGGGCCGCCGCAGCGGTGGTGCCGGCGGACTGGGCGGCGCGGACCGGGATGGGTGCGGGGACGGTCCGGGGCAGCGGCACGCCCGCGGTGGCGTACGCGAGCTGGCGGGCGCCGAGCCCGCTCCAGTTGCCCGAGGTGACCCCGTTGCGGGCACGCTCGGTGAACGGGCCGGCGGGCACCCACTACGCGGTCGCCCCGTTCGGCCGGGCGGGGCTGGTGCTGATGCTGGCCCGGGTGGACGGCGAGGGGCTGGCGGCGGCCGGTTTCCACGTCACCGAGGTCGACCGGATCGCCCAACTGGTGCGGGCCGCCGCGACGATCCTCGGCGACCGGCTCGACCTGGTCAGCGCGCCACCGGCGGCGACCGAGCCGGCCCAGCCGCCGGCGGTGGACGGATCGGCTCCCGCGCTGGCGATGCCGCCGGTGGCGGTACCGGCCGTGGCGACGGCGCCGCGCGCCCTTCCCGGCCCGCAGACGCTGGCCGGGCCGGTGGCGCCGGCGAAGCCCGGTCCGGCCGGTGGACCGGAGATGACCGCGGCGCTGGCCTCCGGCTCCGCCGTGGCGCCGGTAGGTCCGACCGCGTTCGCCCCGGCGAGCGGCCGACTGCCGGCAATCATGACCCGTCACGGCTGAGCAACCGGCGGGTAACAGCAGGCGGGCAGGCTGGCACCGGGAAGGAGTTTGCGATGACACTGTGGCGGATCAGGGCGACGGTGGCCGACCGGCCGGGTTTCCTCTCCGTACTCACCGCGAGCCTGGCGCTGCGCGGGGTGAACATCCTCACCGTCCAGGTGCACACCACCGAGGCGGGGGCGGTCGACGACTTCCTGGTGGACGCGCCGGCCGAGTTGACCGCGGACGACCTGGTGGCGGCGGTGGAGCGCGGGCGCGGACGGAACTGCTGGGTGGCCCGCAGCGAGGCGCAGGGTCTGGCCGACCAGCCGACCCGGGCGCTCGGGCTGGCCAGCCGACTGGTACGCGATCCGGACGGGCTCGGCGAGTCGCTGCGCAGCCTGCTCAACGCCGACTCGGTCACCTGGCGGCCGGTGGTCTCCGATCCGGCGGGCCCGGGGCACGGCGCCGGGACGATGCGGCTGCCCGACCCGTACGGCGGCTCGTTCGAGGTGCTCCGGACGGCCCCGAGCTTCACCCCGGCCGAGTACGCCCGCGCCCAGGCGCTGGTGGACCTGGCCGGCGCGGTGGCCCGGCAGGCCGCCGACCGGGTGACGCTGGTGCTGCCGGACGGCGCCGAGCTCACCGTACGTCCCGCCGTCCCCGACGACCTGCCGGCGGTGCTGTCGATGCAGCACCGCTGCACGGCGCGGAGCCTGCTCCGGCGCTATCCGGGGCGGGGCGCGGCGCCGCCGGAGCGGCTGCACCGGCTGCTTTCCCCAGCACACGGGCTAACGCTGCTGGCGTTGGCCGGTGGCGGGGACGGCCAGCCCGAGCGGGTGGTGGCGATGGCGAACCTGGCGCCCGAGGGGGTGCTCGCCGAACTCGCCCTGCTGGTCGAGGACGGCTGGCAGCGCCGCGGCCTCGGTGCTGCACTGTTGCGCCGCCTGGTCGGGTACGGCGCCCGGGCCGGCTACGCCGCGCTGCTGGCGCACACCCCGGCCGACAACGTGGCGATGCTGCGCATCCTGGACCGGCTCTACCGGCCGGGCACGGTCGACCGGGACGGCGAGCTGCTGACCGTCACGGTGCCGCTGCACGAGCGGCGGGCCGGAGCCGCCTCCGCCGCCGAGACTCCCGCCGCCGCCGAGGTGTAGCGGCGCGGCGCAGACCCGGCGGTCCGGTCCTGGTTCGGGGCCGGGCCGGCGGAACCGCCTGACTGGGGCGAGATGGAAGGGGTCCCTCCGGTAGGACGGCCGGAGGGGCCCCTTCCGCGCGTAGCTGGATACCCGGGCCCTCGCGTGACTGGGCTGCCAGGTGGCCGGGCTGTCCGTGGGTGGCCTGTCAGGTGGCCGGGTAGCTGTTGTAGTCCGGGAAGTTGCCGTACAGGCGCGGGGCCGAGGAGCTGACGGTGACCGCCTGCACCAGCAGGTCGCCGCCGACGAAGGCGCCCTTCCAGGAGGCGCCCCGGCCGCCGAACGGCTCGTCCCGGTCACCCCGGGACCGGGGCTTGTTGATGCCCACCTTGAACGCCTGGAGGTCGACCGCGAGCTTCGCCGCCTTCTCCTCGTCGTCGCAGGCGAGGCTGGCCACCAAGGCGCCGTTGCTGGCGTTCATCGCGGCCAGCAGCTCGTCGGGGGTGTCCACCACCACGATGGTGTCGACCGGGCCGAACGGCTCCGCGTGCATCAGCCGGGACCGGCCGGGCGGGGCCAGCAGCACCGACGGGGCCACGTACGCCGAGGTGTCCTGGCCGGCCAGGAACGGCGCCCCGGCCAGCCTGCCCCGGTAGAGCGGGACCGCACCGCCCCGGACCGCCTCGTCCACCTTGCGGTGCAGCTCGTCGGCCTTGGCGGCGCTGATCAGCGGCCCGAAGTCGAGTTCCGGCAGCGGGTCGCCCTCGGCCCAGTCTTCGTCCACGGCCAGCGGGTGGCCGAACCGGACCGAGCGGACCACCGGCAGGTACATGTCGAGGAACTGGTCGACCAGCTCCCGCTGCACCACGAAGCGCGGGTACGCCGTGCAGCGCTGCTTGCCGTACTCGAAGCCCTTCTTCAGGTGCGTGGCGAGATTCTCCCAATCCGAGAACTCCCAGATGCCCCAGGTGTTCAACCCCTCCTGCTCGATCATGTGCCGCTTGTCGGTGTCGAGCAGCGCGGCGGCGACCTTGCCGCCGTTGGACCGGCCGCCGACGAAGGCCACCGCGCCGATCTCGGGCGCCCGGACCAGCACCTCGGAGAGCTCCGCACCGCCCCCGCTGAGCAGGGTGGCGGGCAGCCCGGCCCGGCGCATCAGCGCGTGCGCCACGGTGAGGCAGACCGCCCCGCCCTGGGACGGCGTCTTGGCGATCACCGCGTTGCCGGCGAGCAACTGCACCAGCTCGGCGTGCACCAGCACGCTCATCGGGTAGTTCCAGCTCGCGATGTTGCTGACCGGGCCGGCCAGCGGTTCCCGGCCGTCGGCCAGCATCCGGTCGATCTCCTCGACGTACCACCGCACGCCGTCGAGGGCCCGGTCCACGTCCGCGCAGGCCAGCCGCCACGGCTTGCCGATCTCCCAGACCAGCAGCAGGGCCAGCAGGTCCCGGTGCACGGTCAGCTCGTCGAGCGCCTCGACCACCCGGGCCTTGCGGTCGGTCAGCGGGACCTCGGCCCAGCCGCGGTGCTCGGCCGAGGCGAACGCGACGGCGGCCCGGGCCGACTCCGCGGCCAGCCGGGACAGGTTGGCCAGTACGGTGTTGTCCACCGGGGTACGCACCGGGCTGGGCGTACCGACCGACTGCCAGGTGCCCTCGATCAGGTTGCGCAGCGTGACGGTGCCGTCGGGTGGGCCGGCGTCGAGGTCGAACGCTTCGGGGGTTGTCCGCACCGCCCGGGCCAGGGTCTCCGGCCAGGCGGTGCCGTCGGCAAGGCGCAGTGCCATCGCGGTCTCCTCAGGGTCGTCGGCCGGCTGAGTCGTCGGTGTGCAGGGCTCGCCGAGCCGGGAACGATCAGCGTGCGGCGGCGTCGATGGCACCGCTGATCTGGGTTTTTGTCTCCCTGATCTGGCCGTACTGTCTCCCGGGGCGCGCGGCGCGGCAACCGTACGCCCGTATCCCAGGACGGGAGTACCGCCGGTTGGCCCGGGCTTCCGGCTAGCTGAGTCGTTGCTCAGCCAGCTGAGCTGGGAAAACAGTGTCCTCTCATCGAGGTCGTTGGATGGTGTGAGGATCGTCAACGAAGAGGAAAGGGCTTTCCTCTGGACATCCCGGCGATGCTCCGCTGTCCGACGGCGGAGAGGTGTCGCCGGTTTGGGTCCTTCACAAACCGGCAATGGCGCGGTTACATTGTCTGCTATCCATGGGAGCGCTCCCGGGCTCCGATGGACCGAGATCCAAACCCTCGCCCGGCACCACCGCAGCACGGTTTTCCCAGGCCCCAGCACCCGCGTCGTGCACCGCGCAGGGAGAGGGGCGGATGCGCCCACATCCGCCCCTCGTGTCCTCCGCTACGCGTCGCCGCGCGCGGCTCCACGGACAGGAGCAATTCTAGTGCGCGACCGCATTGCCCCGGCCCGGCCGAACGGGCAACGTCCCCGGCCTGGTCCCCGGCCCAAGCCAGGCGCCCGGCAACGCCTCGACGGTCGGCAGCGACCAGACGGCCGGCAGCGGCCCGACCGCGGCCAGCGGCCGGGCCGCTGGTACCTCCGCGCGGGGGCCGCCGGCGCCACCGCACTGGCCGCCGCGGCGGCGGTACTGACCGGGGTCGCCCCGGCCGCCGCCGCACTGCCGCCGACGGCCGACGCGCCGGCCGGGGCCGGATCGGCGCCGGCCCCGGTCGCCGCCGCGCCGGCCTTCAACTACGCCGAAGCGCTCCAGAAGTCGCTCTACTTCTACGAGGCGCAGCAGTCCGGCGCGCTGCCCGACTGGAACCGGGTCTCCTGGCGCGGCGACTCGGCGCTGACCGACGGCTCCGACGTCCGGCTGGACCTCACCGGCGGCTGGTACGACGCCGGTGACCACGTCAAGTTCGGCTTCCCGATGGCGTTCAGCGCCACCATGCTGGCCTGGGGCGCCGTCGAGTACCGCAGCGGCTACCAGTCCTCCGGCCAGCTCCCGCACCTGCTCAACAACCTGCGCTTCGTCAACGACTACTTCATCAGGGCACACCCCGAGGCCAACGTCCTCTATGGACAGGTCGGCAAGGGCGACGACGACCACAAGTGGTGGGGACCGGCCGAGGTGCTGCCGATGGCGCGGCCGGCGTACAAGATCGACGCGAGCTGCGGCGGCTCGGACCTGGCCGGCGAGACGGCGGCGGCGATGGCCGCCTCCTCGATGGTGTTCCGGCCCACCGATCCGGCCTACGCGGACCGGCTGGTCGCGCACGCCCGCCAGCTCTACAGCTTCGCCGACAGCGTGCGCCGGGCCTACCACGAGTGCATCACCGACGTGACGAACTTCTACCGGTCCTGGAGCGGCTACCAGGACGAACTGGTCTGGGGCGCGATCTGGCTCCACCGGGCCACCGGGGACGCCAGCTACCTGACCAAGGCGGAGACCGAGTACGACCGGCTCGGCACCGAGCCACAGCAGAGCACCCGGCTCTACAAGTGGACGGTGGCCTGGGACAACAAGCAGTTCGGCGCGTACGTGCTGCTGGCCAACCTGACCGGGAAGCAGAAGTACGTCGACGACGCCAACCGCTGGCTCGACTACTGGACCGTCGGGGTGAACGGGGAGAAGGTGCGTACCTCTCCGGGCGGGATGGCGGTGCTGGACACCTGGGGCGCGCTGCGGTACGCCGCCAACACCGCGTTCGCGGCACTGGTCTACAGCGACCGGACCACCGACGCGACCAGGAAGACCCGCTACCACGACTTCGCGGTCCGGCAGATCAACTACGCCCTCGGCGACAACCCGCGCAACTCCAGTTACATGATCGGCTTCGGTGCCAACCCACCGCGCAACCCGCACCACCGCACCGCGCACGGCTCCTGGTGGGACAGCATGCAGGTGCCGGAGGCGACCCGGCACACCCTCTACGGCGCGCTGGTCGGCGGGCCGTCCTCGCCCAACGACGCGTACACCGACAGCCGGTCGGACTACGTGATGAACGAGGTCGCCACCGACTACAACGCCGGGCTCACCTCCGCGCTGGCGCGGCTGATCTCCGAGTACGGCGGCACGCCGCTGGCGAACTTCCCGCCGGCCGAGACGCCGGACATCGACGAGATCACCGTGGAGACCACGGTGATGCAGGCCGAGCCGAGGGCCACCGGGATCAAGGCGATCGTCTACAACAAGTCCGCCTTCCCGGCCCGGGCGCTGACCGACTCCTCGTTCCGGTACTACTTCCGGCCCGAGGGGAGCAGCGCGATCCAGGTGACCAGCGGCTACACCCAGGGCTGCCCGGCACCGACGGCCGCCCGGCAACTCTCCGGCGACATCTGGTACGTCGAGGTCGACTGCTCCGGCTACACCATCGCCCCGGCCGGACAGTCGGCGCACCGGATGGAGGTGCAGTTCAAGATCGGCGTACCCGAGGGCGGCACCTGGGATCCGAGCAACGACCCGTCGTACCAGGCCGCCGCCGGGCCGAACCCGAAGCTGGCGCTCTACGAGGCCGGCGCGCTGATCTGGGGCTCCGAACCGGCGCCGTCGGCTCCGGACAGCACCGCGCCGAGCGCGCCGGGCACCCCCACCGCCGCCGCCGTGACCGCTGGCGCAGCCACCCTGAGCTGGACCGCCGCCACCGACGACGTCGGGGTCACCGGCTACGACGTGTACCGGGAGAACGGCGCGAGCGACGTCCTGCTCGGCTCGGCGGCCACGCCGACGTTCGCGGTGACCGGGCTGGCGGCCGGGACGGCGTACCAGTTCTACGTGGTGGCCAGGGACGCCGCGGGCAACCGCTCGACGGCGTCCGCGCCGGTCTCGGTGACCACCCCGAGCGATCCGGCCGGCGGCTGCCGGATCGGCTGGACCGGCAACGAGTGGAGTACCGGGTTCAGCGGCACGATCACGATCACCAACACCGGGACGGATGCCGTGCACGGCTGGACGCTGGAGTTCGCCCTCACCCCCGGACAGCGGATCACCCAGGCCTGGTCGGCGACCGTGACCCAGTCCGGCACGGCGGTCACCGCCACCAACCTCGGCTACAACGGCGCGCTCCCCCCGGGCGCCTCGACCAGCTTCGGATTCAACGGCACATCCACCGGCAGCAACCCCCGGCCGACGCCATTCACGCTCAACGGCGCGGCCTGCGCGACCGGCTGATCCGTCCCTTGGCCGGTCCCGCCGGGGCCGTCGGGCGGTAACCAGCAGGCTGCCCGACGGCCCCGGTCCGGTGGATCGGGGCTATCCGTGCAGCGGTTCCCGGGCCTTGGCGGTCGCCTCGTCGAGCCAGTCGAGATACCACCGGGCGAAGCCGATCCGCTCGCCGTGCGGACCGGCCAGCGGAGTGAAGCCGCCGTCGTCTGCGGTGTCGTCGGCCCACATCGCACCGCGCTCCGGGCCGCTGACCACCAGCAGGTGCCGGTACGCGCAGCCGAGGTGGCACAGGTAGACGGCGCCGACGGTGTGCAACGGGTCGTACGCCACCCGGTCGTGCAGCTCCCAGTAGGCGTCCTCGGCCGAGTTGAACTCCTCGACCGTGCCGAAGTCCTCCTCGTCCGGCGGCTCCGGCAGCTCGGCCGCCGGGTTGAACGGGCCGGTGTGCGGAAACGGCTCGCCGAGAGTCCCGATTTCGGTGAGGTCGGCGCCGTCACCCTCCCAGCGCCAGCGACCGTCCACCCGGCGCAGCGGGAAGAGGCCGTAGAACGGCCCCGCCCCGCCCCGGCTCACCTCCAGCAGGAAGCCGCGGTAGTCCTCCGGCAGCCGCACGCCGAGCTGCTCCTCCAACTCCGCCAGCTCGGCCGGGCGGAGCGGTGGATCGAGCAGCCACCCGTGGCCGTTGGCGCCGAAGACCTTCGCATCGGGCGTAGTGGAGAGCGCGGCCACCCGGTCGCGTACCCCGGACCAGTCGATGTTCGTCACGGGCCGGACCCTATCGGGGCGGTCCGACGGATCCGGATCCGGACACCAGCCGGTGGAAGTTGCTCATCAATTGATTTACGTCGGTCACCGAAGATATTGGGCAACGTGGATCCGGGCCGTATGCTCAAGTTGGCCGACCGGTCCAGGTTGGAGGCTTTCGTATGGAAGAACCCGGGGCTCCGAGACTGCGACACAACGACTTGCCGGATGTTGCCTCAGCGAGGCTGTCCGAGCTGGTGAGTCGACACGATCCACTCCTTGAGGAGTCCGTTCGCGCACTTGTGGCACTGTTGACGACACCGGCAGAGGTTACCCTGGGATGGAACAGTCATCTCGACATTGGCCCTTCCACCGAATCATCCCGGCCGAGTTCGACGCGCTAGGGAGTAGGCGGGCAGTACCCGAGTTAATCGGTTCCTTGAGACGATCTCGGCTCAGCCGCTCCATGCTCCTTCTGAAGTATCTTGTCGACTCGGTGCCGGTGCTGCGTTCCGTCGCCGAGTTGCTCGACGAGGCGCAGAGCGTGGACGCCGCAGCCGTCGAGGCCATTCTCGGAAACCCCTGGGTCGCCGTGCGGCTCGCGCGATTCGCCCGCCAACCGACATCCGCACTCCACTGCGAGGCGATGAGCGCGGTTGCGCTGGCGGCCGCCGTTCGGGTCGGATTGCCGGACCGGCGCGTGCTGCTCACCCCGACTCGTGGTGCCGTGATGGTTCCCACGCTGGGCATGTTGCGGAGGGACGGACCAGGCAGGTTCGGCGCACCCGACCTCTGTGGACCGGACTGGTATCCCGTGCGAGCCGTCCGGGCCGAGTGCGGGGGGCAACGGATGGAAATCGCGGTGGAAGACCTCGATCCGTACCGTGATTGTCATGGACATCCGGTGCGGAGCCGATTGACCGAACCCGAGTTTCATGAACTCGACCGGCTCTTCTCTGCCGCCTGGCGCCTTCTGGTCGTCTGCTCGCCGGCGAGAGCGGCGGAAGTGGCCGCTGGCCTGACCGCGTTGGTGCCGCTCGGGACGGCACGGAGGGTGTCGAGCGATGTCGGGGCCGCAGCGCCCGGATGCAGTGCCACCAACGAGGACGCCTTCGGTGGATTCGGCACAACCCTGCCACGAGATCCGGTGCAACTCGCGGTCACCATGGTCCATGAGATACAGCACAGCAAGCTTTGTGCGCTCGGCGCTCTCGTGCCGTTGTCACACACTGACCACAGCGCGACCTACTTCGCGCCATGGCGACCGGACCCGAGGCCGCTCAGTGGTTTACTACAGGGCATCTACGCCTTTGTCGCCGTAGCCGAGTTCTGGGCGGACCTCGGTGACCTACCCGAGTTCCGGGGGCGAGCGATGCCGGAGTTTGCGGCGACGAGGGCACAGGTGCGGCATGCGCTGACCGGAATCGAGAACTCACCCGGACTGACCCCGGCCGGCCGGCGGTTCGTCGACCAGGTGTCGGCCAGAGTACGACGGCTTGGCGGTGTCGTAGTCGATGCCTCGGCCGAACGAGACGTTTCCGCCCGGCTCGCGGATCTGGAGACGCGTTGGCGCGCGAGGCGGCTTGACCGGCTCAGATAGGCGGCGGCTCCAGTTCGCATTCCAGCCGGCGGTAGTGCTGCGCCGCCTGGATGTCCGGGTGCTCGGGGATGTATGCCTGTCGCAGTCCGTCGATGGCCTCGGCGCGGAGGCTCTCACCGCGTTCCTCTTCCTCTGTCTGGATCAGATCCAGCGCCGCGTTGACGGCCGCGTAGAGCGTGTACGGGTGCCTCGGCCCCCGTACCCGGATCGAGTGCTCCCACGCGGCAGAGGAGATGGCCCGGGCCTGGTCGAGCTGATGCGTACGGGAGAGGTCGTTGCTGTAGTTGACCATCGCGGCGAGGGTGAAGGGGTGATGCTCCCCGAGTACCCGCCGCAGCGCCGAATAGGTCCGCTCGTCCAGCCGGAGTGCCTCCCGGTCATAGCCGAGGGTCCGCTGGATGATCCCCAGGTTCAGTGCGGTGGCCAGGGTCATCGGATGTTCCTCGCCGTAGAGGTCGCGATAACCCGTCAACGCCGTTGTCATGTATTTCAACGCCAGGGTGGGATCACCGGCGGCACGCAGACAGTTCGCGTAGGTCGCCGTCGACATCACGGTCTGGCCGTGTTTCTCAAGGAAACGGATCGTGTGATCACGGTAGTTGTCGTGGGCGACCCGCAACGCGGCACGGATCTTGCCGCTCCTGCGCAGAGTGCCTGCGATCAGGTTGGTCGCCCGGAGCACGAGCGCATGGTCCTTGCCCAGCAGCCGTTCCTGTTGTGAAAGAACCTCCTGCTGGAGGTTGAGCGCCTCGGTGTACCGGCCGAGACCCATCAGGTCCCGTGCCTGCCCTTCGACCGCGAGGAACCTGGCGGCGTCGGACTCGCCGAGTGCCGCTCTCGAGAGCCGTTCAGCCTCGGTGTCGATCTCGTACGCGCCCGCGAAGTCACCGGCCCACCGCCGGTTCACCGCGACCGAGTTCAGCGCCCGCAGAGTGCTGGGGTCGCCGTCGGTGAACACGCGTCGGTGTATCTCCAGGTTCCGCTCGTCGAGCTGGCGCGCCTCGGCGAAGTTACCGGCGATGCGCAGGTCCGCGCCCACGCTGTTCATGGCACCCAGGGTGTACTCGTGCTCCTCGCCGAGCGTCTGCAGCATGCCGTCGTAAGCCCTCCTGGCGAACTTGGCCGCGCGCGGATCGGTGAGCATCCGTAGCGCGTCGGCGTACCGTCGGACGGCCAGCAGGGTCAGTGGGTCGTCAGGACCGTGTCCACCCGCCGCCACCGGCCGCTCCCACACCGCGATGATCGTCTCCGCGAGGTCGCGACACTGCTCGAAGTCGCCGGTGTTGTAGACGTACCTGAGCTGGTCCACGACGGTGCGGCGCTCGTGCAGACCGCCGTCGACGAGGCCGGCCGCCCGGACATGGGTCCTCAGCTCCGCATGTCGTTGCCAGGTGGCGAGGTCGTCCGGATCTCCCGGGTTGGCGGCCGCGACGAGCCGGCGGGCGTTGAGTAGCCCCTGTTCGCGTCGCTCGTCGACCAACTCTTCACGAAGCACCTGTTGGAACAGGCGATGCATGCTCAGCCGCCGGTTGGCGTTGTCCACGTTCACCAGTCCGGACCGGGCCAGGTCACGCACGGCGCGGGCGATGTGGTTGTGCTCTTGCAGGGCGCCGCGCAACGGCTCGGTGAGATCTGCCCCTCGCCCCTGCCACAGGACGGTGACCGAAATCGGCTCGGGACTCAGGAACGCCACGAGTTCGACGAGCTGCGCCGCTACGGGTGCTTCTTCCCGCAGGCGGGCGACTGCCAGTGCGACGAGGGTGAGCACGGTGTGGGGGTACTGGCGCGGCTTGCCCTCACGAAGTAGCGACTGTGCCCGCCTGCGGAACTGGTCCAGATATTCGTCGACCGATGTCAGTCCCGTGATCAACGAGATCACGGCCTGTTCGAGAGCGAGCGGAAGGTCGCCGAGTACGTCGGCCAGTCGCGAGGCGTCGGCCTCGGACAGTTCCGGCTGGCGCTTGCGCAGCATCGCCATGCTCTCGTCCCGAGTGAAGACATCGACCTCGCAGATCGGGCCGGTCGCTGCCCAGTCGGGGTTTCGGGAGGTGACCAGGACGTGCCCGCCCGAGCTGGGGACCAGCGACTCGAGTTGCTCGGGGTCGTCGGCGTTGTCGTAGACCAGCAGCCAGCGCAGGGTGGTGGTGCTGGCGAGCACGTCGAGCACGGACCGGATCGTCTGGTCGAGGCTACCGGTGCTCGGCAGCTCCAGCCTCGTGGCGAGGTGTGCCAGTGAGGCGCGGACGCTGCCCAGGTCCTCCGCCGGCATCCACCAGATCAACTCGTAGCGCTCGGCGTGCTGGTAGGCGAACTCCACCGCGATCTGTGTCTTGCCCACACCGCCCTGGCCCACGAGGATCGCCTCCGGGAGGACCGCTGCCTGTTGCTTGTCGTGGAGGGTCTGCTCCAACTTTCGCAATATCGTGTCGCGGCCGGTGAAGTAAGGGCTGCGTGCCGGTATGCCTCCGCGTATCCTCGTCGAGGAGACTTCCTTGGTCGTCTCCTCTTTGATGATTATCTTCATCTTCGGCTCCGGACTGTCATGGCTGGTGTCGACTTGGGAATCTGGTGGTTCCGGCTGCGGTATCTTCAGGATTTCGCCGGCCGCCCCGCGTAGCCTGCTCAGATCTGTCTTCCCCCATCCTAGATGAGGTGCGGCTCGATCTAGCCATTGGTCTATGCCTGAGCGGTCGTCCCGATTGTGAAATAAGACTTCGACGACTGCCAGAATAGCCGGCGCCGCCCAGGTTTCGTTGACCTGCCAGCCAATCTCCTGCACTAGGGCGTGAATTCGCTGGTTATTGACGGTGGTACCCGTCACGGCCTTGATCGCGTACTGGATCTCCTCGGTAGGGGTGCCCTGTAGGATCTCGATCAACTCGTCCTCGTGCGCCCATTCCTGCAGGAGCCGCTTGAGATCCTGCGTTGCCGTCGTGCCCTCGTTCAGGATCTCTACGACATCGAAGAGTGTCTGAAGCCCGTATGGTTCCGCCTCGCATCGCCGGACCAGTGAATGGAGATCCATTCGTGGGCTGTTGGTGTCCCGGATAGCAAGCTCGGTTTGGAGGGCGGCCTCGAGTTCCTGCCGGTAGAGCGGACGTGTGTTCGGGTCCTTCAACCCCGGTATCTGCAACAGCAGCGTTACCAGGGCGTTGACGCGCCGGGTGGACATGGAAGCCGAGCTCACCGGATCGTCCCACCTGCGCGTCGGGAAGGAGAGCGGGTCAACGCATGACTAGTCATCGGCGCCCTCCTCGACATCCAGTCCGTAGTTGACCATCAAATCGCGAAACCGGGCGACATTGACGGTAGTTGGGTGGGCGAGGATCGCGATCACCGCGTAGAGCTCCCGGAATCCATGGGGAAACCTTAATAATGTATCGACGAGCCCAAACACGTCAAGGCTGGCGACCGGGTGCACCGGGACGGCTCGACGAAGGTTTGCCGGGAGCATGTCCACGACCAGACGACGACCTTGCGGGTCGGCCATTACCGGGATCTCGATCAGGCTGTCGACCAGAGAACGCTTCTGGGCGAGGGTGAGCGACCGGGGTGATTCGTTCGTTCGGATCACGGCACCGGCGGTCGTACGAGCCAGCCGTCCGGTCCACCCCGTGGTTGGTACCACCCAGGTTGCCGTCCGCCCGGCCGAATCTATCCGGGTGGTGGTGATGCCGAGGACGGCACCCGTCGGAGGGTCGTAGGCGGGCGCTCCCACGAATCCATGGTCCGTCCCCACCTCCCGGGGGGAAGATCGGAGTCTTCGCCAGCCGGTTCGGGGATCAGGCTGCGCTTCCAAATCGGCGCTGATCCACAGGCCATCCCTGGAGCCGGGTGGAAAGCCGAAGATCCGTACCCGGCGCGCGGTGTTCGTCCCCGCCAGTCGGGCCACCTGGGCGTTCACCGAATTCCACAATCTCACCAACGCGATGTCATCTACCTGGCTACCGATGATCGGCCGTGCCTGGATTACCGTGCCGGGGACGAGGCCCAGTTCGGCGGCATCGGGTATGTCCACCATGATCGTGGACCGGGGAACTCCGTCGGGGTTTGCGACGTGAAAGTCCGTGACGACGAGGTCGGCCGCGACGAGTACCCCCGAACCGACTGTCCCGGCCCGGGCTCCGCCCCAGATCCTTACCCTTCCCCGGAAGAGCGTGGAGTCAGTCACACGCCACCTACCGGGCTGCGGACCGGGCCACGTCTCTCACAGCGGGAAAGTATTCGCAGAGCCGCGACCAGGGGCTATCAGATCAAGGACTTGCTGGTCGGGTCGAGCATGAGAACCAGGGTGGTGGGGCGGGCGCCACCCCCCCCACACCCCCCCCGGCGCGGGGCGACGCGGGGGGTTGGGCGTGCCATCATTAACGCCGGGGTGGTGGCGCCGGCCAACCCCCCCCCCCCACCCCATTGGCAGGTGCTCAGCGCGTCCGCAGCCCGTACCCGTACGGGAAGAGCGGGCGGTAGTTCCGGTCGCCGACGTTGATCGGCACCTGCGCCTCGCTGCGCGGCCAGCTCACCGAGAGCCTGCCGGTGAACGGGCGCCGGCCGAAGAGGACGTCGGCCACCCCGGCGCCCTCGCTGCCGGGCAGCCAGGAGGCGACCAGCGCATCCATCTGACCGAGCTGGTCGGTGAGCACCTGCGGCCGGCCCGAGACGACGAGCACCACGCAGGTGTCGATCGCGCCGCAGACCTTGTCGACGACCGCCTTGTCGCCGGGCTGGAGGGAGAGCGACTTCTCCTCCTGCTGCGGCGTCGTGCACCAGCCGCACTCCGGCCCGCCGACGTCGCCGAAGCCCTCGGTGTACGGCGTCTCGCCGACCACCACGACAGCGACGTCCGAGCCGGCGGTCGGGGCGGAGCCGTCCGCGCTGTAGGTGACCTGGGCGCGCGGCGCCACCTCGCGGATGCCCTCCAGGATGGTGGTACCCGGGATGACGTCGCCGGAGGCGCCCTGCCAGGTGATGGTCCAGCCGCCGGCCTGGTTGCCGATGTCGTCGGCGTTCCGGCCGGCGACGTAGATCTTGGCGTCCCTGCGCAGCGGCAGTGCCCGGTCGCTGTTCTTCAACAGCACCTGCGACTCGGCGACCGCCCGCCGGGCCAGCGCCCGGTGCTCGCGGCTGCCGACCTCGTCGACGTCGTCGGCGGAGGCGTACGGGCGCTCGAATAGGCCGATCTCGAACTTGGCCCGCAGGATCCGGCGCACCGCGTCGTCGATCCGGGCCTGGCTGACCCGGCCGGCCCGCACCTCGGCGAGGAGCAGGTCGATGAACTGTTTGGCGTTGTTCGGCACCATGAACATGTCGATCCCGGCGTTGACCGAGGTCCGCACCTTGTACGCGGTCAGCCCGGCCACCGTCGGCTCGTCCGGGTCGGGGATCTGGTGGATGCCCTCCCAGTCCGAGATGACGAAGCCCCTGAACCGCTGCGCCCCCTTGAGCACGTCGGTGAGCAGTTCCTTGTGCGCGTGCATCTTGACCGGGTTGCCGACGCCGTCCTCGATCCAGTCCACACTGGAGAACGACGGCATCACGCTGTCCACGTCGTGCCGGCGCAGTGCCGTCCAGAACGGCGCGAGGTTGGTCCGGGCGAAGTCGGCCCGGGTGGTGACGGTGACGCCCTGGTCGATGACGTACCGCTGGGAGCCGGACGGCAGGCTCTCGTTGGCGTCGGCGGCGGCCTGGTCGTACTCGGTGTCGCCGTCCCCGGCGTAGTGCTTGATGGTGGCCAGCACCCCGGCGTCGCGCAGCCCGTCGACGTAGCTGCTCATCTCGCCGACCAGCCCCGGTTCCTCGCTGAACGCCTCGTAGGCCCGGCCCCAGCGCTCGTCACGGGAGACGCAGAGGCAGGGGGCGAAGTTCCACGGGACGCCGGTGGCCTTGACCTCCTCGCCGGTGGCCTTGCCGATCTGCCGGACGAGCTGCGGATTGCGGGTCGCGCCGAGGCCGATGTTGTGCGGGAAGACGGTGGCGCCGTAGACGTTGGCGTGCCCGTGCACGGCGTCGACGCCGTAGATGATCGGGATGCCCAGCCGGGTGCTCAGCGCCTGCCGCTGGAAGTTGTTGATCATCGACACCCAGGCTTCCGGGGTGTTCGGGGTGGGGATGGAGCCGCCGCCGGAGAGCAGCGAACCGAGGCCCCACTGGGCGACCAGCGTCGGGTCGGCGTCCACCGCCAGCCGCTCGGCCTGGGCCATCTGGCCGACCTTCTCCGCCAGGGTCATCCGGCCGAGCAGGTCGTTGACCCGCCGGTCGATCGGCAGCCGCGGATTGCGGTAGTCGGGCTTGCCGCCGTGGCCGCCTGCGGCGTAACCCCTGATGTCGTCGGCCGAGCCGGCGACGGAGGCGGGGTCGGTGGACCCGGCGGGCGCCGCCGCCGCCCCGCCGGTGGGCGGCAGCGAGACGACGAGCAGGCCGGTGAGCAGGGTTATCAGTGGTGTTCGGGATCGCGAGTGTGGACGCATGTCGTGCCTCCAGAACGAAGTCGGGGTGCGCGCCAGGCCCGATCCTCCCGGTGACCATAAGACGGCGTCAATATCGGACGGTAAAGGTTCCTTCCTGAGAGCGCTCTATCCATAAGGTTTCGTCCACCTTCGTAGGCATTCGCAGTCTCCGATCCGGGGAAGACCGGCCGCCGGCGGTGCCGACGGCACGTCGGTGGGATCGAGCGGCACATCCGGGGGTGCGAGCCGGATCCGGCGTACGGAGGTGTTCGGCGCAGGGAGTGGATCGACGGTTGACAGCGCGTCGGCGCCCTATCAAGATCTACTTTGTGCGAAGCGCCTTTCTGACCAAGCGGGGTCACATCGACCTCCTGCGCGTCGCCAGCGCCGCCTGTCGACCGTCCCTCTGACGCCGGGCTCCAGTCCGCTCCGCCCTGCCGGCGGCGTTTCCGACCCGTAGGTCTCCGGCCCTGCGTGACGTCCGCCCGCGCGGCAATGTCCTATCCCGACAGGAGAACTCTGCTTCATGCTCAGACGTCCCCATCCCGGGCCCGCCGCCGCGGCGGTCGCCGCCACGCTGCTCGGCACGCTGGTCTGGGCCGGCCCGGCGACCGCGTCCGCGCTGCCGGCCGTACCGCCGCGTCCCGCCGACCTGCACGACATCAAGGGCTACCCCCGGCAGAACGTGCTGCCGGTCTGGCCGGACAACCCGAACGACGCGTCGATCCCGATCGGCGTCACGCCGTACCACGAGATCGCGCCCAACCTGAACGCGTTGCAGAAGGCCAGCGACCGGGTCTCCGCCCGGGTGGCCGGAAAGTCCTCCGGCGGCCACGACCTCTACGCGGTCACGGTCACCGCGCCGGAGAGCCGCGCCGAGGCACGCCAGCAGGAGCAGTGGAAGCGCCTGATCGAGGAGGAGCCGGTCCGGGCCCGCACCGACCGCCGGCTGCTCCGCGACTACAAGACCCCGCTCTTCGTCAACGCCAACATCCACGGCAACGAGTGGGAGGGTACCGACGCCGCGCTGCGGGTCATCGAGGAGTACGCCACCAGCACCGACCCGGCGGTCGTCACGCTACTCAAGCGGAACCGGCTGGTCTTCAACATCACCTCGAACCCGGACGGCCGGGTCGCCGGCACCCGGCAGAACGCGGCCGGCTACGACCTCAACCGCGACCTGACCATCGTGTCGCAGCCGGAGACCAACCTGATCCGCGAGCTGATCGTCGACACCAAGCCGATCATCACGCTCGACCTGCACGGCTACGTCAACCCGACGCTGCTGCACCCGAGCACCCCGCCGCACAACGTCAACAACGAGTACGACCTCTACATCAAGCACGGGCTGCCGAACGCGCTGGCGATCGAGGAGGGGCTGCGTGCCCTCGGCTATCCGGAGACCCAGCGGGCCCGGATCCCGTTCCGGGACGACGAGCCGGGTGTCTGGGACGACTTCCCGCCGATCTACGTACCGTCGTTCGCGATGTTGCAGAGCAGCATCCCGTACACCATCGAGGCGCCGCTGAACCCGCGCGGCAACCTCACGCCGGAGGAGAAGGTGCGCCGCTCCGGCATCAACACCGAGGTGCACGAGGTGGCGATCAAGACCTCGTTGCGGTACATCCAGGAGCACCGCAACCAGGTGATCTTCGACCAGGCCGAGGTCTACCGGCGTGGCTGGGCCGGTGAACCGTTGCGCGACATCCCGGACGGCTACGTGCCGGGCTGGGGCCCGGAGGACGACTACCACACCACCTTCCCCCGGGCGTACGTGATCCCGACCGGCCCCGGCCAGCACTCCGAGGCCGCCGCGGCCCGCCTGGTAGACCTACTCATCGGCAGCGGTGGTCGGGTCTGGAAGGCGAAGAAGGACTTCCGGGCGGACGGGAAGTCCTACCGGGCCGGCTCGTACGTCATCGACCTGCACCAGCCCAAGCGCGGCCTGGTCAACTCCCTGCTCGAACCCGGCATCGACCTGACCGGGCGGGTGGACGACCTCTACGCCGGCCCGGCCGCCTGGAGCCAGGGGCTGACCTGGGGTGCCACCGTCGACACACTGTGGAACCGCCTCCCCGACGTACGCCTGGAGCGGACCTACGACGGCACGGCCGAGGGTGACCTGCCCGCCGGCAACGTCGACCTGCGGCTGGACATCCAGGACGGCGCAGACCTGCTCGCGGTCAACTCCCTGCTGGACAAGGGCGTCAAGGTCTACCGGCTGGCCGACGGCTCGGTGGTCGTCCCCGGTACCCCGGTCAACCGCTGGCTGGCCTGGACGGAGGCCCGCGAGCACGACGTGACCTTCACCCGTGCCCCGGCCCGCTGGCGCGGTACCCTGCTGGACGAGGTGGTCGTCGGCTACCTGGGCACGGTCGAGGACCGGGACACCCTGCTCGACACCGGCTTCGAGGCCCGCACGGTCACCGCGACCACCCTGGCCACCACCCTCACCGCCGACCTCGACGTCCTGCTGGTGGCGAGCAACGTCAACCTGGCGAACCTGACCCCGGAGAACCGCGCCGCGCTGGACGCGTTCCTGGCCCGGGGCGGCGGGGTGGTCGGGCTCGGCACCGCCGGGGCGGGCTTCGGCAACGCCGCCGGACTGCTCAGCGTCACCGCCACCGCCGGCGCCAGCCTGGCCAGCGGGGTGGCGAACATCGTCAACCGGGGCGGCCCGGTGACCGCCGGTGCCATCCCGCACGCGTTCATCAACGGGCCGGTCTGGTTCACCGACCTCGGCGCCGGGGTCACGGTCGAGCAGTCGTACGCCGCCGACCCGCTGCTCGCCGGCTGGTGGGCGGCGAACGAGGCCGGCACCACCGGTCAGGCCGCGGCGGCCGGGCAGGCCAGCATCGTGCGTACGGTCAGCCCGGGCGGCAACGGCGTGGTGCTGTTCGGCACGGACCCGACGTTCCGGCTGCACCCCAAGGGCCTGCACTCGCAGTTGGGCCGGGCCCTGCTCTGGGCGGCACAGCGCTGACCCGATCCCGATGACCGGGTGAGACCGGGGCCCGGGTGTCAGACACCCGGACCCCGGGTGCGTCCGGTGACCGGAACGGGCCGGGCCCGCTCGGCACCGGCGGGTCTGCCCCGCAGCTTCGCAGACCCGCCGGTCCCGAGCGGCGCCGGCGCGGACCCGTCCCGGGGCCTTTGCCGCCGTACTCTCGGCAAGTGAAGCGGACCGGGGCACCACCGGGGCGGTAGCCGCGCCGCGATGGCACAAACTCGGGAAGGATGCACGGCCTCCGTGAGGTCCAGACTGCGCCGGCTCTACGCCGACGACCGGCAGTTCACCTGGACGGCCCGGATCGACCACGTCCGGACCGGGCAGGGACTGCGCCGGTGCATCCGGGTACGCTGCCCGGGTTCGTCGTCACCGACCTGCTGCTACTCGCCGAGCGCCCCGCGCCCGGCGGGTCAGTAGTCCGGACCCGGGACGAGGGGTCAGCGGCAGCGCCTGCGGCCGGAACGAGATTATTGAGACCGGATACTCACGTCGCCGAAGACGCTACGCGGAACCGCGTAGCGGCCGGCAGGAGTGGGCCTTGTCCGCGTACCGCGGTGGGGTTGAGGTGTGGGCGATTCACCCAACGCGGGCCGCCGGGCGGGCTTTCAGGCGCGTTGACGCTCGTCGCGCTGCCGGATGAGTTCCTCGACGGCGCTACGTCGCGGGCCAACAGTTCCTGGCTGATCGGCCGGTTCAGCACCTCGGTGATCTCGCTCGGTTGCACGGTCGTGCCTCCTGTCGCTTGTTGTCCGGACGGATCGTCAGCTGAGCTGCTCGGCCAGGGCGACGATGATGCCCTCCGGGCCACGGACGTTACAGAGCCGGTAGCTGTCCTCGTACTGGACCAGCTCGCCGACGAGTTCGGCGCCGTGGGTGCGCAGGCGGGCAATGACATCCTCGATGTCGTCGACGGCGAACATGATGCGCCGTATGCCCAGCGTGTTCGCCGGTGCGTCCTTCGGCTCGGCGCTGATCGCCTTCGGCCTGTGGAACTTCGTCAGCTCGACCCGGCCGTGGCCGTCCGGGGTCCGCACGACGGCGATGTCCGCTCGGACGCCGTCCAGCCCGACGAGCTGGTCCACCGATTCACCCTCGACTGTTGTCTCGCCCTCCAGCTCCATACCGAGTTCGACGAAGAACGCAATTGCCGCCGCAAGGTCGTCGACAACGATGAGGACGTTGTCCATCCGCTTGATCATGGTGGTTCTCCTTGTTCGTCACACGGCACGTCATGGCCGCTGGTGTTTCCGGGGACGCAGCCAGCGCCACATTCTCGACACCGCAAGGGTGCTGAGTTCCAGGACCTGCTGGCGGGTCGGGTTAGTTGTAGTAGCGGCGGGCGCTGGACCCGGTCCGGGTGATGTCGGTGCCGTAGATGTGCAGGCTGATGGCGGTGCGGGTGCCGGTGTTGCGAATCCGGTGGATGTCACCCGGCGGGGCGAAGCCGCTGACTTCGCCCACGTGGTTCTCCCGGGTGCCGATGAGGTTGAGTTCGTCGTCATAGAGGTCTTCGTGCTCGACGCCCTGCAGGACACCCACGACGCACCAGGTGATGTGGTCGTGAATCCTGGTGCTCTGACCAGGTCGCCAGACCAGGCCGAGGATGGAGAACGTACCGTCCAGCTCGGCGTGCAGAACGTGACCGGCCGGTCGGTCGGGGTCGCCGTGCTGCTGCTCGGGAGTCAGGATGTCGGGGCCGGGCAGATACGCGCGGAGCTGATCGGCGACCAGTTCCGCGGTCCGTGCCCAGTCGGCCCGCATGTCGATCACTTGGCGTACCGCGGCGATGAGAGCGTCGGTGGGGCCGGCGATGAAGCCGGCCGGGGGTGTGATCACGTGCTGGAGAGCCGTGCCCGCCATGTCGTCCTCCTCGTTCGCCAGCGGGGTCGTCCCGGTCAGCGTCTACCAAGCAAGACTCATTCGTCCAATGCCAACTTCTGCGGTTACCCATAACTACCATGGATGAATGCTGGACATCGTGCGGCTACGCATCCTCGCGGCTGTCGCCGCACACGGCTCGGTCACCAAGGCCGCCAAGCACCTGAAGTACTCCCAGCCAGCGGTCAGCCACCATCTGGCCCGGCTGGAAGCCGAGACCGGCGCCCAACTCGTCCAGCGAATCGGGCGAGGCATCCGACTCACGCCGGAGGGTGAGCACCTGGCCCGCCGCGCCGTGGAGATCGTCGGACGGGTCGACACGGCTGCCGCGGAACTGTCCGCGATGGTGGGCCTGCGAACCGGCCGGGTCCGGGTCGCCGGCTTCCAATCAGCACTCGCCGCCCTGGTACCGCACGCCGCCGCCACCCTGCGGCGTGACCACCCCGGCCTCGAACTGCGCCTGGCCGACGCCCACCCCCAGGTGGCACTGAACCTGCTGCGCGACGGGCAGGTCGACGCCGCCGTCATCTTCCGCTACGACGACACCACACCGGACGACATCCGCGCCACGCACCTGTTCGACGACCCGATGTACCTGCTCAGCCTCGAACCCGGCCAGACACTGCGGGACCACCGCGACTCGGCCTGGATCGCCGGCTGCGAAAACTGCCGCCGCGAGTTCGTCGACGCATGCGAGCGGGCCGGCTTCACCCCGCACGTCGTCTACACCAGCGACGACGTGATCGTCGAACAGGCCCTCGTCGCCGCCGGCATGGGCGTAACCACCATGCCCGGCCTGGCCTTACGCACCCACCGGGCGCCCGGAATCGAAGCCACCCCGCTGCCCGACTTCCGCCGACGCGTCTACCTCGCCACCTACGGCGACCCACCGGATCCCCCCGCCACCACAGCCTTCAGCACCGCGCTGCGCCACGCCGTCCAGCAGACCCGCCCCGGCGAGCCAACACCACCCGACGAGGGGGCCTAACAACGATCATCAAAGAAGGACGGAAGATCCGCCGAATCCGCCAACCACGTCCCGACATCCGCCAACCGAGCATCCAGACCGAAACGGTCCCGGGGTGCGTCAGCGGCTGGCGGTGTGGGTACCGTGCTCGACGCAGACCGCCGACCAGCCCGACGGCAGCACCTGGACCTTCATCCGGCGCCGGCAGGAGGCGCAGTAGCGCGGCGGCTCCAGCGCGCGGGCGGCCCGACAGGCGTCATGGTCGCCGGTGGCGGCGGCCTCGCCGCACCGGTCGCACCAGTTGGCCGTATCCGTCGACATCGTCACAGCGTCGCCGACAGCGCCTTGACCGGCATCTTCAACTCGTCCAGCAGCGCCAGGTCCTCGCCGGCCGGGCGGCCCAGTGTGGTCAGGTAGTTGCCGACGATCACCGCGTTGATCCCGCCGAGCAGGCCGTCCCGGGTGCCGAGGTCGCCGAGGGTGATCTCGCGACCACCCGCGTACCGGAGGATGGTCCGCGGCATCGCCAGCCGGAACGCGGCGATGGCCCGCAGCGCGTCGCGCGGCGCCACCACCGGCTGATCGCCCAGCGGGGTGCCCGGGCGGGGATTGAGGAAGTTCAGCGGCACCTCGTGCGGGTCCAGCTCGGCGAGTTGCGCCGCGAACTCGGCACGCTGCTCGACGGTCTCGCCCAGCCCCAGGATGCCGCCGCAACAGACCTCCATGCCGGAGGTCCGTACCATCCGCAGCGTCTCCCAGCGCTCTTCCCAGGAGTGCGTGCTCACCACGTTGGGGAAGAAAGAGCGGCAGGTCTCCAGGTTGTGGTTGTAGCGGTGCACACCCATTTCGACGAGTTCGTCGACCTGGGCCTGGGTCAGCATCCCGAGCGAGGCGGCGACCTGGATGTCCACCTCGGCCCGGATCGCGGCGACGCCGTCGCGCATCTGCTTCATCAGCCGCTCGTCCGGGCCACGGACGGCGGCGACGATGCAGAACTCGGTGGCCCCGGTGGCGGCGGTCTGCTTCGCCGCCTCGACCAGGGACGGGATGTCCAGCCAGACCGACCGGACCGGCGAGGCGAACAGCCCGGACTGCGAGCAGAAGTGGCAGTCCTCCGGGCAGCCGCCGGTCTTCAGCGAGACGATCCCCTCGACCTCGACCTCCGGGCCGCACCAGCGCATCCGTACCTCGTGCGCGAGCTGGAGCGCAGCCGAGAGGTGCTCGTCGGGCAGCCGCAGCACGGCGAGCACGCCTGCCTCGTCGAGGCCGACACCGCCGTCGAGCACCTGGGTACGCGCCCGGTCGAGGATTTCTGGCATGGGTCGTACCCTACAAGCGGGCCGTCCGTCGATGTGGTCCCACCCGGCCGACCTGCCCGGACGCCCCGCCGGTGGTGGATCGGCCGGCCCGGCGGGACGCCGCAGACCGCGACGGATGGTATTTTCGCCGGTCGGGGCCGTCGCGCCGGCCGGCGCCGCGGCCCGCCGAGCCCGGGCCCGGGCCCGGTGCGAGCCGCCCCGGGCGGGCCGGAGCCGCGCACCATGCGGCGATCGGGTTTCCGACAGCGCCCGGGGGCGGACGCGGACCAGTGTGGGGGTGGCGGTGCCGAGCTGGCTGGAGACTCTGGACCGGCGGGCGCGGCTGCGCGCCAAGGCCGGGCTCACCCGGCGGCTGCGGCCGAGGAGCGCCGCCGAGGACGTGGTCGACCTCGCCGGCAACGACTACCTCGGACTGTCCCGGCATCCGGCGGTGGTCGCCGCCGCGGCGGAGGCGCTCACCGGGTACGGCCTGGGCGCCACCGGCTCCCGACTGGTACGCGGCTCCACCGAGGCACACCAGACGCTCGAGTCCTACCTCGCCGACTGGCTCGGCGCCGGCCGGGCCCTGGTCTACTCCTCCGGCTACCTCGCCAACCTCGGCGCGGTCCGCGCCCTGGTCCAGCCCCGCACCCTGTTGGTCTCCGACGCGCACAACCACGCCTCGCTGATCGACGGCTGCCGGCTCTCCGGTGCGGAGACCCGGGTCACCCCGCACCTGGACCTCGGCGCCGTCGAGGCGGCCCTGGCCGGAGCACCGGGCCGGCCGGCGGTGGTGGTCACCGAGTCGGTCTTCTCGGTCGACGGCGACCTCGCGCCCCTCGCCGAGCTGCACACGGTGGCCCGCCGGTACGGCGCGCTGCTGCTGGTCGACGACGCGCACGCGCTCGGCGTACTCGGTCCGGCCGGGGCGGGCGCGGTTCCCGGCGCCGGACTGGCCGGCGAGCCCGACGTGGTGGTGACGGCGACCCTCTCCAAGTCGCTCGGCGGAGCCGGCGGGGTGGTGGCCGGGCCGGCCGAGCTGGTCCGGCACCTGATCGACACCGGTCGCACCTTCATCTACGACACCGCGCCGCCGCCGGCGGTGGTCGCCGGGGTGCTCGCCGCGGCCGGGCTGGCCCGGGCCGGCGACGCGCTCCGGACCGAGGTGGCCGACCGAGCCGGCACGGTGACCCGCCGGCTCGGTGCGGCCGGGCTGGAGGTTTCCGCACCGGCCGCCGCGGTGGTCTCGGTGACCGCGCCCGGTCCGGAGACCGCGGTGGCCTGGGCGGCCGACTGCCGGGACCGGGGCGTCGCGGTCGGCTGCTTCCGGCCGCCGTCGACCCCGGACACCCGTTCCCGGCTGCGGCTGACCATCAACGTCGGCATCGACCGTGCCGACTTCGACCGTGCCATCGAGGTGATCGTGGAGTGTGCCCCGTGACCGCGACCGGAGGTGGATGGTGAGCGGCGTGGCGTGGCGGGGGCCGATCCTGGTCACCGGCACCGACACCGACGTGGGCAAGACGGTGGTCACCGCGGCCATTACCGCCGCGGCCCAGGCCGCCGGCCTGCGGGTCGCGGTCATCAAGCCCGGCCAGACCGGTACGGCGACCGGGGCGGAACCGGACGTCGACACGGTGAACCGGCTGGCCGCGCCGATGACCGCGCGCACCCTGGTCAGCTATCCCGACCCGCTGGCACCGCTCGCGGCGGCCCGGGTCGCCCAGGCCGAGCCGCTGGAGCTGTACGCCGTGGCGGACGAGATCAGGGCCGACGCGGACAAGCACGACCTGGTGCTGGTCGAGGGGGCGGGCGGACTGCTGGTCCCGATGGGGTTGCGCCCGTCCGGTGAGGCGTGGACGCTCGCCGATCTGGCGGTGTCGATCGGCGCCCCGGCGGTGGTGGTCACCCGGGCCGGGCTCGGCACGCTGAACCACACCGCGCTCACCCTGGAGGCGCTGGACCGGCGGGCGGTGCCCTGCGGCGTGGTGCTCGGCGCCTGGCCGGCCGAGCCCGAGCTGGTGCACTGGGCCAACCTGCGGGAACTGGTCCCGAGCATGGTCGGCGCGCTGCCGGACGGGGCCGGCACGCTCGAGCCGGGGGTGTTCCGCCGCTCCGCGCCGGGCTGGCTCACCCCGGCCCTGTACGGCGTACTCGACGACTGGCGGGCCTGGGCCGAAGAGGTCAGCTGACCGGGCCAATAGTGCCCCGCCGCTGATCCGGCGATTCCTGACTTTCGGCAGTAACCAGCCGGTGGCGTGGCTAGTAGCCTGGCCGGGTGATGGCCGGGCTCCGCGACGTACGGTGGTGGCGCCTGCCGGCGGGCAGCCCGGCCGCGCCGGTCGGGCCCCCGCGCCCCGGCGGGGCGGTGCCGCCGCGCCCGCGCGACCGCCTCCTAGACCTGGCGCTCTGGGTCGTGATCTCGGCGCCGATCGCGACGGCGCTGCTCACCCCGCCGTACTCCTCCTGGTTTCCCGGCCGGCTCGCCGGTTCCCTGCTGGTGACCGGGCTGGCGGTGCTGGCCAGCCGGCGGGCACCGCTGCTCGGGCTGCTGCTGGTGGTGCTGCCGACCGCCGGGGACGGCAACTTCATGTTCGGGATCCCGGTGCTGAGCTATCTCGTCGGGCTGCGCGAGCGCCGTTCCGGCCCGGCCGCGCTGGTCTTCGCCGGGATCGGGCTCGGCGGCACGGTCCTCAACCTCGGCGTGCTCGGCACCGACGCCGAGGTCTGGTTCCTGCTCGCCAGCACGCTGCTGGTCGGCGGGGTCTTCCCGTGGCTGGTCGGCCGCTACCATCGGCAGCACCGGGCGCTGGTGCTCGCCGGCTGGGAGCAGGCCGACCTGCTGGAGCGGGAGCAGCGCGGCGCCGCCGAGCGGATCCGGATGCGGGAGCGGGCCCGGATCGCCCAGGACATGCACGACTCGCTCGGCCACGACCTGAGCCTGATCGCGCTGCGCGCGGGGGCCCTGGAGGTGGCGGCGGACCTGGACGAGCGGCATCGGCGGGCCGCCGGTGAGCTGCGGGTTAGCGTGGCGCTGGCCACCGACCGGCTCCGCCAGGTCATCGGGGTGCTGCGGGACGACGCGGAGCCGGCGCCGACCCGCCCGCCGGGGGAGCGGGTCGACGACCTCGTCGCGCGGGCCCGGGCCGCCGGGATGGCGGTACGGCTGCTGGTCGAGGGGGACTCCCCGGATGCCGCCGGGCCGCCGATGGTGGAGCGGGCGGTCTGCTCGGTGGTGCAGGAGGCGCTGACCAACGCGACCCGGCACGCGCCCGGTGCCGCCGTGACGGTGGCGGTGCGCCGCGACGCCGACCGGATCTCGGTGCGGGTCGGCAACGAGCGGCCGCCAGCCGGACCGCTACCCGGGGTCCGGGGCGCCGGGTCCGGCCTGGTCGGGCTCCGTGAGCGGGTACGCCTGGCCGGCGGCACCCTGCGGGCCGGCCCGGACCGCGGCGGCTTCGAGGTGTACGCCGACCTGCCGGCCGCACCGCGAGCGGAGGCCGGACACACCGAACCGGCCGAGCCGGGATACCCGGTGCCGGACGTCGCCGCGCCACCGGTCGGGGCGGCCACCGCGCACCGGCTGCGTTCGGCCCGGCAGCGGGTCCGGCGCAGCCTGCTGGCCGCGGTCACCGTCCCGGTCGCGATCGGCGCCCTGCTGGTCGTCGCCTACTACCCGATCGCCACCTTCGGCGCGGTGCTGGACTCCGACCGCTACGCGCAGCTCCGGATGGGGCAGGACCGGGCCGAGCTAGGCGACCTGCTGCCGGACCGGCAGGTCGTCGCGCCGTCCGGCGCCGCCGACCGGGCGGTACCCAGCGGTGCCACCTGCGAGTTCTACTCCGACGGCGCCTTCCCGTTCGGGCAGGCGGTCTACCAGGTCTGCTTCCTGCACGGGCGGCTGGTGGTCAAGGACCGCCTCGGCGGTTGACCCGCCAACCCGCGTCCCGCCGCCGGCGCCGTGCCCCACCGCCGCGCCGGCCGTCACCGAGTTGAGGAGTACGCGTGATCCCCGTCCTGCTGGCCGACGACGAGGCGATGATCAGAGCCGGTGTCCGGGCGATCCTCGCCGCCGACCCGGAGATCGAGGTGGTGGCCGAGGCCGCCGACGGGCGCGACGCGGTCGAGCTGGTCCGGGCCCACCGGCCCCGGGTGGCGCTGCTGGACATCCGGATGCCCCGGCTCGACGGGTTGGCCGCCGGAGCGGAGATCCGCCGGCTGGTACCGGAGACCGCGGTGGTCATGCTGACCACGTTCGGCGAGGACGACTACATCGCCCGGGCACTCGGCGAGGGGATGAGCGGATTCCTGCTCAAGTCCGGCGACCCTCGGGAGCTGATCGCCGGGGTACGGGCGGTGGCGGAGGGCGCGGCGTACCTGTCGCCGGAGGTGGCGCGGCGGGTCATCGAACTCGGCGGCGGGCTGCTGGCCCGGGCACCGGCCGCCCGGGAGCGGATCGAGGGGCTCACCGAGCGGGAACGGGAGGTGCTGGCGCTGGTCGGTGCCGGGCTCTCCAACGCCGAGATCGGCCAGCGGCTCTTCCTGGTCGAGGGGACGGTGAAGAGCTATCTGAGCAGCATCTTCACCCGGCTCGGGGTACGCAACCGGGTGCAGGCGGCGATCATCGCGTACGAGGCGGGCCTGACGGCCTGAGCCCGTACGGGGCGGGGCCCTCTCCGGCCAGGGATCGCCCCGCCCCGGGCTCAGGCGTCCCGGCGGCGCAGTACGGCGAGCCCGGCCAGCAGGGCCGCGACCACCCCGCCGGCGACGATCAACAGGCCGGCCGCCGCCGTTCGCGACGTAGATCGCGAGTTGCCCGGCGGTGGCGGCCATCAGCACGCTGGCGAGAGCCGGTCGACCGCCGTGGTGGCGCCGAAGCGCCTGGTCAGTTCGGTTAACGTGATCATGGATCCTTCCGGTGCTCGTAACAGCGGGACAGCGACGGTGGGAATCCGGACGGCGGTCACACAGCGGACGATCGAGGGTCGGCGGGGCCGACTTTCGCCAGGAATGCCGGCCGGTGCTCCGGGCGGGTACACAGGTCGGCCGGCGACGTAGGCTGGGTGCCGTCCGGGCAGCCGTCGGTGCTGGAGGTCCTCAGTCATGCAGCAGGTCGAGGCGGATTCCTCGATGCCCGGAGCGGACCGGGTGGCCGGTTCCGTCCGGTGGTACCCCCGGGTGCTCACCCTGGCCGTCGTGATCGTGCTGGTGGACCAGATCACGAAATACCTGGCCGTGGCGGCGCTCTCCGACGGCGGCGTCGTACCGGTCCTCGGCGACCTGCTCAGCCTGCGGCTGCTCTACAACCCGGGCGCGGCGTTCTCGATCGGCACCGGCGTCACCTGGATCTTCACCATCATCGCCGCTGTCGCGGTGGCCGCGATCACCCGGGCCGCCTGGAAGGTCCGCAACCGGGCCTGGGCGCTCGCCCTCGGCCTGGTGCTGGGCGGCGCCACGACTCACCTGCTGGACCGGCTCTTCCGCGCGCCCGGGTTCGCCCGGGGCCACGTCGTCGACTTCATCGACTACGCCGGCTTCTTCGTCGGGAACGTCGCCGACATCTGCCTGGTGCTGGGCGGTGCGCTGATCGTCCTGCTGTACCTGCGCGGGATCGACATCGACGGCCGGCGCGACCGGGCGTGACCCGGCCGGGCGGAGCCGGGCCAGGCCGAGCACGGTGCCGAGCCCGGCACCGGCCAGCAGCACCATCGCCCAGGCGATCGCTGCCGGACCGAACGCGTTGACCGCCAGCCCGATCGCCGGGGGCAGGGCGATGCCGCCGGCCATCGACACCGCGACCACGGTCGGGGTCAGCCCGGGGCGGTGCTCGGCCAGCCAGGCCAGTCCGGTGGGGAAGAGCGGTCCGATCGCGGCCCCGAGCAGTCCGTACCCGAGCGGCGCGAGCGGGTCGACCAGGGTGGCCGTCGCGGCCAGCACGGTCAGGCCGGTGCAGGCGAAGACGATGCCCCGGGCCGAGTAGCGGCGGCAGAGCGGTACCACCGCGAAGCGTGCGGCGGTGAAGGCCAGCCAGAACCCCGAGGTGGCGGTCGCCGCCGCTGCCGCCGGCCAGCCGGTCGCGATCAGGTGGGTGGTTTCCCAACCCGCCGCGCCGGTCTCCAGCCCGACGTGCAGCACGAAGAAGAGCAGGAACCCCAGCGACAGCGCGGTGCCGACCGGGAACGCCCGCCGTCGTGGGCCACCCCGGGCGGTGGGGGTGACCGGGCCGGCGGCGCGGCGGGTCTGGTCAGCGGGCCGGGCCGGGCCGGACAGGGTACGCAGGGCCGGCAGGGCGAGGAGGGCGAGGAGGGCGCAGCCGGCGAACGACCAGCCGTATCCGGGCAGCAGCCCGACGGCGATCGGCCCGGCGACCGCGCCGGCACCGAAGCAGCCGTGCAGCAGGTTGAGCATGCCGTGGCCCTGCTCGGCGTACACCTCGGTGAAGACCTGGTTGACGCCGCCGTCCAGGCCGCCGAAACCGACGCCCGCGACGAAGGCGGCGACCAGCGCGGAGGGCCAGTCCGGGGCGAGCGGGAAGGCCAGGGCGCCCGCCGCGACCCCGAGCAGTGACCAGGCCAGGAAACGGCCGTCCGGTACCCCGAACCGGCGGGCCAGGGGCATCGCCAGTACGCCGATGATCGCACCCGCGAAATGCACGCTGAGCGCGGCCGCCGCCCCGGCGGCGGTGATCCCGTGCGCCTGGCGCAACTGCGGGATGGCCGGGCCGTACAGCGCCTGTTGCAGGCCGATCATCGCGAAGGCGGTGACCGCGCCGAGCACCGCCAGCCGGCGTAGCCGGGGTGGCCCGGGGCGTCGGATCGGCGTGCTCATGCCAGCACCACCGTGAGGCCGGCGTCGCGCAGCGCCGCCACCTGTTCCGGGTCGGCGCGCTCGTCGGTGACGAGGACGTCGGCGAGCTGCACCGGCCCGATCCGGGCGAAGGTGGCCCGGCCGAGCTTGGTCGAGTCCGCCACCACCACCCGGCGGCGGGAGGCGCCGATGGCGGCGCGTTTGACGCGTATGTCGTCCAGGTTGAAGTCGGTCAGTCCGGTTTCCGGGTCGGCACCACCGACGGAGAGCACGAAGGTGTCGAACCGCAGCTCCTCGAAGATCCGCTCGGCGAGCGGCCCGACGAAGCAGTGTTCCCCGGCCCGGACGTCGCCACCGGCGGCGATCAGCCGGATCCCGGGCTCGTCGGCGAGTTCGGTGCTGGCCGGGACGCTCAGCGCGCACACGGTGAGTTGCCGGCGCCCGCGCAGTGCCCGGGCGGTGGCCAGCGCGGTCGTGCCGGCGTCGACCACCACGGTCTCGTTGCCGCCGATCAGCTCGGCGGCGGCGGCACCGATCCGGGCCTTGGCGTCGGCGTGCTGCCGGACCCGTACCGCGAACGGCGGCTCGTAGCTGCCCGAGACGGTGCTGACCGCGCCGCCGTGCACCCGCTGGAGCAGCCCCTCCCGTTCGAGCAGCTCCAGGTCGCGGCGGATGGTCATCTCCGAGACGCCGGTTCGGGCGCTCAGCTCGGCGACCGTCACCCGGCCGGAGGTCAGCAGCGTCTCGACGATCGCCTGGTGCCGTTCCTGTGCAGACATGTGTTCGAGTAAAACAGCAACTCTGTTTGAATCGCAAGATTTTTTGTTCGAGTGAGGCGAGTCTCAGCCCGACCATCTCCCAGCAGGCGCGACGATGGTCGGGGTCGACGTCGGGGTCGGGGGGCGACGTCGACGTCGAGGGACCCGCCAGCGGGTCAGGAGCGCATGACGACCAGCGCGTCCGGCATCCGGAACGAGAGGTTGTCCGGACACCACGGCGCCCGGAGTACGGTCACGCCAGCCAGCAGCGGAGCGGTCTCGGCGACCACCACCGCCGCCTCCAGGCGGGAGAGCTGGGCGCCGACGCAGCGGTGCGCCCCGGCCCCGAACGCCAGGTGCCGCCGCGAGCCGCGCTGCCCGGGCACGAACGCCTCCGGAGCGGCGACCACCGCCGGATCGCGGCCGGCGCGGGCCAGCCAGAGCACCAGGCTGGTCCCCTCGGGTACGGGGGTGCCGGCCAGCTCGGTGTCCCGGGCGGCGACCCGGCGCCAGGTGACGATCGGCGGCTCCAGCCGCAGCGCCTCCTCGACCACGTCCTCGACGTCCACCGTGCCGGCACGCACTCCGGCGACCACCTCCGGGGTGCCGGTGAGCCGGTGCAGCAGCAGGGTGAGGAACTGCGAGGTGGTCTCCTGACCGGCGACCAGCAGGAAGAACAGTGCCCCGATGACGGCGTCCGGCGGATGCCCGGCGGCACGCAGTTCGGCGGCCAGGCCGGCGCCGGTGGCGGCGAACTCCCGCAGTACGGCGTGGAACCGGCCCACCACGTCGGCCAGTACCCGCTGCCGCGGCAGGTCGACCGGGGCCCAGAACAGTTCCAGGGCGGCCCGGGTGAACTCCTTGACCACCTCGGCCGGCGCCTCCGGCAGGTCGACCAGCCGGGCCAGCACCAGCAGCGGCAGGTCGGCGGCGAGGTCCGCGTACAGGTCGACGGGTTCACCGGCGTCGAGCGCGGCGCCGAGCCGGCCGACCCGCTCCCGCACGACGGTGGTCAGCCAGGGCCGCTGGGCGGCGACCCGGTGCGGATGCAGCGCCTCGGCCACGATGCCCCGGATCTCCGGATGGCTCGGCCCGCCGTTGTTGGCCAGGGTGGCGGGCAGCCGGAAGCCGTGCCGGGCGAGGATCCGGAGCGCGCCGACCGGGATCGGGGTCATCGCGTCCAGGGCGTTGTCCGGGCGGAACGTCCCGGGATCGGCGAGCACCTGGCGGACCAGCGCGTGCCTGGTCACCACCAGGTGTTCGACCCCGACATGGTCCGGCACGGCGACCACGTCCGGCCACGACCGCTCGGCCGGCTCCTGCCAACTACGGAACAACACCCGATCACGCTAACCAGTACCGGCTCGCTGGCCGGGGCCGCCGGTCGCCGGGGTGACCTTCGTCAGTTCCCAGACCCGGCTGTGCTTGACCCGGACGCTCTCCAGGGCGACCGTGACCGGGATGTCGTAGCCGGCCAGCGGCTGGAACCGACCCCTGGGCAGGTACGCCCGCTCCGGATCGCCGACCAGCACCCGGGCGCCGGCCCGGGCCGCCCGGATCAGGAACCGGAGCACCCGGTTCGCCATCGCCTGGCTGTAGAAGACGTCGCCGGCCAGCACCACCTGGGCACCGCCTGCGTCGGCGTCCAGGATGTCGCCGAGTTCACCGGCCACCGCCACCCCGTTGGCCCCGGCGTTGGCCTCGACGGCGGCCACCGCCATCCGGTCGATGTCGACGGCCCGGACCTGCGTGGCGCCGGCCCGGGCGGCGGCGATCGCCACCAGTCCGGAGCCGGACGCCAGGTCCAGCACCCGTTGGCCGGCGACCGTCTCCGGATGGTCGAGCAGGTAGCGGGCCAGCGCCTGGCCGCCGGCCCAGGCGAAGGCCCAGAACGGTGGCGGCTGCTCGCTGCGGAACTCGCCCTCGGTCAGCTCCCAGAGGCCGATCGGCTCGGCCGCCTGGTACAGCCGGATCTCCGGTACCGCCGACACCGGGGCCAGCTGGGCGTACCTTCGGACGAACTCGGCCGGGTTCTCGGACACAACCGCCGATTGTGCCGGTCAGCCCGCCGGCGACACCGTCCGCCCCCGGCACCCCCGCCGGCCGGCCCGGTTCCCGCACCCGGGCGTGTCGCGGCACAGTGGTAACCGGTTCAGTACTCCGCGTCAAAATCGCCCTCTTCATTGCTGAATGGTGCTGATACCCCAGTCTTCCGCGCATCCAGCAATGCCCATAGCGTCCATTGAGTATGCAATCGGCGCGGATGGGTGGTGGTGACGGTGTGGCGGCTCGCGACCCGGCTCGGGTCCACGCTGGTGTGCGCGACGGCGGGCTGGGCGATGCTGCCGGCCGCTCCGGCCGGGGCGGCTCCCGGCTTCGACACCGCGCTGACCCGGCTACCCGGGCGGTTCGTCGCCGGTGCCGGGGCCGAGACGATCACCGCGGTGATCTCCACCACCCTGGACGGCGAGTGCCGCAAGGTCCGCTGGTCACTGGTGCTGCGGGCGGACGGCCTGCGGCTCGACCAGATCGGGATCGACCGGATCGAGCAGACCGGGGTGGTCCCGATGGACGTCCGGGGCGAGGACGGCGGGGCCAGGCTCACCGACCGGGACCTGGACCCCGGCACGCTGTGCCGGGACCGGACGGTCACCGCCCAGTACCGGGTGGCCGTCGACGACGCGGTGACGGACGGCCGGATCGAGCTGACGGTGGAGGCGTTCGACGCCCAGTCCCGGCTGCTCGACCGGCGCAGCGCCACCCGCGAGGTGATCAGCGAGCGGAGTGGAGCGCCGCCGCGGCGTGTGCCGGCACCGAACACACCGGAGCGGGCCCGGCCCACCCCGACCGAGGCGGCGCCGAGCCCGACCGAGCCGGTCGCACCGGAGCCGACCGAGTCGGTGGAGGGCGACGCACCGGTACTCGCCGAGGGGCCGGACGGGGCCGCCGGGTCGGACGAGGGCGGCTCGGGCGGCGGCGAGGCCAGTGCCACCGCCGGTCGGGGCGGTACCGGGCTGACCGGGGTCGGCTTCGCGGTCGGTGCCCTGCTGCTCTTCCTCGGCGCCGGACTGCTGCTCCGGCTGCGCTTCCGCAGCCGGTTCGCGGAGGCGGCGCCCGCCCCGGCGCGCCGGGGCCACCAGCCCGCCGCCCGACGCGGCCGCCCGGAGACGGTACGCCGGCGCGGCGGTGCCGCCCGGCACTATCCCGACTGGTGATCCGCACGCGCAGCGGCCCCGCCCGATCCTGACCGCGATCGGACGGGGCCGCTGCGGTCAGTTACCTGCCGAACGCCTGGAACTCGGCGATCCGGACGTGACTGCCGGCCGGGCTGGCGGTCGTGCAGTCGGTGCTGGTCGCCGGGTCGTCGTCCCGCTCACCGGCATACTCCGGACCACCGGTGCACTGGCTGTGCAGCACCTGGATCCGCAGGTGCGTGGCGACGGTGCGCGGGATGTCGAACGAGCGCAGGTTGACGTCCCGCGAGTACGCCCGGTACTTCCCGCCGGGGAACGCGTCCGACCGGCTGGTGTACACCTTCCGGTAGTTGGCGTCCACCGTGCAGTCGACCCGGGTGGCGTCGCAGGCCAGTACGGCGAAGGAGCGCAGCGCCGAGAGGGCGTTCTGGCTGCGCGGGTCAGCCGGGTCGGCGGCGTTCGTCGGCCGCAGGTAGGCACTCACGTTCACCCGGCGTACCGTCTGCGGCCGGTCACCGGCGAGGTCGACGGTGACCTGCTTGCCGGCCACCCCGTCCAGGGAGGCCCAGTTGGTCGCCTCGGTGTCGTCGACCAGCTTGTCGGTGTTGACCCCGTCCCCGGCCACGGTCGCGCCGGAGGCGGCCGAGGCGAGGTTGCGGTTCAGCTCCAGCTCCAGGGTGACCGGCCTGTCGCCGTGCCGGCCCCGGCCGGGCTCGAACTCCCGGCTGAACCGGGAGTGCCCGAAGCCCGGGGCGACCGCCACGAACGAGAACCTCGTGTCCGCGATCACCTCGAAGGTGTCCGGCAGCGGGGTGGCCGGGTCGGTGTCGGCGACCGGGACGGCCCGGGCCTCGTACTCGCCGAGGTAGAGCCGGATCGGCGCATCCCGGCTCTCGCCGTCGGCCTTCAGCTGCACGGTGACGTTGCGGGCGCGCGGCGAGGCGAAGCTCGGCGTCGGATCGGTGTCGGCGGCGCCATTGGTGGCGGCGTCCCGGCCCATCCCGGAGACGGCGAAGGCGTCCCAGATGATGTCCTGGTTGGCCCCGCCGAACCGGAGCTGGTCCGCGGCGAGCATGTTGTCCCGCATGTCCAGCATGCTGACCGAGCTGGCCGCCTGGAGCAGGTACGAGTCGAAGACGAGCTGGCTCCAGCGCCGGTTGCCCGGGCACTTCTGTACCGCGACCCTGCCGAGGGCGCAGTCCAGCTGCTTCGACGGCGTGCCCTGGCCGTACCGCCGGACCAGCGCGGACCGGACCCGGTAGTTGGTCGCGCCCCAGATCTCGCCGTCGGCGTGCACGGCCGGCCCGGCGGTGTTGTAGCCGACGTCGGAGTAGTTCAGCGGGCTGCGGCTGAGGTCGTAGTTCCGGATGCCGCTGACGGTGTTGCCGGTGACGTAGCCGCCGATGATGAACGGCGTCTCGCCGGGGGCCCGCAGGTTGTGCTGGAAGAGGTACTCGGCGGCCATCAGGTCGCTCCAGGACTCGCCCATGGCGCCGCCCTGGTGGCCGCTGATACCGCTGTTCGGGCCGCCGATCATCCGGTTGGTGACCGCGTGCATGTACTCGTGCCCGATCACCGTCATGTCGTAGTCGCCGTCCACACAGGGCGGGTACGGGCCACCGGCGGCGGGCTGCCACAGGTACATGTTGGTGCTCGGCGGGAGGCCGTCGCGCGGGGTGCTCTGGTTGGCGTTGTTCCGGTTGCCGCTGAGCGCACCCTGCTGGGCCCGGCCCTGCTCGGCGTCGCCACCGAGGCCGTCGGCGGTGAGGTTGACCGCCTGGAGGTTCCAGGCCGCCTCGTCGAAGCCGAGCCGGTAGGTCCAGTCGTGCATCCGGTTGTGCATGGCGAAGAGGTTCGCGATCGCCGCGTTCGCGTCGTTGTCGTGCTCGGCGGCGAAGACCGCCGGGTTGCACCGGGAGGTCTTCCACGGGTCGGTGAACGGGTAGACGTAGTCCCGGGTCGGGCTCTCGGTCGCCGGTACGGCGGGGGTGCCGCCGCCCCAGGAGACCACGGTGTTGGCCGAGTTGCCCCGCGCGGTGAGGGTCGGCTGTCCGGTGGTCAGGTCGACGTCCCAGGCCTGCCCGCTGTTCGGGTCCCGGACCGGGCGCTCGCAGCCGCGCTCGACGGTCAGGCACCAGAGCACCCGGGAGTCCCGGCCCGGCTTGGTCCTGCTCGGCGGGGTGGCCGGGAAGACGGCCCACTTCGGGTTCTCCGAGTCGAAGTCGACCAGGTCCTCGCGGAGCAGCACGGTGCTGCGCTCACCGTCGACGAAGGTGGTGAACGCGGTCGGGTGGTCGGTCCGGTCGGAGATCAGGGTGACCTCCCAGGCGGCCCGGGGCGCGGCGTCCGGCACCGGCACGGCGACCTGCCGGATGTCGCGGCTGGCCACCTCGTCGGCGGTCAGCCCGGCGTCGGCCAGCGCCACCGCGTACGCCTGGTCGGCGGTGACGGTGACCGGCTGGGGGGTTCCGGTGTTCCGGGAGAGCGAGGAGCTGACGTTGATCACTGTGCCGCCGGTGACGGCGATGCTGACCAGTCCGTCGTAGCCGGCCGGCAGGTCGCCGAAGCGCTGCCGCAGGGTCACCACGGCACCGGCGCCGATCTGCCGGACCAGCAGCCTCTCCAGGCTGGCCACGGCCGCGCCGTCCAGGCCGAACAGCTCGCTGTTGCGGGCCAGGTACTGCCGCGCGGCGGTCTCCGGGTCGGCGTCCAGCCCGGTGGCGAGCGGGCCGTCGGTGGCGGTCAGCGCGTGCGGGGTGCCGAGCGCGTTCCACCGGACCTCACCGGCGACCTGGTTGGCCAGGCCGCGCTGTCGGGCGTTCGGGGTGGCCGAGCCGGCCCGGTTGTCCACGTCCCGGTGGGCGTGGCTGCCCCCGTACGACTCCGGGTGCTCCCCCGGCTGGACCGCAGCGCCGGGGTCGCCGGCGGGTGCCGCGTTGGCGCTGGTGGCGCCGGGCAGCAGGGCGGCGGCCAGCACGGCCGCCATCAGCGCGGGCAGCCCGCGCCGACCGGTCCAGATCGTTGATCTCCACCGGGTATGTGGCAAGGCGTCCTCCTTGGACGAGATACGACGAAGCCGACCGGTCAGGTCGGCTTACGAATGGGAGAGTTGGATCATGAGCGCGTGTAGATACGTGGATATCAGCCGGTGCCGGGGGAAGCAAGGATCGGTCGGGTACCGGCCACGGGGATAGGTTCCGTTCGTATAACGGTTCGGCCGGGCCGATCGGTTCTCCGGCGTTCTCGCAGGTCCGGCCGGTCTTCGTCGCGACGGTGTCTCTTGACAAGCGGCCCGCGTCACACCTAGCGTCCGGTTCTGTTGGATCGTTTCATTGCCGTACCGCACGACCTGCCACCGTCAATTACCGCCCCCGCGACCCGGCCCGACGTCGAGGGAGGATCCGCCGCTGCCCGCCCAGGCATCCCTGCGCCCGCTCAGGCAAGCGGTTTCCTGCCCCGGTGTCCGCACCACCGGCCGTCGTCGCCCTCGGGAAGGAGAATGTCCATGGTGCACACCCGACGGGCCCGCCGAGCCGCGAGGGCCGCAACCCTCGCCGCGGCGGCCCTGCTCGTCCTGCCGCTGGCCGCCTGTGGCGGTGGTGACGACGCCTCGGACGGCCCGGTCACCCTCGACTTCACCTGGTGGGGCAACGAAGACCGGGCCAATGTGACCGAGCAGGCCATCGACCTGTTCGAGAAGAAGTACCCGAACATCAAGGTGAACACCTCGTTCGGCGCCTTCGACGCGTACTTCCAGAAGCTCTCCACCCAGATCGCCGGTGGCGACGCGCCGGACGTGGTGCAGATGGACCGCGCCTACCTGCGGGAGTACGCCGACCGCAACGCGCTGCGCGACCTCACCGAGTACATCGAGGACGGCACCCTGAAGGTCGGGGACATCACCCAGACGCTGCTGCCGGCCGGCAAGGTCGGCGACGCGACGTACGCGGTGCCGATCGCGCAGAACACCCAGGGCGTCGTCTACGACCCGGCGCTCTGGCAGAAGGCCGGAGTGGCCGCGCCGACCCCCGAGTGGAGCTGGGCCGACATGCAGGCCGCCGGGCAGAAACTGAGCCAGTCCAGCGGCGGCAAGGTGGCCGGCTTCGGCGACTTCGGCTTCGCCATCGACTGGTTCGACATCTGGCTGCGCCAGCGGGACAAGGCCATCTACACCGACGACGGCAAGCTCGGCTTCACCGAGGCGGAGCTGACCGAGTTCTGGACCATGACCGGCCAGATGCGCGCGGTCGGCGCGCTGGCGCCCCCGGCGCTGACCACCCAGCTCGACGGCTCGATCACCAACTCCTCGCTGATCAAGAAGGGCGTCACCGCCGAGGTCAACTACGACTCCGGCTTCACCGGCATGGTCAGCGCGTACGGCGCGCCGCTGGCCATCGCGCCGATGCCGAGCGACACCCCGAAGCGGGGGATGATCGCGGCGATGTCGATGGCCTACAGCGTCGCGCAGCGCAGCGAGCACCCGAAGGAGGCGACCATGCTGGTCGACTTCCTGGTCAACGACGTCGAGGCGGGCAAGGTGCTGGCGGTCTCCCGAGGCATGCCGGCCAACGCCAAGGTGCGGGACGCGATCGCCCCGACCCTGGCCCCGAACGACAAGCTGGTCTACGAGTTCGAGCGGTCCGTCGTCGACAAGCTGCTGCCCACCCCGCCGCCGCAGCCCAAGGGCGGCGGCGCGGTCAAGGCCGAGTTCCAGCGGATCTACGACGAGGTCATCTTCGGCCGGATCCCGGCCGCCGAGGGTGCCAAGCGGGTCATCGACGAGGCCAAGAGCCAACTCGGCTGAGTCACCGGCGCGACGCCGGGGGAGCCCTCGTCCGTACGGACGAGGGCTCCTTCGTCGCCGGTGCACCGCACGATGCCGTTCCGGTCCGTCGGTTCCAGGGTCGCGGGCGGGTTCCGCCGGGCTGGCCCCGCGCGGCGGCCGAGTCCCGGTTACCCGGGCGGCCGACCCGGCCATCCGGCCGGCCGCCCGGGCGTTTCCGGCAGACCGGGCGGACCCCCGCCGCGTACGTCGAAGCGGCCCGGGTCGAGGCCGCCATCACGCCGCACACCGTGAGACGTCCGCCGCGCTGCTCAGGGGCCGGGCGAGACCGCGAACACGTGCGCCGGGGCCGGCGGCAGCGGGCCGACCGTCAGCACCGGGCCGTCCGGGCCGGGGCGAACCCGGGGCTGCGCCGCCGCCGGGCCGACCGCCCGGAGCCGGGCCCCGGGCGGCAACGACAGCCCGGGTACCCCGAATTCGGGGCCCGGGTCGCCGAGCACGATGAGGTAGCGGACGTCGTCGCGCCGGGTGAACCGGACCGGTACCCCGGCACTGGTGACCGCCGCCGGCACCTCGCACGGGCGGGTACCGTAGATCGCCTCGCCGTGCTCGGCCAGCCAGCGGCCCACCTCGTGCAGCACCGCCCGCTGTGTGGCCGGCACGACGCCCCGGTCGTCCGGGGTGATCCCGAGCAGCAGGTTGCCGTTCTTGCTCACCACGTCGGCGAGCAGCCGCACCACCTCGGTTGCGGAGAGCAGGTGCTCCGCCGTCTCCTGCCGGTTCCAGCCGAACGAGAGCCCGAGGGCCCGGACCGTCTCCCACGGTGCCGGATCGATCTCCGATCGGGTCCCGTACTCCGGGGTGCGCACGTCGGCACCGTCCCGGGAGAAGCGGTCGTTGACCACCCCGTCCGGTACCGCCGCGTAGTACTCCGCGACCAGCCGGTCGGGGTCACCGGCCGGCGGATATCCGATGTCGTTCCAGAGCACGCTCGGCCGGTACCGGTCGATCAGCTCACGCCAGTGCGCGTCCACGTACCGGGCGTATCCCGGCGCGTCGGGGACGCTCGCCGCCACGTCGGCCATCCGGTGGATCGGCAGGTTGCCGAAGGTCCAGTCCAGGCCGCCGGAGTAGTAGAGGCCGTAGCGCAGCCCCCGGTCGCGCACCGCCGCGCCGAGTTCGCCGACCACGTCCCGCCCGGTCTGCCACTGCGGCAGGTGCGGGTTGGGGTGGGCGGAGGGCCAGAGCAGGTAACCGTCGTGGTGCTTGCTGGTCGGCACGACGTACCGGCCGCCGGCCGCCGCGCAGAGGTCGGCCCAGGGCGCCGGATCCCAGTCCCGGACCGCCGCGACGAACTCGGAGCGGAAGTCGGCGTACGCCCGGTCGCCGTGCACCCGCCGGTGGTACGCCCGGGTCGGCCCGTCCAGCAGGTAGGTGTTCTGGTACCACTCGGCGTACGAGTGCCGGGCCAGCGGGTCCGAGCGTTCCACCGCGCCGGCGGACCCCTCCGGGGCGGACTCGCCTGAGCCGGACCCGTCCGGGCCGGTCCGGCCGGCGCCGAGCAGCCGTACCACCTCGTCGTCCAGGGGTGCCCAGGCCGGGACGGAGTAGAGGCCCCAGTGGATCATGATGCCGAACTTGGCGTCCCGGTACCAGGCCGGGGTCTCCCGCTCCCCGCGCACGTCAGTCGAGCTCCAGCCGGATCGCGTCGTACGCCGCCTCGTTGCCCAGCTCCGGCGGGGTCTCCTCGTTTATCGCCAGGGTGATCTCGTTGCCGGTCCGGCGCAGCGCCGCCGCGTCGAACCGGAACTCCCGCCGGTAGTGCCGGCCGCCGCAGGCGCTGCGGTAGGTGGCGCCCCGGGCGTCGTCCGGCGTGAAGGTCCAGACCAGCCGCAGGTCGTTGACACCGATGGTCAGGTTGCTCGGCAGTGGCGGTACGTCCCGGGCGGTGTCCATCGCCCAGGCGGCGAGCGCGACGGTCAGCGTGGCGGTCGCGCCGGGCCGTACCGGCCGGTCGAGGTCGAACCGGATCCGCCAGGGCGGCACCGGTTCCCCGTCGACCCGCTGGAACTGGAGGTAGTTCCAGTCGTCGTCACCGCTGCGCCCGACCGTGTAGACAACCCCGTCCGGGAAGTCGGCCTTGAAGAACCGCGCCGTGCCCCACTGCCGGAACTCGTCGCCACGCCGGAACTCCGCCGAGGTGCGGTCGGGGGTACCGAGCTGGAAGACCGTCCGGCCGTTGCGGGGCGGCTCCCAGTGCAGCTCACCCAGGTCGACCCGGCCGCCGGCCGGCACGGTCACGTCGTCGCGGACGTACTCGCCCCAGCTGCCGGGCCGGTAGACGGTGAGCCGGTACGTCCCGGGCCGCACGTCGGGTAGCCGGAAGGCGCCGCCGGGGTCCACGTCCGTCCAGTACGCGTATCCGAGCGCGGTCCGCTGGAAGTCCAGCCGGTTGTCCGAGAGCACCGCCACCGCGCCGCGCAGGTGCGGCTGGCCGGCGAGCCGGATCCGGCCGTGTACGGTGCACCGCTGTGCACCGGGCGTCCAGCCCGGCAGCGCCACCCGGTCGTAGAAGTTCCGGTGCACGTCGAGGCGGGCGTAGCGCAGCGCCTCGGCACGCATCCGGGCCGGGTCGTCGCCCCGGCTCAGGTAGACGAAGTACGGCCCGTACGTCTTCTCCCACGCCTGGCCGGCGGCCACCCGTACCGGTGGCGAGCCGTAGTGTGTCGCCTGCGGCTCGACCAGCAGCACCGGTCGGCTGGTGGTCTGGTGCAGGGTCAGGTCCTGCCGGACCGGGCCGCCGCAGAACGCCTCCCGGTTCGGCGCGACGGCCCAGATCCCGTACCCGTTGCCGTAGAGGCCGTGCACCACGTGGTCCTTGAGGTAGGTGGCCCAGTCGTACTTGGTGTAGTAGCGCCGGGGATAGGCCGAGCCGAGGCCGGCCAGGTCGTGCGTCGCGTCCATCACCACGGGAGCGGCGGCCAGTTCGGCCGGGGTGGGCATCCGGGCGGCGCCGGCCCGCCACGGTGCACCGATCGGGTCGTCCTCGACCGAGACGTCCGTGAACAGCTCGGGGTCCAGGTAGCAGACGTACCGGTGCTGGTCGGAGCGGAAGCCGTGCAGCTCCGACGGGTGCTGGAAGACGGTGGCCAGGTGGATGCCGGGCTCGCCGGCCCGGACGATGTGGTGCCGCTCCAGCCAGAACGGCCCGCCGTTGGTCGGGCTGTACCGGAAGGCGATGTCGACGAAGTCGTCCCCGCGCCGGATCTCGTACGAGTTCTGAGCCGGCGGCAACGGCAGCGGATTGCCCTCCATCGCGTTGTTCATGTCGAAGTTGCCGCGACCGCCCGCGCCGAGCAACTCCTGACCGTGCAGCCGCAGCGAGGTCAGCCGGCTGGCGCTGGTCTTGCTGACGGTGATCCGGACCGGTCCGTTGTCGACGACGATCTCGGCGTCGGTCTCGGTGACCTCGCAGCTCGTCCGCCCCTCGCTCGGCTGCCCCTCGTCGAATGCCGCACCGGCGGCCGCGCCGCCGGTTGCGGCACCGATCCCGGCGCCGAGGGCGGTCGCCGCGCTGATTCGATGAAAGTCCCTGCGTGCGATCACGTCGTGTCCTTCCGATCAGGAGCATCGGATGTCTGCCCACGGTGGCCGGCCACAGCGTCCGGCCACCGCAGGCGGAACCGTCCCGGTGCGACCGTCGCCGACTCGTGGTTGAAACGAATCAATCGGATTACGACGCTATTGCGCTACGAGGACACCTGTCAAGGCACCGCCACCAGACATCGGATGTCAGGGCGGGATCGGGGTTCGCTCTTCGGGTAAAGCCCGACGGCGGGGGGGGGGCCCCCCCCCCGGAGGGGGGGGGCGCCCCCCCCGCGGGGGGGGAACCCCCGGCGGGGGGGCCCGGCCCCGGCGGTTGTGGGGGCCGGCCACCGCCGTCTTGGTGCGGATACGGCTCAGAGCACGCCGTCGGTGAGCAGGTCGGTGGTGCCGCCCAAGTCGGCGCCGCCGACCAGCCCGGTCACGCTGCCCAGGGTGCCGCCGAGGTCGGTGACTCCGCCGACGGTGTCGGTGACGCCGCCGAGGTCGGTGACTCCGCCGACGGTGTCGGTGACGCCGCCGAGGGTGCCGTCCAGGTCGGTGACCCCGCCGAGGGTGCCGTCCAGGTCGGTGACCCCGCCGAGGGTGCCGTCCAGGTCGGTGACCCCGCCGACGGTGTCGGTGACCCCGCCGAGGGTGGCGCCGAGGTCGGTGACTCCGCCGACGGTGTCGGTGACGCCGCCCAGGCCGATGCCGCCGAGCGTCCCGTCGACGGTGCCGGTGACGCCGCCGACCGTGCCGGTGACGCTGCCCAGGGTGCCGTCGAGGTCCGCCACACCACCCAGGTCGGCGACGTTGGTCAGGTCGGTGATGTTGCTCAGGTCCGTCACGCCGCTCAGGTCGCCGGCACCGACCAGGCTGGTCGTGCCGGCCACCGTGGAGGTCACGGTGCTGGCGGCGAAGTCGGCGGTGCCGAGCACGCCGTCGACGGTGTCGACCCCGCCCGCGGTGCCCAGCACCGTCGAGTCGAGGGTGCCGGCCACGTCGTGCACGCCGGACAGGTCCACGCTCAGGCCGCTGCCCAGGCCCAGCACCGGCAGGGCGGAGCTGACGCCGACCTCCAGGCCGTTGGGGTCCACACTGACGGCGCCCACGCCGGCCACGTCGACGTCGACACCGGTGCCGTAGACGCCGGCGGTGAACTGGTTGGCGACGGTCTGCACCTGGCCGACGACGCTGGTCGGGCTGAGGCTGACCGAGCCGAGGCCCAGGCTTTCCACCGCGCCGAGGTCGGTCAGGCCCTGCAGCGGTACGGAGTCGACCACCAGCGGGAGGACGTCCGCCACGTCGGCCGGGACCACGTCGCCGAGCCCGACGCTCTCCAGCGTGCCGGTCGGGTCGAGTTCGTACGCCGTGCGCAGGTCCACGTCGGTGAGCAGGTTGACCACGAACTCCTGCAGGGTCTGGGTGGATTCCACGGCGGGAGTCGCCTCGGAGGCCGGGGCGGGGGCAGGGGCCGGGGCCGGAGCCGGGGCGGGGGTCTCCACGGTCGGTGCCGATTCCACGGTGACGATCTCCTCAGAGGTTTGGGCGGGATGATCTGGGCATGTCGTTCCAGACCTGGCGCCGACCGTACGGCGTTGCCGACGTACCGGACATCGGGGACGATCCCCGGTTCTCGCCCTAACCGGCTAGGTGCCAGGCCACGCCCCGGGTTAGGGGCATAGGGGCTGCGGTCGGCGGGTCACCCCGATCGCCGCCCCGCCACCGTCCCGGCGCGATGCACCCGGCCGACGGATCGGCCCAGTTCATCCCGGCTGCCCCTGCGGGTTCGAGGCGCCGGCCCGGGCACCCCTCGGCGGGCCCGGGGCTACTCCGGTCGCTGCGACCCGGACCGGCTCCGGGCCCGGTCCAGTCGTCCGGCCAGGACGCCGAGTTCGTCGGCCAGCTCGGCGGGTTCGAGCACGGTGAACTCGGGGCCGAGCAGGGCGAGGTGCAGCGCCAGGAAACCGAGCGTGTCCGCTCCGGCACTGAGCAGGCAACTGCGCCGGTCGACCGCCTCCACCAGTCCGGCCGTCGGCGGGACCCGTTCGGCGACCTCCTCGGCCATGTCCCGGCGCAGGGTACGCACCGTCACGTCCAGCCGCTGCGCCAGTTCCGGGCCGGTCCACTCGGTCCGGGTCTGCAGGATGGCGAGCAGGCGCAGCAGCCGTGCCGAGCTGTCGAGCATTTCCCGAGTCTGTCAGCAAACCAGGAACGATCCTGTCCTCAATTGGGCCTAGCCTGCCAAACATGGACATCGACTGGACCGGACAACTGGTCGACCAGGTGGACTGGCACTGGCAGCACCAGCTGCGGCCCCGGCTCGACGGGCTCACCGACGACGAGTACCACTGGGAGCCGGTGGACGGCGGCTGGGGCGTGCGCCCGCGCGGCGAGGTCGAGGCGGCGACGGCGTACGGCGCCGGCAGCTATGTCATCGAGTACGCGCTGCCCGAGCCGACGCCACCGCCGGTCACCACCATCGCCTGGCGGCTGGCGCACGTCATCGTCGGAGTCTTCGGCCTGCGCAGCGCGGCACACTTCGGCGGGCCGCCCGTCGACTTCGACAGCTTCGACTACGCCGGCACCGCCGCCGAGGCGCTGCACCAGCTCGACACGGCGTACGCCACCTGGCGCGACGGCGTACGCGGGCTCGGCCCGGACGCGCTGGCCCGGCCGTGCGGCCCGGCCGAGGGCCCGTACGCCGACTTCCCGATGGCCGCACTGGTGCTGCACATCAACCGCGAAACCATCCACCACGGCGCGGAGATCAGTCTGCTCCGTGACCTCTACCGGGTGCGGCGGTGATCCGAATGGCGTACGAGTTCCAGGTGACACAGGACAGTGCCGACCCGCACGTGCTCGCCGACTGGTGGGCGGAGACGCTCGGCTGGCAGGTGGAGCCCTCCGACGAGGCGTTCATCCGCCGCATGGTCGCCGAGGGGCACGCCACCGAGGACGACACCCGGACTCACCACGGGGTGCTGGTCTGGAAGGAAGGGGCGGCGATCCGGCACCCCGAGGGGGCGCAGCGGGCGCCACGGGTGCTGTTCCAACTCGTTCCGGAGGCCAAGACGGTCAAGAACCGGATGCACCTCGACGTCCGTACCGGTGCCGAGGACCTCACGCCGGTGGTCGAGGCGCTGGTGGCGCGCGGCGCGAAGTTCCTGCACAACGGGCGGCAGGGCCCGTACACCTGGGTCACCCTCGCCGATCCGGAGGGCAACGAGTTCTGCGTCTCCCGCTAGCCGGGCTGCCGGTGGCCGGCTCAGGGGGCGGTCGCGAGAATCCGTTCGAGCGCGCTGCGCAGCCGTGGTGCGAGCGTACCGGCGTAGGTGGCGGTGAGGTGCTGGTTGTCCCGGTAGACCAGCACTCCGCCGATGACCGGGGCGCAGCGCTGCCTGGGGCAGATCGCCCCGGTGAGGTCGATCAGGCCGACCCGGGGGAGGTCCTCCAGTGCCGCGAGCTGCGCGGCTCCGGCGCCGGTCGCCAAGGCGTCCTGCCGGTCGGGTGCGCACCGGGTCAGCCGGCGCGGGTTCGCCGACACGCATTTCGCGCTGTCGGCGGTGAGGATCGGGGTGCCCCGGAGCACCACCGTGGGCACCCCGGCCGAAACCAGGTCCGACCAGGTGCGGCGCATGCCGTCCACCAGCGCGTCGTGTGCCCGCTCGCCGTCCAGGCCCCGGCCGTCGGCCATCGGCCGGTAGCGGGAACTGGTGGTCAGCAGCAGTTCGGGCCGCTCCGGTCCGGCGAGCGCGGCGCGGACGTTGCGGTACCACTCGGCGCAGGCGTCCCGCTGCCGCTGGTCTCCGGTCAGCACCTCGAGCCGGAGGAACGGGCAGTTCGGCTTGAGGTACGTCACCAGCCGCCAGCGTTTCGCCAGTGCGACCGCCTGGAGCGCCGGTACCCAACTCGCGGCGTGGCTGTCGCCGGCCAGTGCGACGGTGAACGGGGCGTCCCGGTCGCCGTACACGCACGCCTGCGCGGTGCCGCTGATGACCGCGGGGAAGCAGTTGTGCCGGTAGACGTCGGGCAGGTCGGCCGCGGCGTCGGCCGGGTCCGGGGTGATCGACCCGACCCGGTCGACCGGGACGCCGGCCCGGCTCTTCTGGGGCGACCGGCCCAGCGCGGCGGCGCCCGGTGCCGCCGACGGCGCCGGGCTGGGAAGCGCCGACACCGGTGCGGCGGCGGACGGCGGGACCGGCCGCTCGGGTGGCCAGACGGAGAGCTGGAAGAGTAGCCCGGCGAGTATTCCGGCGGCGGGGAGCAGTGCGCCGACCCGGAGTACCTGCCCGGGTGACCAGCCGTCCCACGCACCGGTCCGGGCCGGGATCTCGACGTACCGGTGGGTGAGTACGGCGAGCAGTACGGCCCCGCCGAGTACGCCGAGATCGGCTGCCGGCGGCAGGTCGCCGAACCGGGCGTGCGCGGCGACCAGCAGCGGCCAGTGCCAGAGGTAGAGCGGATAGCTGACCGCACCCGCCGCCCGCAGCGGCCTCGCGCCCAGCACCCGGTACACCGCACCCGGCCTCGCCGCCGTACCCGTGGCGCCGGCCGGCATGCCGATCGTGCCGCCGGCGATGATCGCGGCCGCGCCCAGTGCGGGCAGCAGGGCCAGCGGTCCGGGAAATTCCGGGCCGGGCCGCAGGGTGAGTACCGCGACCGCGACGGCGGCCACGCCGGCCCAGCCGAGCAGGGTGCCGAGGCGCCGGGGCAGTCCGGCCAGTCGCGCCCCGAGCAGGGCGAGCACGGCGCCGAGGGCCGGCTCCCAGAACCGGGTGGTGGTGACGAGGAAGGCACGACCCGGTTCGGCGGCGGTGTGCCAGACGGACCAGGCGAACGAAGCGAGCGCGAGCAGGCCGGCGGTGAGCAGCAGCGGGCCGGCGAGCCGCACGGGGCCGCTGCCCGGCTGTCCCCGGCGGCGTACCGTCCAGGCGGCGACGCCGGCCGCCAGCAGCGGCCAGACCAGGACGAACTGTGCGGCGACCCCGACCGCCCAGAACTGGGCCAGCAGGCTGGCGCCGGCGTCCGGGACCACCGCCTGGGCGTGCTGCGCGGCGAGCCGCCAGTTCAGCACGTGCCCGGCACCGGCCAGCACGTCCCAGCCGGCCGCCGACCAGCGGCCCCGGGGCAGGCAGGCCAGCGTCAGCGGCATTGACGCGGCGAGCACCAGGGTGCCGGCCGGCAGTGCCCACCGGGCCCGTCGGGCGAAGAATCCGGTCAGGTCGATCCGTCCGGTGCGCTGCCATGCACCGAGCAGGGCACCGGTGACCAGGAAGCCGGAGATCACCAGGAAGACGTCGACGCCGACGAAGCCGCCGGGGACGATGCCGATTCCGGCGGCGCCCAGCAGCAGTGACCCGACGGCCAGGGCGCGCAGGCCGGTGAGGTCGGCGCGCTGCCGGGTCGGGCCGGCGGCGTCCGTTCGGGACCGTGGTCGCGACCGCGTAACCATTGTTCAACCTCCGGCCCGGGCTTTCTGTCCAGTTAGTCCCTTCTTAACAGATAAACGCCCTGATAGATGTCTTTTGACGTTTTCGAGCGGCCTTCACCTTCGGACCTGCGCCGGTGACGCCGGGGTGGACGGTCCGCGGCTATCCGTCGGCCAGACCGGCGCGCTGCGCCGCCGCCCGCCAGGCGGCCTCGCCGCCGGCCCGCGGCCGGTAGGTCCGGGTCGATCCGGTACGCCGCAGCAGCGCCCGCAGCTCCGTCAGCCCGCCGTCCAGTACGCCGAGCGCCCGGGCCTGTACCAGCGCGTTGCCCAGCGCGGTCGCCTCCACCGGCCCGGCCACCACCGGCAGTCCGCACGCGTCGGCGGTGAGCTGGCAGAGCAGCTCGTTGCGGGCCCCGCCGCCGACCACGTGCAGCACGTCCACGTTCCGGCCGGAGAGCCGCTGTGCCTGGCGTACCGCGACCCGGTGGGCCAGGGCCAGACTGTCCAGGATGCACCGGGTCAGCGCCGCCGGCCCCTCGGGTACCGGCTCGCCGCGCCGGGCGCACGCCTGGGCGATCCGGGCCGGCATGTCGCCCGGAGGCAGGAAGACCGGGTCGTCCGGGTCGACCACGGCGGCCAGCGAGGGCGCCCGGGCGGCGGCGGCGAGCAGTGCGGTCAGGTCGTCGGCCAGCCCCTGCGACCGCCACACCCGCAGCGACTCCTGGAGCAGCCAGAGCCCCATCACGTTGCGCAGGTAGCGGACCGTGCCGTCCACCCCGGCCTCGTTGGTGAAGTTGGCCGCCCGGCTCGCCTCGGTCAGCACCGGTGCGGGCAACTCGACGCCGACCAGCGACCAGGTGCCGCAGGAGATGTAGCCGAACCGGTCGTGTTCGGCGGGTACCGCCGCGACCGCCGACGCCGTGTCGTGCGAACCGACCGCGGTCACCGGCACCGGCCGGTCGGTCCCGACCGCCTCCCGGACCTCCGGCCGCAGCTCGCCGACCGGGTCGCCGGGCCGGCGCAGCGGCCCGAACAGCCGGGCCGGCAGTGCGGTCCGGGCGATCAGGTCGGTGGACCATTCCCGGGTACGCACGTCCAGCAGTTGCGTGGTGGAGGCGTTGGTCACCTCGCTCCCGGCGACCCCGGTCAGCCAGTAGCCGAGCAGGTCCGGGATGAGCAGCATCGTCTGCGCCCGGTCCAGGGCCGGGGTGCCGAGTTCGGCGGTGAGCTGGAACAGCGTGTTGAACGGCAGCAGTTGCAGCCCGGTCGTCCGATAGAGATAGTCGGCGCCGAGCGCCGCGACCACCGACTCCTGCACCCCGTCGGTACGCCGGTCCCGGTAGTGCACCGGGTTGCCGACCAGCGCGCCGGTGGCGTCCAGCAGCCCGTAGTCCACCGCCCACGAGTCGATGCCGACGCTGGCCAGGTCGGGCCGGCGGTGCAGCGCGGCCCGCAGCCCGGTCAGCGTCTCGGCGTAGAGCCGGGGGACGTCCCAGTGCAGGGTGTCGAGCAGCCGGACCGGCCCGTTGTCGAACCGGTGCACCTCGGTCAGCGTCACCCCGTCCGGGGCGACCTCGGCGAGCATCACCCGGCCGCTGGCCGCGCCGAGGTCGACGGCCGCGACGGCGGTCGAGTCGGCTGGACCGGTCGGACTGGTCGAACCGGTCATCGAAGGAACGCCGCGGCCACGCCGGAGTCGACGGGTACGTGCAGGCCGGTGGTCTGCGACAGCTCGCCGCCGGTCAGCGCGAACACCGCGCCCGCGACGTGCTCCGGCAGCACCTCCCGCTTCAGCAGCGTACGCCGGGCGTAGTAGGCGCCCAGCTCCTCCTCCGGCACCCCGTACACCGCGGCGCGCTGGGCGCCCCAGCCGCTGGCGAAGATCCCGGAGCCGCGTACCACGCCGTCCGGGTTGACCCCGTTGACCCGGATGCCGTGCTCGCCCAGTTCGGCGGCGAGCAGGCGTACCTGATGCGCCTGGTCGGCCTTTGCCGCGCTGTAGGCGATGTTGTTCGGCCCGGCGAAGACCGAGTTCTTGCTGGAGATGTAGACGAGGTCCCCGCCGAGGCCCTGGTCCAGCATCAGCCGGGCGGCGGCCCGGGAGACCAGGAAGGAGCCCTTGGCCATCACACCGTGCTGGATGTCCCAGTCCGCCTCGGTGGTCTCCAGCAGCGACTTCGAGATCGACAGCCCGGCGTTGTTGACCACCAGGTCGACCCCGCCGAACGCGAGCGCCGCCTCGGCGAAGGCGCCCTCGATCCCGGCCGCGTCGGTGACGTCCACCGCCACCGCGACCGCCCGGTCGGTGCCGCCGATCTCCCCGGCCACCGACGCGGCGCCCTCGATGTTGCGGTCGGCCACCACGACACAGGCGCCCTCGGCGGCCAGCCGCCGGGCGATCGCCGCGCCGATCCCGGAACCGCCGCCGGTGACCAGCGCGACCCGGCCGGCCAGCGCCTTCGGCTTCGGCATCCGGCGCAGTTTCGCCTCTTCGAGCTGCCAGTACTCGATCCGGAACTTCTCCGCCTCGTCGATCGGGGCGTACGTCGAGACCGCCTCCGCCCCGCGCATCACGTTGATCGCGTTGAGGTAGTACTCGGCGGCCACCCGGGCGGTCTGCTTGTCCCGGCCGAAGCTGAACATCCCGACCCCGGGCACCAGCACGATCGCCGGGTCGGCACCCCGGATCGGCGGCGAGTCCGGCTCGGCGTAGCGCTCGTAGTAGCCGCGGTAGTCCTTGCGGTACTCCTCGTGCAGCTCGCGCAGCCGGGTCACCACCTCGGGCAGCGGCGCGTCCGGCGGCAGGTCGAGCACCAGCGGACGGACCTTGGTCCGCAGGAAGTGGTCCGGGCAGGAGGTGCCGAGCGCGGCCAGCCGCGGGTGCTCGGCCCGGGACAGGAAGTCCAGCACCGCCTCGTCGTCGGTGAAGTGTCCGACCTGGAACTGCCCCTGCTGCCGGCTGTCGGTGCTGGCCAGCCCGCGCAGCGTCGGGGCCAGCGCGGCGGCCCGCTCCTGCCGCTGTTCCGCCGGCAGCGCCGCGTACCCGGGAAGCACCGCGCCGAACGGCTCCGGCCGGCCGTGCTCGGCCAGGAACCGGGTGGCGGTTTCGATGATCTCCAGCGAGCGGGCCTCGCACTCGGAGCTGGTGGCGCCCCAGGCGGTGATCCCGTGGCCGCCGAGGATCACGCCGATCGCCTGCGGGTTGTCCCGGGCGATCGCGGCGATGTCCAGGCCGAGTTGGAAGCCGGGCCGGCGCCACGGTACCCAGAGCACCCGGTCGCCGAAGCAGCGGCGGGTCAGTTCGGGGCCGTCGGCGGCGGTGGCCAGCGCGATCCCGGCGTCCGGGTGCAGGTGGTCGACGTGCGCGGCGTCGACCAGGCCGTGCATCGCGGTGTCGATCGACGGCGCCGCCCCGCCCCGGCCGTGCAGGCAGTAGTCGAAGGCGGCGACCATCTCGTCCTCGCGGTCCACCCCGGGGTAGACGTCGACCAGGGAGCGCAGCCGGTCCAGCCGGAGCACCGCCAGTCCCGCCTCGGTCAGCGTGCCGATGTCTCCGCCGGAACCCTTGACCCAGAGCAGTTCGGCGGGCCCTCCGGTGACCGGGTCGGTGCCGGTCGCCTTGGCCGAGGTGTTGCCGCCGCCGTAGTTGGTGTTACGCCGGTCGGCGCCGAGCCGGTGGCCCCGGGCCAGCAGCGCGGCGACCTGCGGATTGGTCGGTCCGGTGCTCACGATCATGCCCCCCAGCCGGCCTGCTGCCCGCCGACCCGCTCGGCGGCGATCCGCTCGGCGTAGCCGGAGCGGGCGTACGCGGCCATCGGATCCGGGTCGAGGCCCATCTCCTGGCGGACCTCCGCCAGCAGCGGCCGTACGTCGGTGTTGTACGCGTCCATCAGCACTCCGTTGGCGCCGAGCACGTCCCCGGCGGCCTGTGCGGCGGCCAGCGCGTCGGTGTCGACCAGCAGCGCCTTGGCGGTCGCCTCCTGGACGTTCATCACCGAGCGGATCTGGGCCGGGATCTTCGGCTCGATGTTGTGGCACTGGTCGAGCATGAAGTTGACGCCGGAGTCGGCCCGCAGCGCGTCGGCCCGGACGATCTCGTGCATGATCCGGAAGAGTTGGAACGGGTCGGCCGCGCCGACCATCAGGTCGTCGTCGGCGTAGAACCGGGAGTTGAAGTCGAATGCGCCGAGCCTCTCCTCCCGGAGCAGGAAGGCGACGATGAACTCGATGTTGGTGCCGGGGGCGTGGTGGCCGGTGTCGATCACCACCTGGGCCCGGTCGCCCAGCTTGAGGCAGTGCGCGTACGCGGTGCCCCAGTCCGGTACGTCGGTCAGATAGAACGCCGGCTCGAAGAGCTTGTACTCCAGCAGCATCCGCTGCTCCGGCCCGAGCCGTTCGTAGGTGGCGTGCAGCGCCTCGGCCAGCCGGTCCTGGCGGGCCCGGATGTCGTCCTGGCCGGGATAGTTGGTCCCGTCGGAGAACCACAGCTTCAGGTCGCGCGATCCGGTGGTGTCCATGATGTCGACGCACTCCAGCAGGTGGCCCAGGGCCTTGCGCCGGATCCGCGGGTCGGGGTTGGTGACGCTGCCCAGCTTGTAGTCGTCGTCCTGGAACACGTTGGTGTTGATGGTGCCGATCCGCACCCCCCGCTCGGCCGCGTAGGACGCGAGCTTGCCGAAGTCGTCGACCCGGTCCCAGGGGATGTGCAGCGAGACCACCGGGGCGACTCCGGTGAACGCGTGCACCTGTGCGGCGTCGGCGATCTTCTCCTCGGGATTGCGCGGCACCCCGGGCTGGCTGAACACCTTGAACCGGGTGCCCGAGTTGCCGTACGCCCAGGAGGGCACCTCGATCCGTTGCGCGCGCAGCGCCGCCCGGACGTCGGTCTCGGTCATTTTAGGCCTCCGTGGTGTCGAGCGCGGTGTTGTCCTGCGTGGTGTTGTCCAGCGCGGTGTTGTCCAGCGCGGCGAGTTGCGCGTCCAGGTTGAAGATCTCGTCGAGGACGACGAACCCCTCGTCGGGGCGGCGACCGTCCAGGCCGACGAAGAAGGGGGCCATCTCGGCCTGCCACCGGGCGTTGACGTCGGTGGCCTCCATCGCGGCGAGGGACGCGGCCAGGTCATCGGTGCGGAAGTGCCCGACCAGCAGCCCGTCGTCGTGCAGGAAGAGGGAGTAGTCGTGCCAGCCGGCCGCGTGCAGCGCCCGGAGCATCTCGGGCCAGACCGCCGCGTGTCGTTCCCGGTATTCGGCCAGCCGGTCGGGCCGGACCCGCAGGACGAAGCACACTCGCCGCATTGGCGGGCCTCCCAACAAATGAACCGTTTCAACAAGCCGCACTCAACATACGAGCGCCGTCACTGAACTGTCAAGAAACCGGGCCGGGGCCGGAGCTCAGCCCGGGGTGCGGGCGTACTGGCTGGACTCCCGGACCACCAGCTCCGGCTCGAAGATCACCTGTTTGTGCTGGTGGTTCTCCGGGTCGTTCGCCTCGTCCAGCATCAACTGTGCCGCTGTCTGGCCGAGCCGCTGCCGTGGCTGGCGTACCGAGGAGAGCGGCACCGCCGCCGCGGCGGCGAAGTCGATGTCGTCGTAGCCGACCAGCGCGATGTCCTCCGGCACCCGGACCTGCTGCCGGGTCAGCTCCTGGAGTACGCCGAGCGCCAGCAGGTCGTTGGCGCAGAAGACCGCGGTGGCCCGGGCGGACCGGGGTAGCCCGAGGATCCGGGAGGCGGCGTCCCGGCCGGCCGCCACGGTCGGGCTCGGCGTCTCGAACCGGCGCAGGGTCTCCTCGGCGAGCCCGGCCTCGCGCAGCGCGTGCATGGCGCCGTGGTAGCGGTCCCGCACCTGTTCCAGCCGCCACGGGCCGCCGACGAACGCGATCCGCCGGTGCCCGGCCTCCACCAGGTGTCGCATCGCCAGTTCGCCGCCGAGCCGGTCGTCGACCGCTACCGAGCAGACGTCCGGCCGGGTGGAACGCCGGTCCAGCAGGACCACGAGTACGCCCCGCTCGCGGAGCCGGACCAGCCGCTCGTTGGCGTCGTCGACCGGGGTGATCAGCACCCCCTGGACCCGCTGCTCCTCCAGCAGGTCCAGATATCTGCTCTCCTTGGCCGAGTCACCGTCGCTGTTACAGAAGATCACCGCCATCCCGGCCGCGCCGGTGGCGTCCTCGACCCCCTTGGCGACGTCCGTGAAGAACGGGTTGGCCACGTCCAGCACCACCAGGCCGAGGGTGCGCCCCCGGCCCCGGCGCAGCTGCCGGGCGGCGTCGTTGGGCACGAAACCCAGCTCGCTGATCGCGGCGAGTACCCGGTTGCGGGTCGACGCCGCGACGATGTCGGGCCGGTTGAGCACGTTGGAGACGGTGCCCACCGACACCCCCGCCTGGCTGGCCACGTCGCGGATGCTCACCGCTGGTCCCGGCACCACCGTCTCCTCCCGCAGCCCCGACCGTCGGGCTGAAACGTGTCAAGGTTATCCGGCGGCCTCCACCGCGTGCGACCGACAGTAACTCCCCGGTGTGCCGCGCCGGGTGCACCTCGCCGGTCCGGTGCCGTGCTGTCCCGATGGTCGCGGCCCCTCGGGCCGGCGACGATGTCGTCCGGGACCGGTCTGCACGTCCCCGCGTGGCCCGGCCGCCTGCCGCCACCGATCAGATACCTGCCCGGGCGGCTGCTTCAGCCACCTTGCCGGGAAGTCGTTCCTTCGACAGCACCACGGGCCGACCAGATACCTGTCAGGGCGACTGTCGAGCTGGGTGCATGGACGGGACGTCTCGGTGCCGGGGTGCCTGGTGGGGTGTGTCGGGCTGGGTGCATGGACGGGACGTCTCGGTGCCGGGGTGCCTGGTGGGGTGTCGGGCGGACAATTCGGTGTGGCGCGGTTTCCGGGTGGGCGCACATACGGGGCAGCTCGACAGTCTCGTCACCGGACACCCCGATTGCCGGTCGTCGGGCACGAGTCGTGGGGTGGGCGGTGTGTGGTGCGTGGTTTTCGAGCGGTGGCGCCGTCGGTACCCTGTCGGATCAGGGGAAGCGCTTTCCTGCCGGTGTCGCCGACCGGGGCACCGTGGAACGACGCATAGAGGGCGGCGAGCATGGGCGAGGACCTGACCGGGGTACGGCTGCGGGTGCGTGGCGAGACCGTCGCGGAGTACGTCCTCGACGACCCGCACGTCGACCCGCGCTGGGGGCGCCGGCCGTACCTGCATCCGGTGCGTACCCTCGCCGGGGTCGTGGTGACCGACACGCTGCCCGAGGACCACCGCTGGCACCTCGGAGTCTCGGTCGCGATGCAGGACGTCTCGGGCACCAACCTCTGGGGAGGCCGGACCTACGTCCGGGATGCCGGCTACACCTGGCTCGACGACCACGGTCGGATCGTGCACGAAGGCTGGCTGCCGGACGGCTGGCTGCCGGACGGATCGGTGTCGGGCGGATCGGTGTCGGACGCCGATGCCGCGGACCCCGGCGACGGCGGTGCGGCGGGCGGGAGCGGCTCGGGCGGCGGTTCTGGTGACCGCGGGTTCGCCGGGCGGCTGCGCTGGCTCGACCCGGCCGGCGCGACCCTGCTGACCGAGGAACGGCGGGTCGGCGCCGCCGAGTTGGCCGGCCGGGCCGACGCCTGGCTGCTCGACTTCGGGTACGTCCTGACCGCACCGGCCGACCGGGACATCCTGCTCGGCAGCCCGGCGACCAACGGTCGGCCGGACGGCGCCGGATACGGCGGCTTCTTCTGGCGGGTCGCCCCGGGGCCCAACCGGGCCTTCACGGCGAGCGCCGAGGGGGAGGAGCGGGTCAACGGCAGCACCGAGCCGTGGCTGGCGATGGTCGGCGCGGCGGGCGGCGGCCGGCCGTACACCCTGGTCTTCGCCGGCCTGGCCGACGGCGACCACTGGTTCGTGCGGACCGGGATCTATCCCGGGGTCTGCGTCGCGCTCGCCTTCGACCGGACCCTGCCGGTCCCGGCCGGCACCTCGGTGCGGCGCCGGCACCGGATCGTGGTCGCGGACGGCGAGCTGACCTGCGACGAGGTCGAGGCGTTGGGGCCGGTCCTGACAGCCTGACCGGCCCCCGCCCCGAACCGAACCCGAACCGGCCCTCAGCCCTTCAGGCCGGAGGTGGCGATCCCCTCCACCAGATAGCGTTGGAAGGCCAGGAAGAAGAGCATCACCGGGACGATGCTCAGCACCGACATCGCGAACATCGGGCCGTACGCCGACTCGCTGGTCTGGTCGATGAAGAGCCGCAGCGCCAGCGGCAGCGTGTACGACTCCGGGTCGTTGAGGTAGACGAGCTGACTGAAGAAGTCGTTCCAGGTCCAGATGAAGGTGAAGATCGCGGTGGTGACCAGGGCTGGCTTGAGCAGCGGCAGGATCACGTACCGGAAGGTGAGCACCGGGCCGCAGCCGTCGATCTCGGCGGCGTCGTCCAGCTCCCGGGGCAGGCCCCGGATGAACTGCACCATCAGGAAGACGAAGAACGCGTCCGTGGCGAGCAGCTTGGGCAGGATCAGCGGTACGAAGGTGCCGACCAGGTCCAGTTGCTGGAAGATCGTGTACTGCGGGATCAGCACCACGTGGTACGGCAACATGATGGTCAGCAGGGTGAACGCGAACAGCGGCCCGCGCAGCCGGAACCGCAACCGGGCGAAGGCGTACGCGGCCAGCGCGCAGGAGATCAGGTTGCCGACCACCGCGCCGACCGCCACGATCAGCGAGTTGGTGAAGAACTGCCAGACCCCGATCCCGGCGATCCCGTCCAACGCGGCGGAGTAGTTCTGTGGCGCCAGCCGGGTCGGCAGCAGGCTCAGGCTGGACAGGATCTCGTCGGTCGGCTTGATCGAGGTGGCCAGCAGCCACACCACCGGATACAGCAGCAGGGCCAGTACGGCGATGATCAGCGTGTGCCAGCCGACCGTACGCAGCCGGGCACCGGTCGCGCCGGGCCGCCGGGCCGCCGGAGTGCGGGTCGACAGGCCGTCGGAGAGCGTGCTCACCGGTCCTCCCCCGAGTAGAACACCCAGCGGCGCGAGGTGCCGAAGAACAGTGCCGTGATGATCGCGATGACCAGCAGCAGCAGCCAGGCCATTGCCGAGGCGTAGCCCATCCGGAACTGCGAGAACCCGCGTTCGTAGAGGTAGAGCGTGTAGAACAGGGTCGAGTTGCTCGGCCCGCCCCGGCCACCGCTGACGATGAACGCCGGGGTGAACGCCTGGAACGCGTGGATCGTCTCCAGTACCAGGTTGAACAGGATGATCGGGGAGAGCATCGGCAGCGTCACCGAGCGGAAGGTGCGCCAGGCGCCGGAGCCGTCGACCGCGGCGGCGTCGTACAGCTCGGTCGGGATCTGCTTGAGACCGGCCAGGAAGATCACCATCGGCGCGCCGAACTGCCAGACGGCCAGGATGATCAGCACGTAGAGCGCGTAGTCCGGCTCGTTGATCCAGCCGCCGGTGTCCCAGCCGAAGTTGCCGGTGACCGAGTCGACCACCCCGGCGTCGGTGAACATCGCCCGCCAGACCAGCGCGATCGCCACGCCGGTGCCGAGCAGCGAGGGCGCGTAGAAGGCCGACCGGTAGAAGCCCTGCCCGCGCCGCTTGCGGTTGAGCAGCAGGGCCACCGCGAGGGCGGCGGCCAGCTTCAGCGGTACGGAGATCAGCACGTACATCGCGGTGACCTTGGCCGAGGCGAGGAACCGCGCGTCGTCGGCGAAGAGCCGCTGGTAGTTCTCCAGCCCGACCCACTCCGGAGAGGTGAAGAGGTCGTAGTCGGTGAACGACAGGTAGAGCGAGGCGAGCATCGGGCCCACGGTCAGCAGCAGCGCCCCGACGACCCAGGGGGAGAGGAAGAGGTACGCGATCCCGGGCCGGTTGCGTCGGTATCGGGGCCGGGCTCCGGCGGCGGCGCCGCCCGGTGCGGCGGGCCGGGGCGGCGGCCTGCGCAGGGTCCCAGTTGTCATGGTCGACTTTCCCATCGGCTCCTGGCGGCCACACCCTCACCGGGTGTGTGCACGCGCCCCGGTGGTGAGGCGGTGATGAAACCATTCAACAAACCGCACGAAGGTACCGCCGGCGGGCCGGGCCTGTCAACGGAGGCACTCTCGACCGGAGTGGGGTCCGGGCTGGTCGGAGGCATATCCGGCCGTGGATGAATCGATTCAGGACGGGGATCGGCGGTGGGGACGCCAGCCCGGATCCCGGCCGAACGCGGCGACCAGCCGGTCCTGCTCGCTCGCCTCCGGCGGCACCGGTACGTCCGCGGCGGTCAGCCCGCTCTCCCGGTACATCGACCGCCGCTCGGTGAACCAGCGGGCGCACTCCCGTACGCCGGCCGGGTCGAGCCGGGGCTCGACGCCGATCGCGACCGCCAGGTCCCAGCCGTGCACCAGGTGCTCGGCGAGCAGTTGGTGCAGGTACTCCCGACCCGGAGTCGGCCCGGCGGACAACTGCACGGTGCGGTCCAGCACGGCGGGATCGCCGACGGCCCGGCACGCCTGCTCGGCCGCGTCCCGGGCCGAGGCAGCGGGATCGGCGCCCAGCAGGTCACCGGCGAACCGGTCGCCGACCTCGGCCAGCGACGCGCCGGCGAAGAGCGGTACCGACCAGCGCTCCTCCCCGACGACGTGGTTCAACAGAGTCCGGACGTCCCAGTCGGCGCAGGGGGTGCCCGCGGTCCAGTGCTCGGTGCCGACCTGGCCGGCCCGGTCGGCGAATCCGGCCACCGTACGCCGGTACGTCGTGAGCAGGTCCATGGCCTGATTCTGCCCGGCTACGGCAGCGCCCGCCGGGCAAGTGACCCGACTGGTCGACCGGGCATCTCCGGCCGGTGCTGGCCGGAACCCGTCTCCGATCAGTCCAGTTGCTCGGGGAGCAGCCCGAGTTCGCGGGCGACCGAGAGTCGCACCCACTCGGTGAGCTGGCGGCGTGGGATGACCCGGTCGTGTACCGCCATCTGCACGGCGAGTCCGTCGATCAGGCCGTTGATCCGCCAGGCGGCACCGGCCGGATCGTCACAGCTGAACACCCCGTCAGCGACCCCGGCCGCGATCACCTCGCCGAGCCCCTCCCGCCGACGCAGGTCCAACCGCCGCGACACCTTCTCCAGCTCCGGCGTACGCAGCGACTCCGACCACCCGTCGATCCACATCGCCCAGGACCGGGACCGGCCCGGCGGGGCGTAGAGGCGGAGCAGTTTCTTCAACTTGACCAGTGGGGTGGCGGGGGACCGGAGCACCGCATCGAGCCGGGCCAGATCCTGCTCGGCGGCGTACGCGAACGCCTGGGCGACCAGTCGCTCCTTGGTGGCGAAGTGGTAGAAGACCAGCGCCTGGCTCACCCCGGCGGCCTGGGCCACGTCGGCGGTACGCGTGTTGGCCAGGCCCCGCGTCGCGATCACGTCGCAGGCGGTGCGTAGTAGCGCATCCAGGCGCACCTCTGCCGCACGTCTCGTCACGCGGCTACGTTAGCCCATTCCGGCCGGCACAATAAGCTATCAACACGTCGGATAAGTTACTAGCGGGTCAGACTGTCCACTAGCGCCTCAGAAGCCGCACGTCCCGACGCGGGCCGCCGAACCCCGGTGAACCCCTGCCCAGCAGGGGCGGAGCGGCGGATGGGCCGGCCGGCGCAGCCAGTCAACCGCCCGGCCCGGCGGGCCAACCACCGGACGGAGAAGATCGGCAACCATCGGTATCCCGTAGTAGTGTCCGCTCATGCCAGACGGTGTGGCCAAAATCCCTCCGGCGACGGGCGCCGGACCCGGGCCGGACCGGCCGGCGGAAACGTCCGCCCGTCAGTCGGAGCGGCCAGCGGAAACGTCCACCCGGGATCCGGACCGGCCGGCGGAAACGTCCGCCCGGATCGGGCGGGACGAACTTCCCGCGCTGGCCACCCCGGACGTCGCCACCGCCGTGACCTATGACGACGAGGAGCGGCCGGCCCGGCAACTGCGCGGCCCGGTCGAGGCCGGGGTGGCGGTGGTCGCGTTCGCCGTCGCGCTGCTGGTGCTCGGGCAGGTGTTCCGGCCACTGTCCCAGGGCAGCCAGTTCTATCTGATCGTCTTCCTGACCGGCGTACTGCCACTGGTCTTCCTCGCGTACCGGTCGGGGCTGCGGTTGCCGGACCGGCTGGCGAGCCGGCTGCCGGCGGTCGGGCCGCGCCGCGTACCCGATCCGGATGCTCCGGCCGCGGCGCGCCGGGACCTGCCGACGGCGCCGGACTGGCTGCTGGCCGGGCTGGCCCTGGTCGTCTGCCTCTATCCGGTGCTGCCGGTCGCGATCGGCGACGCCGGCGGCGGCTACGACGCCTTCCTCGACCGGCAGGGGCTGCTCGTACCGGTTGACGTGTTGATGGGCGCGCTGCTGCTGGTACTCCTGATCGAGGCCTGCCGGCGCACCACCGGCTGGATCCTGCCGGTGGTCTGCCTGCTCTTCCTCGGCTACGGCTACTACGGCGGGCTGTTGCCGCAGAGCTGGGCGATCGCGCACGCCGGGCTCGACTTCGGACAGATCGTCGACGCGCTCTACAACTCCGGCAGCGGCTTCTACGGCACCCCGCTGGACGTGGCCGCCACCTACATCGTGCTGTTCACGATCTACGGTGCGGTGCTCGACCTCTCCGGCGCCGGACGGTTCTTCGTCGACCTGTCGGTGGCCGCGTTCCGGCGGTCCCGCAGCGCTGCCGGCCGCACCGCCGTCGCCTCCGGGTTCCTGCTCGGCACCGTCTCCGGCTCCGGCACCGCCACCGCGGTCAGCGTCGGCGCGGTCACCTGGCCGATCCTGCGCCGCGCCGGCTACCCCGCCGAACACGCCGGCGGCATGCTGGCGGCGGCCGGGGTCGGCGCGATCCTCTCGCCCCCGACCCTCGGCGCGGCGGCCTTCATCGTCGCCGAATACCTGGAGGTCTCCTACCTGACCGTGCTCGGCTGGGCGGTGATCCCGACCCTGCTCTACTACCTCGGCATCCTGCTCGCCGTCGAGATCGACGCCCGCCGGTTCAAGGTACGCCCGGTCGAGGTGGCCACCGGTTCGGCGTGGCGGCTGCTGGGCCGGTTCGGTTACCACTTCTCCTCGCTGATCGTCATCGTCGTGCTGCTCGCCGTCGGGCTGAGCGCCACCCGGGCGGTCGTCTACGCCACCGGGCTGGCGGTGCTGCTCAGCTTCCTCGACCGGCGGAACTGGCTGACCCCACGTCGGATCTTCACCGCCCTCTCCGCCGGGGTCCGCGGGGTGCTTCCGGTCGCCGCGGTCTGCGGCGCGGCCGGCATCATCACCGCCACCACCACCAAGACCGGACTCGGCGCGCAGTTCGCCTCGCTGCTGGTCCGGGGCGCCGAGGCGCTGACCGACAACCCGACTGTGGTACTGGCACTGACCGTGGTCTTCGCGGCGGTGGCGCTCTCACTGCTCGGGTTGGCCGTACCGGTCACCGCCTCGTTCATCATCGGCTGGGTGATCATCGGTCCGGCGCTGCTCGCGCTCGGCGTACCGGCCCCGGCGGCGGCGATGTTCGTCTTCTACTACTCCGTGCTCTCCGAGGTCACCCCGCCGACCGCGCTGGCCGCGGTGGGCGCGGCGGCGATCACCGGCGGCCGGACCGTGCCGACCATGTGGCAGGCGCTCAAGTACGCCCTGCCGGCGTTCCTCGCCCCGATCGCCTTCGTGCTCACCGGGCCGGGGGAGTACCTGCTCGGCCGGGGCTCACCGGTCGAGGTGCTCTGGGCGGGGCTGGTCGGCTGTCTCGGCGTGGCGGCGCTCGCCGTGGCCACCGGTGGCTGGCTGCTCGGCGTCGGGCCGGCCGGGGCGGTCGAACGGGCCCTCAGCGCCGTCGCCGGCCTGCTACTGCTCTATCTGCACCCGGTGTCGATCGCGATCGGCGGCACGCTGGTCGCCGTCGCCGTGCTGGCCACACTGGCGCGCCGGCGCCGTACCGCCGGCACCCGGTCGGTGGTCGAGGAGGCGGTGCCCCAGGAGGTCGACCCGGTGGTGCCAGGCGCCCGGGGCGGCGGTGACCGGCACGTCGAGGCCGGACCGGACGGCGCGGACGCGCAGCGGTCGGGGCCGGAGAGCGCGCCGGTGCCGGCCGATCCGGGCTCCCGGGCGGACGACGGTTCCCGGGTGGACGACGACACCGGGCCGAGGGGCCGGGGAATCGGTTCGAGCGTGGGAGAGGATGCGAAATGAGGCGTACGACGAGGATCGTGGCGGCGGTCGCCGCCGCCGGCCTGGGGCTGACCGGCCTGGTCGGCTGTGGTGGTCGGCAGGACACCGCCACCACCGACGCGGGTGGCGACGTCACCTGTGAGGTGGGTACGGAGACCCGGATCGGGATCGCCACCGGCAACGCGACCGGGGTCTACTTCGCGCTCGGCAACGCGTACGCCGAGCAGGTCTCCAACGCGCCGGGCAGCAAGGTCAAGGCCACCGCGGCCGAGACGGGCGCCTCGGTGCAGAACATCCAGCAGCTCGTCGCCGGCACGTACGCGGTGGCGTTCTCGCTGGCCGACACCGCCGCCGACGCGGTGCAGGGCACCGGCAGTTTCGAGGGGCAGCGGCAGCCGGTGCAGGCGCTGGCCCGGATCCACACGAACTTCACCCAGGTGATCGTCCGCAACGGTGCCGGGATCAACTCCGTGGCCGACATGCGGGGCAAGCGGGTCTCCACCGGCTCGCCGAAGTCCGGGACCGAGGTGATCGCGAACCGGCTCCTCCAGGCGGCCGGGCTCGACCCGGCCAAGGACATCCAGGCACAGCGGCTGGACCTGGCCAAGACCGTCGACGGGGTGAAGGACGGCTCGATCGACGCGCTGTTCTGGTCGGGCGGCCTGCCCACGCCGGGCATCACCGACCTGCTCACCACGGCCAAGGGCCAGGTCAGTTTCCTGGACATCACCCCGCTGCTGACCGAGATGAAGAAAATCAACCCGGTGTACGAGGAGGGTGCGATTCCGGCCGCGACCTACGGCACTCCGGCCGACGTCAAGACCATCGTGGTGCCAAACTTCCTGCTGGTGAAGGACGACCTGGACGCGAACCTGGTCTGCATACTGACCAAGGTGCTCTTCGACCGGAAGCCGCAACTGGAGCAGGCCAACGCGGCGGCCAAGGAGATCAGCCTGGATACCGCCCGTAAGACCGACCCGGTGCCGCTGCACCGCGGCGCGACCCAGGCCCTCGACGACCTCAACGCCGCGAAGTAACCGACCGACCCCGCACCACCGCCCCGCCCCTTCATTCCAGGTTCCTAGGATGGTCTAGGGGTGGTGGTGCGGGTTGAGTGCGGATGATCAAGGCGTCGACCAGGCTGAAGTCGTCGACCTCGGGGATGAGGGCGGGCGTCCGGGACCTGCTGACCCGCCGACCGGCCCCCGAGTTGGCATCTGTTCGCGGCCTCGGCTAAAGTTCTCATCCGTCACCAGGAAACACCGGATGACAAGCGGACGTAGCGCAGTTGGTAGCGCATCACCTTGCCAAGGTGAGGGTCGCGGGTTCGAGTCCCGTCGTCCGCTCGGAGATGCCGCCACATGTCGGGGGCTACCTCGGTGGAGTGGCCGAGAGGCGAGGCAACGGCCTGCAAAGCCGTGTACACGGGTTCAAATCCCGTCTCCACCTCGGCTACAAGCGAGGGCGATTGGCGCAGTGGGAGCGCGCTTCCTTGACACGGAAGAGGTCACTGGTTCAAACCCAGTATCGCCCACCAGTTATATAAGCAGGTCAAACGGCTCGTTATCGAATCTTCGGTAACGGGCCGTTTCCGGACCTGGCCCTTACGCGGGGAGCATCCGGGGAGCGGGCCCGCTCCCCGGCGGTGACCACTTCCGTTAACCGATTGTCCGCTCCACGGCTGCACACTTCCTAGTCGGAAATGTTGTCACGCGCCGCCGGGGGTCGGGTTCGGGGAGCGTGCTGCTCCCACCGGGCCTGTAGGCCGTCCACGAGACGTTGCTCGACGACGGCGCTGACGTGGCTGTAGATCCCCCGGACGCCGGGGAGGCGGTGGCCCAACCGCTTGGCTTGGGCGACCTCTGGCACGCCGTCTTCGATCAGCCACGTCTTGTGGCTGTGGCGCAGGTCGTGGAAGTGCAGGCCGCGCACGATGGCGGGGATGCCGTTGGCGAGGTCGCCGTCGGTGGCGGGTCGCCAGTGGCGGCGGTGGAAGCTGGAGCGGCGGTGTAGGCCGCCGTCGCGGCCGGTGAAGACGTGGTCGTGGTCGTGGCTGTCGAGGTGGGCGCGAAGCAGCGCGATGAGGAATGGTGGTAGCAGGATGTCCCGGACGGCCGCTGGGGTCTTCGGCGGGCCGAGTGTCAGGTGGCCGCCGACCTCGTGCAGGTTGCCTTCGTCGGGGTCGATGAGGATGCGGCCGTCGTCGAGTTTGCAGTTGGGTCTGCGGAGTCCGGCCAGCTCGCCCCATCGCATGCCGGTCGGCGCCACCGCCGGAAATGACCCAAGCGATCAGGTAGCCATCCCGGCTGGCGCCTGACCACCACAGCCCCGCCGTACACCCACCGCGTCCACAGCTCGCGGGGAAGAACTTCTGGCGCCATCACTGAGGCGCCGGCCCGGCGGGAGATATTTGGCCTGATCAGGAGCTTGACCGCCACGTCCTGGTGATGTCGATGGCAATCGTGTCGATGGTGGTGTCGCCAACGGTAAAGGTGCCTTTGTCGGGGGTGGTTGCGGGATGCAGGAGTGCGGCGTAGCTCACGCCGAGGCGTTGCGTGTATGCGAGCAGTTGATAGAGCTCGCTCGTTTTAGGGCGTCGTTGCCAGGGGCGGTACTTGGCGTCGTAGACAGCTGATGGTCGGCCGTCTGACTCCACGACGAAGTCAGCCCTTCCCTCCCACATCGGATCGTTGTCTGTAAGGGGAATCCGGTGCTGCTCGCGCAAAACAGCCTCGGTGCCGAGGCGGCGGGCGAGCCAGCATCGGGTGTACGCCTCCCAGACTCTGGTCATGTTGAACAGCACGCCGACGCCGGCGATCCCGTTTGCCGTGGGGAGGCTGGTGCGGGCGTCGAGGATGAGCAGGGCGAGGTCGTGGATGTCTCGGTACCGTGCAGTTGCCGGGATAGGAGCTGTGGGACCGGTCATTGGGGACAACTGTCGGAATGCTGGTCCGAGCGCGCCAAGCCGGGTGGCCAGGTTGCGGTCCTGGTAGGTCAGCTGGGCCAGCTGGCGGTGCGCGGCAGCGACGAGTTGGTTGATTGGGATGTTGGTGGTGAGCCGGCGGGCGGTGGTGACCAGCCGATCGGGGCGGGCGGCATGGGTGTTCAGGTGCGCGGTCACAGCGGGTACACCGGCGTACGGGGGGCGGGTGAACGTCTGCCTCTGATACCCCTTCTCCAGACCTTGCCCGACGACGCGTTCGGCCTCCCGGACGAACGCGAGCGCGATGAGGTCCATCAGGCCCGTCCCGCCGGTAGCTGCGGTGGCGGGCTCGCGTATCAGGGCAGCTTTGTCACCGAGGCCGAGGAGCTGCGCGAGGTCGTGGAACGCGAACCGGCTGGCGATGTCGACGACCCGACCCGAGCGGAGCCGGAACCGGCCGACGTACGGTCCAGGTGTGACGTCGTACCCGTCCGGATGAATGGTGAAGCGTTCGATGACCCGGGGCTGCCCGCTTGCTCGAGTGCCGCCCTTGGTGAATGCGGTGAACTCAGCGGCCTCGTCGTGATTAAGCTCGACAGTCGTCGTCTGATACTCGGTCAGGCATATCATGCTAGGCCCGTTCGGCGATCAGGGCCCGCACGTCGGTGTCGAGCTGCGCAAGGTCGGCGGGGCGGTCGAACCAGTACTCAGCTAGGTATGGGCGCAACTGGAACTCCCAGATCCGTTCGGCTGCGGCAGCGTCGAGGCCCTCGACCATCCAGTACGAGTGACCAGGGCTGACGGGAGCGTCGTGGCCGATGCGGTCGCGGATGAGGCGGAACACGCCGAGGGCCAGGTCGGCGTTGACCGCTGAGTGCTCTTTTGCCCACCCGTCGAGGACGTCGTCGCTGGGCAGGAGGGGGAAGGCGTGGAAGCGGCGGCGCAGCGCGAAGTCCAGCAGGGCGAGACTGCGGTCGGCGGTGTTCATGGTGCCAAGCACGATCAGGTTGTGTGGCACGGACAGCCGGCGTTGGGAGTAGGGAAGGGTCGCGGAGACCTCGCCGCGGTACTCCAGTAGGAAGAGCAGTTCGCCGAAGACGGCCGCCAGGTCAGCGCGGTTCATCTCGTCGATGACGAGGACGAACGTTTCGTTCGGCGCGTTTTCCGCGCGTTCGCAGAGCAGAGAGAAGACGCCGTTCCGGACCCTGTAATGCAGGCCGCCGTTGCTGGTTGCCGGTCGCAGGCCTTCGACGAAGTCTTCGTACGAGTAGGCGGGGTGGAACTGGGTGAGCTCGATGTGAGCCGGTGAGGTGGCTAGGTGTCGGGCAAGGAGCCGGGCGACGTGAGTCTTGCCCGTGCCAGGTGGGCCGTGGAACACCGCCTGACGCATGCCCGTGTTGACCGCCTGCACCCACCCATCGACCTGCTCCACTGGCAGGTAACACGCGGACGCCACCATTTCCGTAGTCAGGTGTTGGTACGCGACTGGATCCTGCGGATACGAGGTGTGGGCCGCCACCGGCTCGTCTGCCTGAGGGTTCAGCGAGACGAGCGCGGCACTTTGCCGCATGATCTCGGTCAGGATCGCGTCCGACTCCTGCGGCTCCACACCATACTCCCGCCGCCAGTCCTGAAGCGCGACGCAGAACCGCTCATAGCTGTCCCTGCCATCCGCTCTGAACCGCTTGCCAACCTCGGCGCCGAGGCCCGTCATCGTGGCATTGATACACACCCCGAACTGCGATGAATCACGCAGGTATAGAAGATGGCTGGGCAGTGATGAGCCAGCGCCAGGTAGAATCGATCGATCCGCATACATGCGGCCAAGCAGGTCCAGTGCTTTGTCGACCGGCAAACTCCATAGGTTGCCGACAACCCGGTTGAAGCGGCTGACGTCCTGCGCGAGTTTCGCCATGATCGCACCAGCGAAGCCTGGCGAGAAGCGGTCATAGCGGATGCGGCCGGACTTTCCGTGCCGGTTGAACAGTCGCCCCAGATCCGTGATGTCCTGGGAGTTCATCATGCCGGCTTTCTCGTCGAGGAACTGACGTGCTTCTGCCTCCGCCTCGACTCGGCTCGACACGAACGTGCTTCCGAAGTACTCCCGCCGTTTTGCGACGAGGTCATGCGTGTCCCACCGCTTTTCCGCCATCAGTCTCCCTCGTCGCTCGTAACGGGCGGCACGCCCTGGCAAGGATTCTGTCCCAACCTCGTAGATCGCTTCAGCGGCGCAGTGTTGACCGTGTCGCTGGCCAACATCGTGTGGTCTTGGGCGGCGAGGAGGGCTTCCAGGTTGTACCGGTCCGGCATGACACCGATCAACGCCAGTCAGGGGTGCACGATCTTCCACAGGGTACTGGCTGAGGTTCCCGGGTTTGTCGGAGGCAGTAAGCCGCCCGAAAACCCTCAGCACCAGCGCGGAGCCGGTTGCCAGCCAAAGGCCCTACACCGCCGGATAGGGCGCTCGTCAACCGAGCGGGGTGGCGCCGAGGAGGCGTAGCCCGCATTGGGCTCAGTGTCGATCCGCCAACACGAACCCACCCCACGCCGTTGACGTGAGGTTCCCCCGAGAACGCGGAGGGGCTTGATGTCCCCGGGTTTGGTGGAGTCGGTTTGGTTGACTTTCGTGCGTTTCGCTCGTGATCCGGGCCGGGGTGTGTCTGGTGAGGGTGCGGTTGGTTTCGTGGATCGCGGTGGGTGCCGGGGTCGGGGGTGGCTGGTGTTGCGTTGCCCGGTTTGTGGTCACCAGTTGTAACGCCTCTTTACAGATGATCTTCGAAGCTTATAGAGTCTGCGCGCTGTCACGTCTTGACCACGGAGGGTTGTGGTGGGTGCTGGTCGTGTGTCGACCTTGCCGCGTCTTTGGTGGGCGCGCGATAGGTGGCGACGCCGGGTCGCTGCAGTAGTGGCTGTGGTCGTGGGTGCGGCGCTGGTGCCTGTCGTCGCTGGCGAGCGGCCGGTGTCGGCCCAGCCGGGTTGCGCGGCTGAGGCTACGTCGGAGGCGTTGGCGGTGGCGGCGGCGCAGGTGTGTGACGGGCCGGTGGTGGTGGGCTCTTCCCGGTCGGAGTTCGCGCGGGTGGTGGCGCAGCCGGATGGTGGGTTGAGGTTCGAGTCCGGGGTGGTGCCGTTGTGGGCGCGGCGGGCGGACGGTAGTTGGGCGGATGTGGACCTGCGGTTGTCGCGGGGTGGGGATGGCCGGTTGCGGCCGGCGGCGTCGGTCGCGGACGTGACGTTCTCCAATGGTGGTACGGGCCCGTTGGTGTCGCTGGCCCGGGAGGGGCGCACGTTCACGGTCGGGTGGCCGGCGGGTCTGCCGGTGCCTTCGGTGTCGGGTGACACCGCCACTTACGCCGAGGTGTTGCCGGGGGTGGATCTGACGGTGCAGGCGACCCGGACCGGGTTCTCGCATCTGTTGGTGGTCAAGACGCCGCAGGCGGCGGCGAACCCGGCGGTGCGGCAGATCCACTTCGACCTTGGAGGCGATGCCCGGGCGGCGGGTCTGCCGAACGGGTCACTACGTGCCCAGGTTGATGCCCGGGTGGTGGCGTCGGCGGAGCCGGCGGTCATGTGGAACTCGGCCGGCCCGACGGCTCCGGCGAGCCGGGGATCGGCGGGTGCGGTGGGGGAGTCGACCGCTGATGGTCCGGTTGGTGGGGCGGAGATGGCGCCGGTGCGCGCGGCGGTGACCGCCGAGGGCGATCTGGTGCTGACACCGGACGCGCAGATGCTGGCTGGTGCACCGGAGGAGTTTCCGGTGTTCATCGATCCGGCGTGGTCGGTGCGGCAGAACCGGTGGGCGTACGCGACCAACGACGGATGTTCGAACGCTGACTACACGGTGGCGCGGATGGGTTACAGCCCGGAGGGGCCGTGTGTGGGGAGTGTGTTCCGGTCGTTCTTCCAGTTCCCGACGGCCAGCAGTGGTGTGTCGCTGGCGGGTAAGCACATCGAGGACGCCTATGTGCAGATGAACCTGACGCACTCGTACTCGTGTGATGACACGTGGGCGTACATGTATCAGACGCCGGTGATCGATCATGCGATGAAGGCGACCTGGTCGAAGATGACGCTCGGCACGCTTTTGGATGGTGCTCCTGGGCATGCGAACGAGGCGGGCGGGTGCGGCGTCCTCCAACCGGATATGCCCATGAACTTTGATTCGTCGCTGGTGATCGACAAGGTCCAGGATGTGGCGGATCGGCGGGCGACTACGTGGACGGTGGGTTTCTCGGCCCGGGACAGCAATGGTGCCAATGAGGGGATGTTGGAGCGGTGGAAGAAGTTCGTGCCGGCGGACGCGAAGCTGATCGTCGACTACGACTCGAGGCCGGGTAAGCCGACGGGTTTGCAGGTGGCGGGGGTGGCGTGTTCGGCGTCGGGTGCGGTCGGGATCGGCACGTTGACGCCGACGTTCTCGGCTGTCTACCCGGATGCGGACACCACGCAGTCGCTGACCGGCACGTATGAGTGGGTCGAGGTCCCGGCCGGTGGTATCGGCCTTGTCACGGATGCGTTCCCGTCGCGGTTGCCGCGGCCGCCGACGGCGTCGGCGCCGGCGGGTGGGCGGGCTACGACGGTGTCGCTGACCGGGTTGACGGCGGCGAAGACGTACGCGTTTCGGGTGACGGCGGTGGATCCGTATTCGCAGTGGAGTGGCTGGTCGGTGTGGTGCCAGTTCACGGTCGACAACGAGGGCCCGCCGGCACCGGTGATCACACCCCCGGGCGAGGTGGGCGGTCCGGGTACCCCGGTCACGTTCCAGCTCAGGGTCGGTGGTGGTGGTGCGGCTGATGTGACGAAGTTCCGGTACTCGTGGACCGGTGATCCGGCGGCGACGGCCCGGGTCCGCGCTCATCCGGGTACAGGTACCGGTGGGTTGGCGGGCACCTGGTCGGAGCCGGCGGTGGGCTGGCAGGTCGACGGAAGTACCGTGTTCAGTCCCGGTGACATGACCGGTGACGGCAAACCCGACGTGGTGTTCCGTCGGGTCACCGACCACAGCCTTCAGTTGGTGGCGGGCGACGGCGGGGGAGGGTTCACCGGGCCGCCCCAGACGCTCGATTCCGGGGACTGGTCGACCGACCAGTACCTGTTCTCTCCGGGTGACTTCTCCGGTGACGGGCGGCCGGACCTGCTCTACCGCAATCCCAGCGACCTGAACCTGTACATGCGGCGTGGTGCCGCTGGTGGTGGTCTGGAGAGTGCCGCGGTGCAGGTCGGCGTCGCCTGGTCCGCCGCGAACTGGATCTTCTCCCCGGGGGACTTCACTGGGGACGGTAAGTCGGACGTGCTGTACCGCAGCTCGGCGAACGCGGCCCTGTATCTGGTGCGGGGCAACGGTACGGGTGGTTGGGTTACGGGAAGGTCGGAGCAGATCGGCAGCAACTGGGGTTCGTGTGAGCTGTTGGCCGGTCGGGGTGACTTCACCGGTGACGGGAAGCCGGATCTGCTGTACCGGCACAAGAGTGACAACGCCCTGAGGATGACGCGTGGCAACGGCGCCGGAGGATGGGTCACCGGCAAGTCGGAGCTGGTCGCCACCGGCTGGGCGGATGTGTCCGGTCTCGTCACCCCGGGAGACTTCACCGGGGACGGGAAGCGGGATGTGCTGGCGGTTCTGCCGACCGCCAACTTCGGCGAAGTTCCCGCCGTGGGGACTACGGAGAAGACTGCCGAGGTCACGGTGATGGTGCCGGGTTACGGGCAGAACACGTTGTGGGTTCGGGGCATCGACTCGACCGGCAACCTCGGCCACCTCGCATCCCACACCCTCGACCTGGTCGGGCCGTCGTTGCCGACGGCGTCGTGGGGTTTGGAGACCTATCCGGGCCGTAGTCAGGCGCAGGCCCTGGCCGACAACCGACCCGCCGCCGATGACGACGGGCGCACCGATCTTGCGGCGTCGAACGTGGCGTGGCGGGCCGACGCGCGTCTGGTCGGCGGGCAGACGGTTTCCTTCAACGGCACCTCGTCGTACCTGCAAGCCGAGGCGCAGGCGTTGGACACGTCGGAGAGCTTCTCTGCCGCAGCGTGGGTGAACCTGGCCGACAAGTCGGCCGACCGTACGGTGCTGGCCAAGGACGCCAACGGCAACGAATCGTTGCGGCTGATGTACCAGCAGAGCAGCGACCGGTGGCTGGCCCGGCTGCCGTCCGCCGCGACAGGCACCCTCACCTGGTCCGAGATCCAGTCCACCACGGTGCCCGCCGCCGGAGTGTGGACCCACCTCGCCGTTGCCTACGACAAGACCGCAGGGACTCTCATCCTCTACGTCAACGGCATGGCGGAAGATCGCCTCGACGGGGTGGCGACGTTCAACGACGCCGGGCATCCGGTGTGGGTGGGACGTTCGAAGACGACGTGGTGGAAGGGCGACATTGTTGACGTCCAGGTGTTCGACCGGACACTGGTCGGACACGACTTCACCGGCCAGCTAGCGGACGACCCGGCTTCCAGCGGCGTCAGCCACCCCGGAGTCCTGATCCCCACTGAGGTCGCGGATTGGACCTTCGATGACGCCGTTCCTTGCTATGAGCCGCTTGTCGAACCCGGCGTCTGCCAGGCACTCGACAGTAGCCGGTTTGGCCGTCGGCTCGCCCTGTCGCAGGGTGTGAATGTCGGTCAGGGCCAGCGTGGCCTTGGACTGGTGTTGAACGGCGTCTGGGACCTGGACCCGTCCGACCCGCGACACGACGAGCTGACCACCACCGAGTACGGCTGGTCCCAGACCAACAGCGCAACACCGGAAGCTCCCTTCTGGCAGGACGGGAGGGTGCTGCGGACCGACGACTCCTACACCCTCTCCGTCTGGGCCTACCGCGATGACGAGGCGGGCGAGGAGACGCTGCTGTCCCAGCGTGGAAGCAGCGAGTCCGCGTTCTCGATCAAGTACACGCCCAATGGTGACGGTGGCGAGTGGCAGTTCATCGTCAATGACGAGGACAACTCGGCCAGCCTGCAGGCGTCCGTGGCATCGACGGTGTCAGGGGACGCCAGCGGATGGGTTCATCTGGTCGGGTTGTATGACGCTGCCCGCGCCCAGATCCGCCTGTACGTACAGGGGCATCTGGCGGAGATGGCGTTGCTGCCGTGGACGCCGATGGCGTCGAGCGGACCGCTGCAGCTCGGCCGCACGTTCGCCGACGGTGCTTTCTCCGAGTATTGGCATGGGGGTGTCGACGACCTGCTGGTGTATCAGGGGGCGATGACCGATGCCCAGGTGGACGCGCTGCACGACCAGCAGGCCGTTGATATGCCCCCGATCTGATCGCTACCGCGCCGAGGCTCTGCCCGGCTTATTGCCTGACCACATCGTCCACCGGACCCTGTTGGCCGACTGCGGAGGACCCGTGCTCATGCCATCTCAACCCTCGACGACGCCTCGAACAGGGCCGGCCGATACCGCAACGGACGTGCCCGTCGCATACGCCGTCACGGTGGCGGGCGAACATGCATCGTCTGCGGTGCCCGCGCTGACACGAGCGCGGTCCCAGACACGGTGGCGAGCAGCGGCGCCGACACGGCGGACGCCAGCGCGAGGCAGAAGGCAAGCATCAACTGCGGTTCCGGGTGTGTACGGCAAGGGTGGGAGGCAGTCGTGAACGGTAAGCCCAGCCGATGGTCCGAGCTGATCCGGACCCTGCGGCCCTCGCGCAGGTCCGCGCGAATGCTGGTCGCCGCCGCGGTCAGCGCGGTCATGGTGACAAGCTTCCTGCACGTGCCCCCGGCGGAGGCGGCGCCGGCGGACACGCCGGCCCGCCCCACACTCCGTCCGGACAAGCAGAAGCCCGCACCTCCGGTGAAGGGCAAGGCGTGGCCGGCGAAACGGGCCGCCAGCGCCGTGCTGCCAGCGCCGGTCTGGCCCAGGCGCGGGACCGCCCGGGTGACGCTCCCCGACGCCGGCGACCGGCGGGCCGCTACCCGTGGCGTGCCGGTGGAAGGCTTGCCGGTCCGGGTGGCCGCCACGGCGGGCAGCGGCCCGCTGTCGGAAGTAGGCGTGGAGGTACTCGACCGCGCCGCCACGGCGGGGTGGCGTGACGGGCTACTCGTCCGTGTCAAGCCGGTTACACCAGCAGCCTCTGCGGCGGTGCCGATGAGCGTGTCGGTCGACTACCGGAGCTTTCGGTACGCCTACGGCGGCACTTGGGCGTCGCGACTGCGGCTGTGGCAGCTCCCACCTAACTGTGCGGAGCAAACGCCGGAAGATGATGGCTGCCGACCGACGCCGTTGCCGTCGGTGAACAACGCCGCCGACGGCACGGTGACCGCCGAGGTCGCTGCGGCGCCGACCGGCACTCTGGTGGCGCTGGCCGCTGGCCCGTCCGGCCCCGAGGGCGACTTCACCGCAACCCCGTTGGCGGCGTCGGCGACCTGGTCGTCCGGCGGGTCCACGGGGGACTTCACCTGGTCGTATCCGATGCGGGTCCCGCCGTCGCTCGGCGGGCCGTCACCGAACCTCGCCTTGTCGTACTCGTCGTCGAGCACCGATGGCCGGTCCAGCGCGGAGAACAACCAGCCGTCCTGGGTGGGGGAGGGGTTCGAGTACTCGCCCGGGTTCATCGAGCGTAGCTATGTGCCCTGCGTCGATGACATGACCGGCGGGAACAACAGCGAGCGGACCGGGGACCTGTGCTGGCGGTCGTACAACGCGACCATGTCGCTCAACGGTAGCGGCACCGAGCTGGTCTTCGAGGAGGGGAAGGGCTGGCATGCTCGCAACGAGAGCGGCGCGAAGATCGAGAAACTCGCGGGTGCGAGCAACGGTGCGCAGGGTGGCGAGCACTGGAGGGTGACCACCACCGACGGTGTGCAGTACTACTTCGGCCTTAACAACCTGGCCGGCCAGTCGTCGACGACGAACTCGACCTGGACGGTGCCGGTCGCCGGTAACCACGACAACGAGCCGTGCCACAGCAGCAGCGGCGGCTTCGACGGCTCGTTCTGCACCCAGGCGTGGCGGTGGAACCTCGACTACGTCGTCGACCCGCACGGCAACACCATGTCCTACTGGTACGACAAGGAAACGAACTACTACGCCAAGAACCTCGGCGAGGGTGACAACCTCTCCTACGTCCGCGGCGGAACGCTGCGGCGGATCGACTACGGCACCTGGGACCGGATCCTGCCGGATGGCACGGTAAGCCGGTCGGTCAACCCGACCGCCCGGGTGCTGTTCCAGATCGGTGACCGGTGCGAGTCCGACTGCGGCACCCACGACGCCACCCACTGGAAGGATGTGCCCTGGGACCAGGAATGCACCAGTGCCACCGCCGACTGTGACGACAACTCCTCGCCCACCTTCTGGTCCACGAAGCGGCTGGCGAAGGTCACCACCCAGGCATGGGACACCACCAAGACCACCCCCGCGTGGCAGGACGTCGACTCCTGGACCCTCGACCACACCTACCCGCCGGTCGGCGACGGCAGCGAGTACGCCGGCATGTGGCTCAACTCGATCACCCGCGCCGGTCTCGTCGTCAACAGCGACTCCACCGGCCCCACCCCGCTGACCCCGGTCGCGCTGCCGCCGGTGACGTTCGCGCCGACCTCACTGCGCAACCGTGTCCTGACCGATCACAACACCAGCAACAACCGCAACCGGATCGGGAACATCATCACCGAGACCGGCGCGAAAATTCAGGTCACCTACCGAGAACCTGAGTGCACGGACGACAACCTGCCCAGCGAGCCGCACACCAACACGAAACTGTGCTACCCGGTCATCGGTCCGGACCCGGCGAACCCGACCGGGCCGGAGATCCGGGAGTGGTGGCACAAGTACGTCGTGGAACAGGTGTCCGAGTCCGACATCGAGATGACCGTCGACGGGGTCAACTACAGCTCGCCGATCAAGCACACCCGCTACACCTATCTCGATGCGCCGGCCTGGCACTACGCGGACGACGACGGCCTGATCAAGCCGAAACGCAAGACGTGGAACCAGTTCCGTGGCTATCAGACCGTCGAAACCCGCGTCGGTGAGGCTCCGAGCCAGACGTTGACGGTGACGACGTACCTGCGCGGCATGCACGGCGACCGGCAATCCCCGTCCGGCGGCATTCGCGAGGTGATCGTGCCCGCCAGCCTCGGGAACGAGACGGTGCAGGACGAGGACCAGTTCGCCGGCATGGTTCGGGAACAGGTTGTCTACAACGGTGTCAACACCAAACCCGTCTCCAAGACCGTCAACGTGCCCTGGCGCTCCCCGGCCCTCGCATCACGGACCATCAACAGTGACACGGTCACCGCCCGCTTCATCAATACAGCCACCGTCTACAGCGCGACCGCCCTCGGCACCGACGGGCAGGCCGGCTGGCGCACCACCCGCACCCACTCCACCTTCCACGACACCTACGGCACCCTCGAAACACTCCGCGACGACGGCGACCTCGCCAAGACCGGTGACGAGGACTGCACCACCCACCACTACAACCGCAACACCGGCAAGAACCTCACCACGACGGTGAAGCAGACCACCGTCACCGCGCTGGCCTGCGGCACCAACCCGACCAGCACGGCCGACATCATCAGCGACGTCCGTAACTACTACGACGGCCAGGCTAGCCCCAGCGACCAACCCACCAGAGGCGTCGTCACCAAGGCCGAAGCACTCAAAGATTGGTCAGCTTCCACGGGCACGGTGTGGCAGACCACCGCCGAAAGCAGCCACGACGCCTTCGGCCGGGTGCTGACCACCACCGATGTGCGGGGTAACACCACCACTACGGGCTACACACCCGCCTCCGGTGGGCCGGTCACCAGGGTCACCACGACCACCCCCGACCCGAATGGCGGCGCCACAGGCTGGACCAGCAGCGTCGACACTCGCCCGTACTGGGGCCTGCCGATCAAGGCCACCGACCCGAACGGCCGGGTCAACGAAATGACGTACGACCCGCTCGGCCGCATCGTCAAGGTCTGGGAAGTCGGCTGGAACCGGGCCGGCCGCGAGAACTCCCCCTCCGTGGGATATACCTACCATTACGCGCCAGGGCGGGACGTCTACCCCTACGTCGCCACCAAGACTCTGCACGCCGGCGGCGACTACCGCACCCTGTACGAGATCTTCGACGCCCTGCTGCACCCACGTCAGTCTCAGACCGAAGCCATCGGTGGCGGCCGGATCATCACCGACACCCGCTACGACAAGGCCGGCCGCCCCGAGATGACCTACGCCCCACACCACAAGCTCGGCACGGCCGGAGGCGAACTGTGGGGCGAATCCGAATGGCGCGTACCCGCAGTAACCCAGACCGTGTACGACAACGCGTCCCGACCGGTCGCCGAAATCTTCCTCACCTCCGGCAACGGCACCCCAGAAGGCGGCCCCACCGCACTGGTCGAGAAGTGGCGCACCACAACCGCCTACACCGGTGACACCACCCGCGTCACACCCCCGGACGGCGGCACCCCGACCACCACCGTCACCGACGCCCACGGCCGCACCGTCGAACTACGACAGCACACCACCGACCAAGGCGTCGACGGCCCCCACCAGACCACCCGCTACACCTACAACCGCAAGGGACAACTCGTCACCGTCGCCGACCCCGACGGCAACGAATGGACCTACACCTTCGACGTCAAAGGCCGCCAAATCCAGGCCAAGGACCCCGACAAGGGCACCACAACCTCCGAATACAACGACCACAACGACCTGACCAAAACCATCGACGCCCGCGGCGAAGTCCTCGCCTACAGCTACGACCGACTCGGCCGCAAAACCGGCATCTACGACGACACCGTAACCCCGGCGACCAAAAGGGCCGAATGGAAGTACGACAGACTCGCCACCGGACAAACCCTGCGCGGCCAACTAACGGAGACCATCCGCTACGAACCACCCGGCTCCACCAACGCCTACAAGATGCAGGTCCGCACCTTCGGTACCCGCTACCAGCCCGCCACCGTTCACTACGTCATCCCGCCCGTGGAAGGCACCGGCATCGCGGGCACCTGGAGCTTCACCCAGACTTATTCCGACTACGACGGGTCGCCAACAGCCCTCACCTACATCGGGGGCGGTGGCCTAGCCGGTGAGCAGGTCACCACCGTCTATGGACAGACCGGCCTTCCGACAGGGCTGACCACCAACTCCGATGCGGCCACCTACGTCACCGAACAGAAGTACACACCCTTCGGCGAACCCCTGAGCACCAAACGCGAGGGCTACCTCTTCGACTACGTCATCGACACCACCACCTACGACGAGGCCACTCGCCGAATCAAACGAACCCACGTCGAACCCAAAGCCGGCGGTATCGTCTCCGACCGCAACTACGGCTACGACGACGCCGGCAACATCACCTCCATCAGCGACACCCCACAGACCGGCAGCACCGACACCCAATGCTTCCGCCACGACACCCTCCGACGCCTCACCTCCGCCTGGACCCCGAAAACCGGCGTCGACTGCGAACCCGACCCCACCCTGCCCAACCTCGGCGGCCCCGCGCCCTACTGGCACGACTGGACCTTCGACAAAGTCGGCAACCGCCTCACCGAAACCGCCCACACCACCACCGGGGACACCACCCGCACCTACACCGTCCCCACCGGCGGCGTGAACGTCGCCCGCCCACACGCCGTCACCGCCGTCACCACCCAGAACCCCGGCCAACCCCCAGTCGTCACCAGCTACGGCTACGACGCCGCCGGAAACACCACCTGCCGGCCCACCGGCGACGTCGCCAACACCTGCCCACCCGGCACCAACTCCCAACACCTCGCGTGGGACGCCGAAAACCGCCTCACCACCATCTCCGGCGACGCCCCTACCGCCGGCAGCAACATCCACGACGCCGACGGCAACCGACTCCTCCGCCGCGACGCCACCGGCACCACCCTCTACCTCCCAGGCCAAGAACACCGCCGGGAAGGCACCACCACCACCACCGCAACCCGCTACTACACGTTCGCCGGCAAACTCATCGCCACCCGCACCCCCACCGCCCTCAACTGGACCTACACCGACCACCAAGGCACCCAACACACCACCATCGACGCTGCCACCGAAACCGTCACCACCCGCCGACAAACCCCCTACGGCCAACCCCGCGGCATCCAACCCCCGTGGCCGAACCCCAAAGGCTTCGTCGGAGGCGACACCGACCCCACCGGGCTCACCCACCTCGGCGCCCGCGAATACGACCCCACCCTCGGCCGCTTCATCAGCGTCGACCCCCTGCTCGTCATCGACGACCCACAACACCTGCACGGCTACAGCTACGCCAACAACAACCCCAGCACCCTCAGCGACCCCGACGGACGCAGACCCCTCGCCACCAACGGCGGCTACGAAGAAGACCACTACTGGAGCACCGGCGGCGGCAAAGGAACCCAACTCGCCGAAAACCCGAAGACCAAAAAGTGGGGCGTAGTCAAGAAGAAGCCCACCGCTCCGAAGCCCCCGCCAAGAACGAAGCCGGCGATCATCCTCGGAGACAAGCGAATCGGGGCGCCGGACCGCAAGGCACTCGAGGACGCGATCAACAAGTGGTCCATTGACGGTGCGGGGCTCAGCCTTGAGAACAAGGAATACTATGTCGGCTTCAAGATTTGCCAGGAGCACGCCGACTGGTGCTCGCAGTGGGCTCTCGAAAACACGGAGTGGGTCGGGCAAATCGACGGCTTGGGCTACTACGAGCAACGTATGTCCTCAGATCCTCTCTTCACCCTGTTCGAGAGCCTGCAAGCGGGTCTCCCCAGCGGCAAGGGCCGGGGGCGTGTCGGCCCCGGAGGAAGCTGCTACCGCAGCTTCGCGGCAGACACCCAGGTCCTCATGGCCGACGGCAGCACCAAACGCATCGAAGACATCAAGGTCGGCGACCTCGTCCTCGCAACCGAACCAGAAACCCGGGAGCACGGGCCGCGTGAAGTAACCCACGTCTGGGTGCACGGAGACCAACTCGTAGACCTCAAGCTGGCCAACGGCACCAAGATCACAACTACCGAAGACCACCCCTTCTGGAACCACACCGACCAGCAGTGGCAAGACGCCCAACACCTCGACCCAGGCGACCTGCTCCTGAGCGCCATAGGCGGAAAGGTGCCGGTCGTCGGCCTGCTGGACACAACCGAGACCTGGGGGGTCGCCTACAACCTCACGGTCGACGACATCCACACGTACTATGTGCTCGCCGGCAACACGCCCGTGCTGGTGCACAACACCGGGTGCGGCCCAACGGTCGGTGCGGGGGCAAGCCTCGAGAATATTACCGTAAGCGAAGCGACGCGAATCCAAAATGCTGCCGACAAGATTGGGATGCCTATTAGCTTGGTGGGCAGCAGAGCCAGCGGAACCGCGCATCCACTATCTGATTGGGATTACGTGATCACGGGTGCCAATAGTAGGAAGAAGAGTTCAGTCAAGAATTCGCTCCCGCTCGGGGATATTACCCTGGGGCCGCAGGGGAGGCTAGATATATTCACGGGTCCGCTCAATACAGAGTTGCCGCACATAACTTTCTACCCCAGGGGATAGGTTAGATGTCGCACCTTCAAGTGGAGCTCGTCGAGGTGGCTGGTAATCTCGCATTGGCGCGAGTGGCCGGAAGGAAGTTTCCTGGGCTCCTTGTCCAAGGCGATTCCATCAAGATTGTGAGCGATATTGTGCGAGATCTGAGCAACGCAGTCTCCAGCCTGGACTCGGAAGAGGTGCAGGACACGATAAGTGAGCTGAAGGAAACTATTACTTTCTGGGTCGATGAATATGAGAGGATGATGACGGCGGCTCAGCTTCCGCTGCCGTACTAATAGCAACATAGCCAACGCGGCTGCATTTATACGTACACCGAATCAGAGAACCCGGACCCGTAGTGTACTCCGGGTTCTCTGACTCGGTGATGTGAGAAGTTCCTGGCCCCTGCTCCGCCACGCGCCGAGCACCGCGTCATGCCGCACCTGGGTAGCCGCACCAGACCCGCTCGACAGCCAGCCGGCCAGCGGGACACCACCGCCAACCATCCACACGTCGTTGGCTGTCTGCCCATGTTGCTTGCCCGTCATGGTCACGTTCCGTGGCGGGCAGGCGCTCACGGATGCCGGTGCCTGTCCGGGTTGCCGTCACGGTTGCCGTCAGACCGGGAGTCGCATCTGTGTTCATAAATGACTATCGCCGATGGCGGCGTGCGCGCGGGGCCGTAGGCCTGTAGCGCGTGCGCGCGGCCCGGCTTCGGCCGGGCCGCTCTTGAACAGATCGGCGGCACCCTACCCGGCCGCATCCGCAACGCCCTCAACTTCTGCGAACCCCTCCACCACGTCCCAGGGGTGGAGATCGGGCTGCACACCGTGCACCTGTACAACTCGGTGTTCCGGTTCGACCACCGGATGATCGTCACCCCACACCTCTACCGCGCCCGCGGCTACCAACACCCCGCCCTGCACCTGCGCGAACTGTCCCCGCACGGCATCTTCGCCGCCCACGCCGACCAGTTCGAACAGATCTGGCAAACCACCACAACCTACCCGAAGGAGACCCGGTGACCGGCCGGCGCGACTACTACCACGACCCCCAAGCCCCCACCGCGAACAGCCTCGTCCCCGGCGCCGCCGCCATCGTCACCGACGACCACGGCCGCGTGCTGCTGCAACGGCGCACCGACTCCGGCAACTGGTCCCTACCCGGCGGCGCCATGGACATCGGCGAAACCCTTCAACAGTGCGCCGTCCGCGAGGTCAAAGAAGAAACCGGCCTCGACATCGCGATCACCGGCCTGCTCGGCATCTACACCGACCCCGCACACGTCATCGCCTACGCCGACGGCGAAGTCCGGCAGGAGTTCACCGTGACCTACCTCGCCCGAGTCACCGGCGGCACGCTGACCATCAGCGACGAGTCCACCGAGGTCCGCTTCATCCACCCCACCGACTTCGACCACATCCCCATCCACGACACCGTCCGACTCCGCCTCCACCACCACGCCGAGCACCGCGACACCCCCTACCTCGGATAACGCCACCCATCGATGCCCTGGCCGCTGAAGGGTGTGGACGTTTCCCCAGGTTGCCGTCACCGTCGCCGTCAACACCGATAGATTTCCATGCGGCGAGTTGGTGTCACACACGAAAGGCCAGGTGAAACGCCAAAAAAACGTAAGTCACACTGCGTGACGGGGTGAAAATCCCACACGTACTATGTGGTAGCCGGCAAAACCCCGGTCCTCGTGCACAATAACTGCGGCGCAGGGCTATTGAGTGCCGGGCATCAGGCTGTTGGCGACCCCAATGCACGAGGTGGCATATATGCTCTCGTGGGTGAAAGCGGAAAAGTACACCGCACGGGCATGGCCACTGATCTCGCGGATAGGCTCCGCAAGCACAACAAGACTTACCCTGGGCTTAGGGGTGTGGTACTCTACCGCACCGATGACCCCAACGTTCGGCGGGGCCTTGAGGAGATGGTTCAACTCTGGTATACCCCTGTCCTTGCTAAGCAAGACGCAATCGATTTGACGAACCCGAACGGGCCACAGTACATACAAGCGGCCCGTGACTGGCTGCGGCAGCAATAGGCGGGAAGATGTAGATGAGCGCTTCTGATGTAGGACCGTTTGATAACGACTTCGCGCTTGATTTCTGTGATGAAGTTCGAGGTCTGGATGGCGATCAGGTGGTCGATCTTCTCCGATCGGCGCTCAATGCCGCCGCCGACGCTCCCGAGGGTTCATATATCCAACGTGATGTAGGTGAGGCGGCCGTCGCTGCGGCCGCAATCGTAGTGGCGAAGAGGTGGGAGCGGACGGACATTCTTGAGGAAGTCGAACTGGAGTCAAGCATCCCACAGGTGCCAACCGATCTCCTTCCACTGGTCGTCGCGGCCCTTGAGCGAGTTCGACAGCCGGATTCGGAGGTTCGTCGCTTATGGGCGCAGGTCGGCGCCGGAGACGAATGGAGCCAGGCTGTAGAGGCTATATCTATTGACGCGCTGAGGAGCGAATAGCATCTTCATTGAGCCATTTTCGTGCGCCCAGCAGAGTGGAGGTTGATCGTGTAGGTGGTTGATCTTCGTGCGTAGCTCGTCGTCGCTTGCCGGTGGAAGTCCGGTCCGGGTAGCTGCCAGGAGGCCCGGTAGCAGACTGGCGGCTCGGTCTGGAAACGGGCCGGGTCGAAGCCCAGTGTCGAAAGCCCTGCTGGGGGAGCGACTGAGCGGTCCGTAGCGTGAAGCGAAGCCTGCGGCGTCGTTACTCAGCCGAACGCTTCAGCAAGATCAGGTACTACGTGCGGATGCGGCTGGCGTTGTGGTTGAGCAAACGCTATCGCCGCAGCCGACACTTCGGCCGTTGGGCTGTAGGGTGCCAAAACGAGGTTCCGGTCTCTGACCTGCGGATTCGTAGATCCGTTTAAGCGGCCCGGTAGTACTCGTTGATGACCCCGCCGAGTCGTCGTCGGCGTCGGACAACGCCGTCGATCGGCGTCACGATGCCCGGCTCACGGTTTGGCGGTACCTGCCCGCGCCCCTGGTGCGGCCGATGGTCATTGAAGTGTCGGACGTACTCGGTCAGCACTATCCTGGCGTGCCGCTGGCCGTAGACCAGGACGTGGTCGGTGCACTCCTCGCGCATGCTGCGACCCCAGCGCTCGACGAAACAGTTCGCCGTCGGTGTACGCGGTGGTGTCTCTACCACCTGTACGCCCTCGTCGGCGAGCACGGCGTCGAACGATGCGGCGTACTTGGTGTCGCGGTCGCGGATGATGAACCGGAAGTCGCTGGTGCGTTCGCCGAGGTTCATGAGGAGGTTGCGGGCCTGCTGCGTCACCCACGCCTGGGTCGGGTGGTCGGTCACGCCGAGCAGGTGCGCCCGGCGGGTCGCGATCTCCATGACGACCAGCACGTACAGCCGGCGCGGCCACACGGTATCGACGTGGAAGAAGTCGGCGGCCAGCAGTCCGGTGGCCTGGGTACGCAGGAATGTCCGCCAGGAGGTGTCGGTGTCGCGGGGTGCGGGGCCGAGGTGACCACGGGTCAGGACTCGGCGGATGGTGCCGAGGCCGACGCGGTGGCCCAGTCCCAGCAGTTCGCCTTGGATTCTCTTGTGGCCCCAGCGGGGGTTGTCGCGGGCCATTCGGTGGATGAGCTCGCGGATCGCGTCGCTGACGGGTGGTCGGCCGCCGCGTTGGGGGTAGGTCCAGTGGCGTTGGACCAGCCGGCGGTGCCAGGCGAGCAGGGTCGCCGGGGTTACGATCCGGTGGATGCGGACCGCGCGGGGCAAGCGGCGGGACAGGGCGGACAGGATCGCCCGGTCTGGCCAGGACAGGCGTGGTCGGCCGTGGACCTGACGGCGTAGCACCGCGACTTCATGGCGAAGGGCCAGCAGTTCCGCGAGCACGACGTTGTCGCTACGGGCCGCGCGCAGCAGGGCGTCGAACATGCGGATCGCGACCAGATAGACCAATCGGAGCACCATGGCCATGAAGGTGCTCCAAGCTCACGAAGTACCAGCTCACAGCCGGTGCGACAGGTATTGGCACCGTACAGGTCACCCGCACCCTCGCCCAGTCGTGGGACAACGCAGACGCTCGCAACCGAGGCGTCCGCCGCGCCACCGCAGCCGCCTTCCGCCGGTACAAGTTGAAGCCGCTCGGGGAGCCGTACGACTCCACCGTCGCCTACATCGAAGCCCACTACCTCGTTGACTGACGATTTGCATGCCGAGTCGACGCAGCTTCCTCCGGCCGGCAGCAGACCCCAGGTCGTCCCACGAAGCTCGCCCTCACAGAGACCGACTTTCCCGGAGGTCCGGATCACGGCCGGGCGTGAAGCACCCGGACACCGGCAACTCGCGCGGGACTCTACTCACCGTGGGACCGAAGGTGCGCAGATCTGCCGTCGCGCTTCTGATAGACCGAGACGCCACGATCAGTTTGGTATGAGAAATGCGGGCTCATATCCGATGCCGTTGAGATCCTCATATGTCTGGATTGTGGGTACCCGGTCCCAGATGCCGCCGAGCAGGACGGCGAGTCCGGCCGGTGCTGCCATGAACAGGTTGGAGGACAGGAGGGTTTACGGTCCGGGCGATCTCGCAAGCGAGGTCCCGGACTGCCAACGAAATGCCGTAGGCGTGGTCGCAGCCGGTGACATTCGCGTTGGAGACGCCGCCTGGTAGGTAAGCGGTGATGATCGGGAGGTTACGGCCGGCCAAGGCGATATGTCGCCTGACGTCTTCGGTCGGGTCGGCGGAGATCGCCAACGCGAGCGCCATCTCGACACCGGTTGGGAGGTCGGCGACCGGACTGGACAGGACGATTGGCGCGGGCGTGATGATCCTTGTGGGCTTGACCCGGAGCTGGCCGTCTTTGATTTTGGCTGGGGTGAAGCCGGCGGTCTCCTGGAACGTGACGCCTGCGGTGAACCAGGTAGGCAGGCGCATGGTGCCGGTGATGAGGATGCGCCGAGCTCTGCGGCTACGCAGGGTGCGCTGAGCTTGGGGAAGCTGGGGACGCAGGACCGTTTCCCATTCGCGGGGGTCTTTGAGGCCACGGCGATTGCGGGCTTCGGTGCCGCGGAACCGGTCGACCCAGTCGAGTTCGACGCCGGCGTCGGGAAGTTCGGGTTCCTCGTCCAGGGCCTTGATGGCTAGGACGGTGAACGGGTCTTGCGCCCGAATGCCGAGCCGGTTGACCGCGTCGGCGATGTCCGCGGCGTGTTTCTCGGTGCGGCTGGTTTTGACCCTGCGGGTGCCGAAAACCTCGTCCGCGCTGGTCAGGCGGCATGCTCGTATTCAGGTAGAAGTCCGCCGAGTCGGTCGTGTCGGTGGACGTGTAGGCGTGTCAGTGAGCCTTTTCCATCGTGATGATGCTGGTCACGGGAGGTGGAGGGGCTGAGGTCGGGGTGAGCTGGGGCTCCCGGTAGGACAGCAGTCTGTGAGTGTGGTTTGTCAAGTGTGTGTGGTCGTGGTGGTCTGCATGAGCCGGAAGAGTTGGCGGGCGGTGTAGCGCTTGAGACAGGGCAGGATCTCCTTCGGGGTGAGTCCTTCGGCGGTGCGGCGGGCTATGTAGGCGCTGGTTGCGGCGTGTTTCATGCGTCGTCTGGTGGTGACGATCGTGTGGAGGGCGGCGTTGAGGGTGCGGTCGCCGCCGCGGTTGAGGCGGTGGCGGACGGTGCGGCCAGAGCTGGCGGGCACGGGGCTGACCCCGGCGAGGGCGGCGAAGGCGGCTTTGCTGCGAACGCGGCCGTGGTGCGACCAGGAGATCAGAGCGACCGCAGCCGTGACGGGGCCGATGCCGGGCTGCTTGAGCAGCGGCGGACACATTGCGGTGACCAGGTCGCGGATCTGGCGCAGGTTCGTGGCCAGCAGCCGGTCAAGGTCACGGATGTGGTTGGCCAGGGCGGCCATCTGGTCACGGCGCGGGCGTGCGAGCGCATCCGTGTTCTCGCCAGCGGTGAGGTCGGCGGCGAGGCGGACTTGCTGGTCGGTGTTTCGGCTGCGGAACTGGTCGCGTAACTCGTCGTCGGCGGTGAGGATCAGTGACTTGAACAGGTTGACCGTGGCGGTGCGGGTGTCGGTGTAGTGGCGGCGGCAGGCGTGCAGGATCCGTAGGGCTTCGCGGTCGCCGTCGGCGCGCGGCGTGGTGGTGTGGTCGGCGGCTAGGACGGCTCGGGCGGCGTGGACCGCGTCCAGGGAGTCGGACTTGCCGCCGCGCCGTCGCCGTGGGTTTGGGCGCCTCGAAGACGGTTTCGTTGGCGGTGCGAAGTGCGCGTAGCAGTCCGACTCCGTGCGAGCGTGCACTGTCCAGTGCCCAGGCGCGACGGCCGGAGCCGAGCCCGTCGGTGTGCTCACCGGCCCAGGCCAGCAGGGAGGCGACGCCGTCGGCTGTGGCCGTGACGGTGAGTTCGGCCAGGACTGACCCGACCGGCGAGATCACCGCCGCGGTGTGGGTGTCGGTGTGAGTGTCCACGCCGATGATCGCGTCGACGCGATCTGCGAGTCGTTCTGCCAGGACGGACGACACGAGGTCTCCTCTTTTTGGGCCGACATTCGGACAGCGTCGGCCCGGGAGGCGGTCACCCGGCGGCACATCTGTGATGAGTCACGCGACAACGCGGACAGGCTTCTGATCAGGCCAGCAAGGCGGGCCGGGCCGGCGCCGGCAACCTACGAGGACAAGTCCGATGAACGGCACACCGCGAGGTGGCCAGATCTTGGTTGAGTCACTCGTAGATCACCGACGCCGGACCCTACCGGTACCAATCCCTCCCCGGACCGGCACATCTATAGAAGCGTCCGATGCCCCACCGGAGCCTCGTTGCTGTCTTACCCTGCCGCGATCCCGCTGTCGACTCGCACCCTGGCCCGTCTGGCCGGCCTGATCCGTGCCCGACACGCGCAGCGTCGATGCCGGTGGCGGCGCATGGATCCCGGACGGCAAGCGCTGCTGGTCCTCGCTCACCTGTGCAACGGCGACACCTACGCCCGTCTCGCCGCCGGGTTCGCCATCGGTACCACCACCGCCTGGCGCTACATGCAGGAAGCGATCGACCTGCTCACCGTCATTGCCGATGACCTGGACGCCTGCGTGGGACGAGCCGCACGACTGGCGTACGCGATCCTCGACGGCACCCTCATCCCGATCGACCGGGTCGCTGACCAACGGCCGTACTACTCGGGGAAACATCGCCGACATGGAGTGAACGTGCAGGTCGTGGCGGACCCCGCCGGCCGACTTGTCTGGGCGTCGCCCGCCCTGCCCGGCGCGGCGCACGACCTGACCGCCGCGCGGACAACCGGCCTGATCGACGCGTTGACCTGCCGCAACGTGATTACGTTTGCGGACAAAGGATATCAAGGCGCCGGCGGCACGGTCCGTACCCCGTTCAAGCGCCATCGACACCGGCCACAGCTGTCGCGGCGGCAGAAGACGATCAACCGATCCCACGCCCGCATCCGCGCATTGGGCGAACGCGCCGTCGCCACCCTCAAGACCTGGAAGATCCTGGTCAAGCTGCGCTGCTGCCCACGCCGCGCCACCGCGATCGTGCAGGCCATCCTCGTCCTCCATACGATCGAAGCGACCGTCATAGCAGGATGAAGAGGGCCAACCTTCACACTTCGATCTCAAAGATCGAACCTATCAGCACGATCTCCGCGCGGCGGTAATCCGGCTCGACCTTCAGGGGTGGTACAAGATCGTGATGCGTACGCTGCGCGGCCGTCGGATAGCCGAACTCCCACCGTTGAGCGCAGGGGAAGACCTCGTCGCGCTGAACGCAACCGTCGAAGGCCGATTGATCGCCGTTTCGGAACACTGCCGTCGGCGCAACCGGCTACGGGACGTGCGGGTGCGAATCCACCTGCACGACGCCGGGCACGGCTGGCGCCAGGTTTCGCTGAGCGGCGTGACGATAGCGCCGTCCCGGGTCGACCTGCTGCCCGGCGGAGAGTTCCTGCTGGTCCAGTCCCGTTGCACCCGCCAGCCGCACGAAATTGCTCAAGACAACGCGCAGGTCTTCGACACCTCCGGCCAGCCCGTACGGTCGTTCCGGCTCGGCGACGGCATCAGCCACCTCGCCATCGACGAGCCGGGCACCATCTGGGTCGGCTACTTCGACGAGGGCGTCTACGGCGGCGACCCGCTCAGCGCCGCTGGCGCAGCACGATTCGACGAGTACGGCCGGCGGCTGTGGTCGTACTGGCCGCCGCCGGGATTCGACCACATCGCCGACTGCTACGCCCTCAACGTCGACGCCCGCACCACCTGGGCCTACTACTACACCGGATTCCCGCTCATCCGGATCACCGACACCGAAGTCCGGCCCTTCCGACCGGGTCCAGTCCGCGGCGCGAGAGCCGTACTGGTCTACGACGACGAGGCCGTTCTCATCGGCGAATACGGGAACCCGTACCGCCTGACCGAATGCCGCCTACTCGACGACACCATCGCTGGACACGGCCCGGTCGTCCTGACCGATCCCGCCGGCCTCCCGCTGGAGAAGTTCCGCCTGGTCAGCACCTGCGGAAGCCGCCTCATCGTACGAACCACCCGCCATATTTTCGAGGCCGACCTCGCCGACCTCGCCCCAACTGACCGACTCGTCGGGCCGGCAGTGGCTGGACAGCGACCAACAGGGAACCAGCGCTCGCCTGAGAACAGCAAACCCCGGTCGCGCTAACCAGCTGTCCGGAGTCGTTGATCCGCTGGGGTGAGTCACCCTTCAGGCCCGCCGTCAGCGCCGGGACACTCCCATCCCTGCCGTGACCAGTGCGGTCAGGTTGGAAAAGGCTCACTCTCCTTCGTTGGATTAGCCGTCTCGAAGGATCGCGCGGTGGCCGTCTCCTATCTACGCAACACGCCCATTACGGGCAAGTCGTACACCACTTCCCTGGACGTGACCACATCTTGATCAGGTCGGAGGCACACCGGTGCCGAGTGTGCCGCACCGCAGCTGCCACTGGCGACAGGCTCCACCACCGTCTTCGCGCCAGAGCCCTTCGTGTCTGACACACCCCCGGTTACCTCGTCAGGCGAGGCGCCCGCCGGCGCGGCGCGGCTTGGCCGTTTGCGACGGCATTGAGGAGTTGCTGGAGTTCGCGGGGTGGTGGTTGGTCCGTCCATGCTTGCCGCCAGCGGTGCAGCAGGCGCCAGGGGGTGAGCCAGCGCGGACGGCGCGTACCGCTTCAGGCCAGGTGGGGTGTCCGGTGGGTGGGCCCCCTCTGTCCGGAGTCGTCGTCTGACGGGTCCGGAGGGGTCGCGTTGGGCTCGTTTGTGGATGGTGGGTCGAACCGGTAGAGGTCGATCACGAAACGGCGGCCACTGGCAATCGCGGCCATTCGGATGCCCAGCGTCCCAGGGTTATGGCGTAGTCGGATCATTGCTGGTCAAGACGTGGAGGAGGTCGCCGGAACGGCGGTCGGTCCAGGTGGTGCGGCCCACCGGACGTACGCCCTGGACCGGCCGGGCGTGGTCTGGTTGATTTTGGTGTGTCACTGGTGAGCCGTCGCCGGAGCGCCGGGGGTCCAGGGCGAGTGGTCCTGGCCGCCGGAGGCCGGATCCGGGTCGCAGGGTCGGGGGCCCTACCCGCCGGAGGCGCCGCCCTTGCGGATCGTCGCGGTACCCGCTATACGGCCGGTTCCGCCTCGGACTCCGCGGTTCGCTCAGCGGTCGCTCGGGTGGCCGGCACCCATCGGCCACGCAGCGGTCGTCGCGCGGAGTGTCTCGTCGGCGACGTTCGACGCCCATTGGTGTGGTACGACTGCGTCAAGACCGGTGTGAAGTCGACAGAGCGGGGCGAACCAATGAGGAGTAGGGCAGCCACGCTGCTGCGCGGACCTGAGGATCCGGGCCGGGCCACGTTCCTGGAACTGTTCTTCGACCTGGTGTTCGTCTTCGCGCTCTTCCGGCTCTCGCAAGGGTTGCTGGAGCGTCTGACCTGGAGCGGCGCCTTCCAGACGGTGGTGGTGCTGCTCGCAGTGTTTTGGGTGTGGGGCCACACCGCGGGGGTAGCCAACAGGTTCGACCCGGCCCAGCCGGCGATACAGGCGCTGGTCATCGGCTGCATGTTCGGCAGCTTTCTGCTCGCAGTGGTGGCGCCTGAGGCGTTCGGTCCGCACGGTCTGGTCTTCGCCGGCGCGTACGTCGCCGTCCAGGTCGGTCGCAGCTTCTTCCTCGTGCTCGTCACACGGGGCGTCGAGCGGCAGCGCTTCGAGCTGCGGACGCTGTTCTGGTTCGTGGTGTCGGCGCCGCTGTGGCTCGCCGGCGCGCTCGCGCACGGTTGGGCCCGTGGGGTGCTGTGGGCGGTCGCGGTGGCCGTGGACTCCGCGGCGCCCAGACTCGGCCTTCCAACGCCGGGGCTGCCCAGCGCGAGACCGGCGGAGTTTTCATTCTTGAGCGAGTTCGTGGCCGAGCGGCATCGGCAGTTCTTCATCATCGCGCTCGGCGAGTTGATCGTGGTGTCCGGGCTGGCATACGCCAGCGGCGGCCTCGTGGCCGACCGCACGGCGGCGGTCGTGGTGGCGTTCGTGACCACGGTGCTGTTGTGGCGCATCTACATCTACCGGGCCGGTGAGGTGTTGGGCGCGGCCGTCGCCGCGGCCCCGGATCCGCTCCGCGTTGTCAACTCCGTGTTGTACGCCCACGCGGTGATGGTCGCCGGTGTTGTCGCGATTTCGGTCGGCGACGAGCTGGTCATCAGGCATCCGTCCGGGCACACCCGGCCGGCGTGGATCGCCGTCGTCCTCGGCGGGCCCGCACTGTTCCTCGCCGGCCGGGCCATTCTCGAGTACGCGGTGTTCGCCCGGGTGTCCCGAGACCGTGTGATCGGAGTGCTCGTACTCGCTGTCATTTCGCCGGCGATGATCCTCGTGCCGCCACTCATCGTCGCGGCCGCCGCCGCCGTCGTCCTCGCCGGGGTAGCGGTCGCTGACGCGGCCAGCCGTCCGGCGGGCAGGTGTGACGCCCGCTGATGGCATCGGGTCGTGGCGGAGTCGCCGTAGTACTCCGAGCTGGGGAAAGCCCGGCACATGGGGAAGGGCGACAGCGTGATCAGCAGCGTGTGCTCGACGGAGGAGTCGCCGCTGAACAGCGGCGAACCGCTCCCGGAGTGGCCGAGCTTCGGCCAAGCCGAGAGACGGGTACTCGAACACCAGCGCAAGCTGCACCGATGGGCAAGAACCGAACCGCTGCGGCGGTTCGTTGACCTGTTCAACTTGGTCTGCGACCGGGCGACGCTGATGCACGCCTGGGAACGAGTGGCAGGCAACAAAGGGTCGATGACCGCAGGGGTGGATGCGGTGACACGGTTCGCCGTCGTCCGCGACGACGGGTTGATCCCGTTCCTGGAGAACTTGCGGACATCGCTGCGCGACGGCAGTTTCACACCGTTGCCGGTGCGGCAGACGACGATTCCGAAGAAGGGCGGCAAGGTTCGCTACCTCGGGATACCGACACTGCGGGACCGGGTCGCGCAGATGGCCCTGAAGTTGGTCCTGGAACCGATCTTCGAGGTCGACTTTTACCCTGCGAGCTACGGGTATCGGCCTGGACGGCGGGCTCAGGACGCCATTGCCGAGATCCACCATTTCACCCGCAAGCCGTCGACCTACGAGTGGATCATCGAGGGCGACATCAAGGCTTGCTTCGACAACGTCGACCACCAGGTCCTCATGGGCCTGGTGCGCGAACGCGTCACCGATAAGAGGGTGCTGCGGCTGGTGCGGGCGTTCCTGCGCGCCGGGGTTGTCGAACTGCACGGTGGCTTCGCGACGAGCCTGACCGGCACGCCGCAAGGCGGGGTCATCAGCCCGTTGTTGGCCAACATCTACCTGTCTGTCCTGGACCGGCACTTCGCGAAGGTCTGGGACGAGCAGATGAGCCCGGGATGGCGGCGGCAGTATCGCCGCCGGACGGGCCGGCCGAACTACCGCATGATCCGTTACGCCGACGACTTCGTGGTGCTCGTGCATGGCACCAGGGACGAGGCCGAGCAGATCAAGCAGCAGATCGCCGAGATCGTGGGCCAACAGTTGAAGATGACCCTCTCGGATGAGAAGACCCTGATCACCCACATCGACGCCGGGTTCAACTTCCTTGGCTTCCGCGTCCAGCGCAAGCAGTGGAACGGCCGACCGGTGGTGCTGACCTGGCCCGCGAAGGACGCCCTCGCAGCCGTCATGCACAAGATCAAGCAATGGACCAGGCGAGGAACCACCTCGATGACCCTGTCCGAGGTGCTGCGGAAGATCAACCCGATCCTGCGCGGCTGGGCCGCGTACTTCCGTTACGGCGTCTCCAAGAGGACGTTCTCCTACCTGGGCTGGTACGCCTGGTGGCGGATGATCGGCTGGATTCGCCGCAAGCACCCCCACCTGACCTGGAAACAGATCCGGCGACGCTACTACGGCGCCGACCGGATCACCGAGGATGACGTCACCCTCTACAACCCGGCGAAGATGAGAGTCGAACGCTACCGCTTCCGCGGCCAGCAGATCTGCACGCCCTACAACATCGACGTGGTCGACCCTGCCGGAGCACGCTTCCGCCAGACCAGCCACGACGATGGGCTCTTCGTCGCCCAGGTCAGCGAACTGATCAGCTAACCCATCGTGAACACGTGGAGAGCCGGATGCGGGGACGACCTGCACGTCCGGTTCGGAGGGCGGGGACGAGGAAACCGACAGCCGAAACGCTGCACGGCGTCTCGTCCCCGACCCAACACATCCCGTTCGAACCCGAAGCGGCCAACCTGTTCTTCCAACTCGTCTCCGCCAGATACGAACGCGCCAGCCTCATCGTCACCAGCAACAAGCCCTTCGGCCGCTGGGGCGAGGTCTTCGGCGACGACATCGTCGCCGCCGCAATGATCGACCGCCTCGTCCACCACGCCGAAGTCATCTCACTCAAGGGAGACAGCTACCGACTCAAAGACCGCGACCTCGGCCGCGTCCCCGCGGCCACCAACGACGACCGATGACCAACAAAGGGGGGTCAGATTTCAGCCGTCGCCAGAGGGTCAAAATTCGGGATCTGGCCCAAATTTCGTGATGAGGGTGGACCCTGTCAGGCCAGCAAGACGCGTTTGCGGAGCAGGTCGAGGTTGGCTCTGCCGTACATCTGTCGCTTGATCATCTTGATTCGGTTGACATGCCCTTCGACAGGTCCGGAACTGTAGGGCAGGGTCAGGCCGTTGACGACGGCGTGGTGGTCTCGGCGCAGGCCGGCGGTGAAGGAGTGCAGGTCGGGCTGGTCGTCGGCGTTCACGGCGGCTATCCAGGTGTCGAGTCGGTGGCCGTGTCTGCCGGTGAGGATCTCCGCGAACGCGGTGACGTGCCTAGCCAGTGCGTCCAGGTGTGGGCAGGCGGCGCGTGCCTGGGTCAGGTGGTCCCGTTCGTCGGCGTCGAGGGTGTCGGGATGTCGGAGCAGCCAGGTGGTGATGGCGCGGACCTTGGGTGGTCGCCACGGAGCTGAGGCTGCGGCGGTGGCCGTTCGCAGGGGTTGGAGGTAGGTGCGCAGGGTGGCGATCGTGCCGCGGTAGCTGCGGGCGCGGATCTCGGCGAACAGGAGGGCGGCGTTGGTGGTCCCGTCGTTCCACCGCTGCCGCAGGTAGGCGGCATGCTCGTCAAGGATGCTGGGTCGTCCGGCGTGGGCCTTGGCGAGGAGCTCTTCGACGCTGCTGGCGCGGGCGAACCGGCGCACAGTGTTACGGCCCATACCGAGCTGGCGGCTGATCGCCTTGATCGTAACGCCCTGCCCACGCAGCGCTTGGACCTGCGCGTAGTCGCGTCGTAGACGCGGGACCAGCAGTCCTTGCTCGGCCCGGTCGACCTGGGCTTGGGTCGTGACCTGGCCCAGGTCCGGTCCCGATGGTGACGGTGGTGGGCGTAGCGGTTCGGTGAGGCAGCGGTGGTGCCGGGCTACCGTCTTCTCGGCGTGTTCGGCCAGGTTGTGCCACAAATGCCAGCGGTCGGCGACCTGAATGGCCTGCGGCGCTCCGGTGCGAGCGCCGTCGGCGTAGGCATTGGCCCGGTCCCGGCAGACGACCCGGACCTGCGGGTGGTTGGCCAGCCAGCCGGCGAGGGTGGCCGCTTCACGGTCGGGTAGCACGTCGATCGGACGACGGGTGGTGAGGTCGATCAGCACGGTGGCGTAGTGGCGGCCTCGGCGGAGGGCGAAGTCGTCCACACCAAGCACGGTGGGGGTCGGTGATTCCGGCTCGGGCAAGGCGCGTAGCCCGCGCAGGATGCTGCTGCGGCCGACGGTCCAGCCCAACCGGCTGGCCAGCCGGGCGCCGGCCCGGCCGGCCAGCACCAACCCGATCCTCTCCAGCGACCGCTGCGACGGCGGACTGTGCCTGGCATACCTACGGGTCAAGCCAGGAACCTGCTCAACAAACGTGCGCGCGGGGCACGCCGGGGTGTCGCAGAAGAACCGTCGCACCCGCAGCCGGATCTCCACCGGCTCGCCAGCCAACGCGGCGTCGGTCAACCGGCGCTCATAGCGACTGTGAACCCGGCTGCCGTCGCGGCCGCATCTGCCACAGACCGCCTGAAGGGCCCGCGATCGGGCCCATAACCGCAGACCACCAGCGCGACGCTCGATCCGGTCAACGCCCACGCCAGCCAGGTGCGGCAGCAGCACCGCGAGGTCAGCCAATCGCACGGCCGCCGACCCTACACAGTGAATCAAACGCCACGGGGGTCAGGACTGATCACGAAATTTGGGCCAGATCCAAAATTCGGACGTCGTTGACACGGTGCTCCGGGTGTTGGGGAGCGGTGTCGCGAGCGCTTCCGGAGTGTGAAAGTCGGCACCGGAAGGCGTCTGACCTGCATGTATGGTCCCTCCATGGTGGGCACTTCCGAGATGTGGAAGTCCTGCTACCAGGGGTGACCGCTTCTCGATGCTGGAAGTGTCCGGCTGACGCTCAAGCCATCGGGTACTTCTCTGCGGTCGAACTACTCCCGGCAGGTCTATCCCTGATCGAAGGCATCTTGACTACCAGGGAAGCTCATGGGAGTGAGGACGATGGGCGGATGCAGGTTGAGCGCTATGGGTTGCGGTTGCCCGCCACCTCTGTGGCTGGGTCGAGTGTGGCGAGGTCGACTGTTACCTGGGTAGCCTCTGGGATTCCGAGTGCCAGGTACAGGCGCAGGGCCTGCCGCAGGTGGGAGACGGCGGAGGCCATGTTGCCGAGGTCGGTGGCGGCGCGGCCGATACCTTCGTGGGCGCGTGCTTCTTCGATGCGGTGGCCGTGGTGATGAGAGATGGTGAGGGCTTCCTGGTGCAGGGCATGGGCCTGGTCGGGGTGTCCGGTGAGCCGGCGCAGGGTGCCGAGGTGGTTGAGGGCTTCGGCCTCGTCGTCAGGAGCGCGCACCTTGCGTAGCGTGGTGAGGGCCTGCTGGAGGAGATCTTCGGCAGCGGCGTGGTCGCCGGTGAGGTATCGCACTACCGCGAGCTGGGTGCGGGTATACGCCTGGCCGAGACGGTTGTTGAGAGTGCGGTGGAGGTCCAACGCTTGATGCAGCAGCTTCTCCGCGCTCGGGTAGTCCCGGGTTAACCGCCGCACGATTCCTAGATCTTGGAGAACGTGGGCTTGGCCGAGACGGTTGTCGAATGCCCGGTGGAGGTCCAACGCTTGGTGCAGCAGCTTCTCCGCGTTCGGATGGTCCCCGATTGACCGCCGTACGACCCCCAGCTCGTGGAGGGTGTTGGCCTGGCCGTGCCGATGATCGAGTGCGCGGTGCAAGCCCAGGGCTTGGCCTAGTAGGTCGTTCGCGCCTGGGTAGTCTCCGGCTAGCCGGCGTACGGCACCCAATTCGTGGAGGACGTGGGCTTGGCCGAGCTGGTTGTTGAGCGCGCGGTGCAGGTCTAGGGCTTGGTTCAGTAGGTCGTCCGCGCCTGGGTAGTCCCCGATCAACCACCGCACGACCCCCAAACGGTGAAGCGTGTTGGCTTGGCCGAGGTGGTTGTCGAGTGCGCGGTGCAGGTGTAGGGCTTGGATCAGCGCGTTCTCCGCGCCCAGGTTGTCCCCCGTCAACGCTCTGATGGCCCCGAGATCGATGAGGGTGTTCGCTTGGCCGAGGTGGTTGTCGAGTGCGCGGTGCAAGTCTAGGGCTTGGCTCAGCACGTTCTCCGCGCCCGGGTAGTCCCCGATCAGCCGTCGTACGGCCCCCAGATCATGGAGGGCATTGGCTTGGCTGAGCCGGTCACCGACCTGCGCGGCGTGGTTGATGGCGTGCTGGTGCAGGTCAACCGCAGTAGTCCAGGGGCCCTCGCTGCGTAACAGGTTGGTGAGGCCAGCGGTGAGCCCGACCACACGGTGGTGCTGGTCGCGGGCCGTGGTGTGGTGCAGGCAGGCCAGTAGGTTCGCTCGTTCGACGCGTAGCCACCCGGCGGCGCTGTCCCAGCCCGTCAGTTGGGGGGCGGCTGCCGGCGCCACCACCGTAGTGGTGGCGGAGCGGGTGTAGCGGGCAATCAAGCGGTCGGCGCGGCCGGCGGTGTGCTGGTAGTAGTCCAGCAATCGCGCCACAGCCTCGTCACGCACGGGCGGTGGGTCGATGGTGCTGGCAAGGGTACAGCCGAATGTGCGGACAAGGTCGTGCATCCGGTAGCGGCCAGGTGCGGGCTCGTCAAGGAGGTGGTCGCCATACAGCCTGTCGAGATGCTCGATTGCGCCGTCCAGGGTGGTGTTGGTGAGCGCGGCCGCGGCGCAGTCGTCGATGTCGATTCCCGGGTGCAGGCAGAGGAGCCGGAAGAACCGCTGCCGCTCCGGTGGTAGGTGGCGGTAGGAGAGGTCGAACGCGGCGCGCACGGTGGCTTCCTCACCCTTGACCGTCAATACCCGGCCACCCGTCCCGTATAGCTTGGCGAGCAGGTCCGCCATCGTCCAGGTGGGGCGGGTGGCGAATCGGCTGGCCGTTATGGCGATCGCCAGTGGCAGGAAACCGCAGACCTCGACCAGTTCGGCAACCGCTTCGGGTTCGGCTTCGGCGCGGGGAACCAGCCGGAGGAACATCGCTGCCGCGTCGGCAGGGCACAGGAGTTGCAGGTTGAGGTGGGTGGCCTCGGGTAGGTCGGCTAGGCGAGCCCGGGAGGTTATGAGTACCAGCGCGTTGCTGGTGCCGGGCAGCAGTGGCCGTACCTGTGCCGTTGACCGCGCGTTGTCGAGCACGAGCAGGGTGCTCTTTCCATTCATCCGGTCCCGCCAGAGGGCTGAGCGGGCCTGTAGCCCGTCGGGGAGCTGCCGGGGGTCGAGGCCGTCGGCGCGCAGCAGGTCGGCGAGGGCATCGGCGGGGTCGGTGGGTTCGTGACCAGGGGTGTAGCCGTGTAGGTCGACGAAGAGCCGGCGATCCGGAAACGTGGCGGTCAGCAGGTGCGCAGCGCGTACCGCGAGCGCGGTCTTGCCGATGCCGGGCATGCCGTCGATGGCGTGAATCGCGACCACCCCACTGGTTACGGTGGCGTCGGTGACTGCGGCGGTGATCTGCTCCAGTTCACGGTCCCGGCCGACGAACACGGCCTGCCTGGCCGGCAGCGTGTCCCGCGCCGGCCCCCCGCTGCTGGGCGGGTTGAGTTCGGTCAGGGCGTGGAACACCTCGAACTCCAGCCGGTCCACGGTGGAGAAGTTGCGAAGGATCAACCCGGCATCGCCCAGTCGGGCTCTGAACCTGTCAATTCGTGACCGGTCTGCATCCACCAGACCGGCGGGCAGATCGGGACGTTCGTTGAGTAGGAACACCAGCCGCGGCAGCCCGGCCTCGGTGGCCGCCTGGAACTCCAACTCGGTGTAGGACATTGACGTGTCAGGGACGATCGACCCGTACCGGAAGCCCACCACTGCCACGTACACGCTGCAGGCCAGGACTTGCTCGTGACAGTAGCGAGCGGGCTGGCCATCGCGCGCCGCGAAGTAGGCCATGTCCACCGGGACATGCCGCGCCCGGTTCACCGCGTCGATCGCCGCCCGCACGAACGACACATTCCGATCCGGATACCCGGCCATGTCCGACGTGTGGCTGATGAACACCTGCACACCACCCGCCACGAGACCCTCCCCACGTTGTTCGACGGCCTGGGATGCACGCTCACCCTTTCCCAGGCGGGCGCGTCGCCCGCGTCACCCGCCTTGGCGGGAGGATATGCCGCTCCCAGTATTTCTGGACGGTTTTCCGAAGTTGTGTTTTCGTTTGCGGCAGGTGTCATGGCGTCGAGTGTCGGATGCCTGGAACTTTTCTTGCGATCTCGACTTCTGTCGCAAGGATCTACCTGCAGGATCGACGCCTGCCTAGCGGACCGCACCCAGGTCGAACACGAATTCACCTCCCGAGGTGAGGAAACCAGTAAGTGGGGGACCGGCGACGGATAGGCCATCCGACGCCGGTCGGTGATTGCTAGGAGTGTTCTTGGGCGCTCAGAGGAATCGGTGTGAAGCGTTGTCGAGATAGGTGTTGTTCAGGTTTCGCCATGTTCCGGCGGCTACATTGTCGTACGTACCTCCGTAGTTGCTGTTGTAGTAGACGCGGACGGTCCCGGAACTGCGATTCCATGCCGAGGTGGCATTGTTTTTCATGCATTGTCCCTGCCCTGTCCCCGTCGACCGGAACTCGTAGCAGGTGGGCTGGGTCGAGCCGTAGTTCGCGAGCGAACCCGTGAAGTCGGAGAGCGATCCGGTCAGGTTCGGTCCCCAGTAGAAGCAGACCTCGCCGACTTCGCATATGCCGTTCCTGGGGGTGGCCGCCGAGGCGGTGGACGGAGCCATTACGGCGACAGCTGACACCGATCCGAGTACAACGATTATCGCGCGTGCGGCGATCATTCTGATTTTGGTCATCTGCTTTCCTTTCGGATTGAAGCCTTCGCTATGTCGGTGCGAAGGTGACTTGAAGGCTCGTCCGAGCCGGAGGACTCGAACCGGGGTTGCGCCTGTCCGGCTGAGCCGCCGTACCACCCCCTCGGACTCTCGACATGCGCCGGAAAGTCAACAACTGTCAAATTACCGTCTCAATAATTGTGATCTTGACTTTCCGCTGCTAGGTTGCCAGAAATTGATTGGTGACTGCATCCATTGGGCTGTCCATGCATCGTTTCCACTGGCATATACTTCGGTCGCTCTCGGCGGTGGGAGCAAAGGCGTGGCGCTGCCCGCTGCTGGATGCTTATACGTCGCCGGTGCCCGGTCCCGGGCCCGGCGCCGCGAGGAACCGCACGGGAGTGGCGAGTGTGGCCAAGTCCTTCCTTGCATGTCGATGCCAACCGCGGTGGCGTCCGGCGTACTCGATCATCATTGGCGCTAGGCCCGCTTTGGGTCGATGTCGCCGTCGGTTGGCCTTCGGTGTCATGATTTCAGGATCTGTGCAGATGTGCCGAGGTGGCATCACGGTACCCACCGAAGGGTTTGCCCACCGTCGAGGGATTGTGGTCACCGGCCTGACCCCACGTGCGCAGATTTCCGGTTGGTCCGCCTGATCCATGATTCTTCTGGAACGTGATCACGAGCAGGTGCGAATTCAGGCGCTCATCTCCGGTTTGGACTCGGGGACCGGGGCCATCGTGCTGGTCGAGGGTGCGCCCGGGATCGGCAAGTCGGCGCTGCTGGCCAGTGTGTGTGGGAACGCTCGGCGGCGGCAGGTCACGGTGCTCGCAGCGCACTGTGGCGAACTCGAACGGGACATGCCGTTCGGAGTCGTACGGCAGCTGTTCGAGCCGGCTCTGCGCGCTGTCGCTGCGGCGGACCGGACGGACATCCTCAGCGGTGCGGCCCAATTCGCCTCGGTGGTGTTCGAGAACCGCCCCGCTGCTTCCGACGCACCGGTCGGCGATGTCGTACATGCTCTTTACTGGTTGTGTTCGAATCTCGCGGAGCGGGGATCGCTGCTGCTGGTGGTCGACGATGTTCACTGGGCCGATGAGGCGTCGCTGCGGTTCCTCTCTCACTTGGCCCGACGGGTCACGCACCTGCCGGTACTGCTGGTGCTTGCCACGCGCCCGGCTTGGCGGCAGGGCCGGTCACTGGCTGCTCAGGTACTGAGCGGCGTCACGTCGCACTTCTTGCCCTTGGCTCCGCTGAGCGGTGGGGCCGTCGCGGAGTTGATTCGTGATTCCCTAGCGCAGGACGCGGAGGAGGTTTTCTGCGAGGCGTTTACGTCGGCCAGCGGTGGCAATCCCTTCTTGGTCATCGAGGCGATCAAGACGCTTCGCGCCATTGGTGTCGCCGCCCGGGCAAGCGAAGTGCATCACCTGGAAGCCCTGCAGTCCGATTTCATCACGAGATCCGTGCTGGAGCGCATCATCTCGGTGGGACCCCAGGCCCTGCCTCTGGCCCGAGCAGTAGCGGTGCTCGGCGGCTCGGCAACTCTGCGCCGGGCCGCGACACTCTCCGGTGCTGCTGGTGGGATGGCAGGGCCCCCTTCGGAGCAGACAGGGTCCGACCAGGCCGCGATGATCATCGACCTTCTCGTACGGGAAGGTGTTCTTGCTCCGGGGCTTCCCCTCGACTTCGTGCATCCGCTAGCTCGTACTGCGGTCTACACCGACATCAGCGTCTCGGTGCGTGCCCACCTACACAAGGCGGCAGCCCTGTTGCTGGCGGACGAACAGCTGGCGCCCGAACATCTCGCGCCTCACCTCCTCGCCTGCGAACCCACGCGAGACCCCTGGGTGGCAGATGCCCTACACGCCGCAGCCCGGGCCACTCTCGGTCGCAGCGCGATCGAGAGTGCCATCAAGTTCCTGGAACGGGCGCTGGTCGAGCCGCCCGAACCACCCGCCCATACGTCGATACTCGTCGACTTGATTCGGGCACTGGTGCTGTCGAACCGGCTCGACGACGCCGCCGGCCGGCTGCAATCGTTCTTGGACGCGCCCGGCGCCACGAACATCTCCGCCGAGACCGCGGTGGAACTCGGCGCGCTGCTGGTGATCGCAGGGCGGCGTTATCACGGCGGCTACCTGCTGCGGTACGCGCAAAGCGCGGCAGGGGACAGCCCGGACATTGCCACCCGGGCCCTCGCGGCAGCCGCCTTTGGCGGTCTCACCGCCATGGATCCACCCCACATCTGGATCCACCAACTGGAACAGGCGGTGCCCGACCTCTCCGGCACGGCAGACGCAGACCGCATGGTGTACGCGACGCTCGCGTTCCTCGCCGCCGCTACCGGCGACCGCCCAGCGGACGAGGTCGTCCGCCTGGCCTCTGTCGCCGCAGCCGGTCCCTTACCGGCCAGGAACTTCGGCATGCTAGCCAATCTGGCCGGGGCGGCGCTCGCTATCTCTGGAGAGGGCGACTACGCGCTCCAGTTGCTCAGCAAGGGGATCGACACCGCCCGCCAGAGCGGGGACATCGCCACGTTTGGCTACCTCCTGGTTCTCCGGTCACACGCCGCGATCGATGTCGGGCAGCTCATGGAGGCCGAAGCCGACGGTCAGACGGCGATCGAGATCTACCAGGAACGCCCCGAGGAGCGTCCACTCGCAGCCGCGGTACTCATCGACGCACTCGTCGCCCGTGGCGAGACCGTCGCTGCCCAGCAGGTGCTCACCACCCTGGGCCTCGAAACACACCTCCCGCTGAACTGGCTGATCTCTCACTTCTTCCACCTGGCCCGAGCCCGGCTCCGCCTCCAGCAGCGCCGCCCAGCGGATGCGCTCGCCGACCTGGCCGTCTGCGGTGACGCGCTCACCGCCGCCGGATACACCAACCCGGCCTTCGCCAGATGGCGCTCCGAGATGGTTCAGGCGCACCTCGCCATGGGTGACACCGCCAAGGCTCGTACCCTGGCCGCCGAGGAACTCGAACTTGCCCGGCGGTTCAAGGCCCCACACTCGCTCGGCATCGCCCTACGCACGGCGGGCATGGCCGCGAAGGGCGCGGAATCCGTCGCCCTACTCCGGGAAGCCGCAACCACCCTCGAACGCACCTCCGCGACGCTCCACCACGCACACGCCCTGGTCGAGTACGGCGCCGCGCTGCGCCGCAACGGCGAACGCATCGCAGCCCAGAATCCGCTACGCCAAGCCCTCCACCACGCCACCCGCTGCGGGGCACAATCGCTGACCAGCCGCGCGATCGACGAACTGTCAGCCGCCGGCGCCCGCCCCCGCCGTAAGACCTTATCCGGACCAGACGCGTTGACCGCCCAAGAGCTCCGCGTCGCCCGCCTAGCAGTGCGGGGCGCCACGAATCGGGACATCGCCCAGCAACTCTTCGTCACCCGCCGCACCATCGAAATCCACCTCACCAGCGCCTACCGGAAACTCAACATCACCTCTCGCCACCAACTTCCAGCGGCGCTCGCATCACCTGAGTGAATCCAGAGGCATTTCGCGCAGCGGCTCCCGAAGGGAGGCATTCGTGTTAGCGCCGAAGAGGTACACCAATGAGCTTCGTGCTCCAGCCGGTCGAGGTGTTTGCGCTGCTCAGGCACGGCGATTCGCATGGGTGGGGGAGCGTTCCGCAATGTTCGTCGGCGTGGTCGGGTGGGGGCGGTGCAGTGCTCCCTGGTGCCGTGCCTACTGGATTGGATCATGGGGCGCGGCGGCCGGACGTGAACGGCGCCGAACGGATGGCAACGGCGCTCAAGGAACATGCCGTGACCTGCCCGAATCCCATTCGAGCAGGTCGCGGCGTGGGGTGGACCGTGTTTGACACGGAAGAGGTAACTGGTTCAAACCCAGTATCGCCCACCACTTATATACGCAGGTCAACTAGCTCGTTGCCGGATTCCGGTAACGAGCTAGTTCGTAATTGTTCCTTACATTGGGAGCAAACTGGGAGCACATGATCATCTGTGTCGCCCGTTTGGATTCGGCGGTGGTGACAGAGCCGGCATCGGCTGCGATGCCGACCGAGCAGCTTGCCCACGGCGGATGCACGGCGCTCCTCATCCCCGCATGACTGACACCTGCCGAAACGCTGATCATCGATTAGCCCGGGGGACGCCCCACACGCCGCGTCGTTTGGATCATGGGGGTGTTCGGTCGGGTGTGTCGGCGGTAGGGGTAGCCGACGTGCCGCGGGTCGTACGCGGCCCCGCTATCGGGATCACGGGGCTCGGAAACCTTCCCGGACTACTGCGAACAACGCTACGGCCGTGCCGATCCCAGCCGCCCATGCCGGGCTACGGGCAGCCACGGCACCTGCCACCACAGCGCCGGCTGCCGCCAATACCGATGACCACCGCCGACGAGGTGGCCTGCTGGGCGGTGGTACCGATGCGCATGCGCTGTCCATGGTCCTTCAACCTCTTCCACTCGACGCCGACCGTTATGACGTTCGGCTGGCTGGGCTTGTTCACCAAGCAGAGCATCCGGACACGGATTGATCCTGGGCGAGGTTGCGGGGCTCTAACGACCCTTGCCGGTACGGTCGGGCGATGGTCCGGAAGTCCCTCAGTCCCGCCGACCAGCGCCTGCTGGACGCTGCTCGTGCTGAAGGCGTCTACATCAGCGCTACTCGGCTTGAGCGGTGGCGCCAAGTAGGACTACTGCCGCGCAACATCACCCGAGGACTGGGTCGGGGCCGGGGGAGCACTTCGGTACCGGCGCCAGGTGCGGCTGACCTGGTCGTGTGGCTAGCTCGGCACGCAGGGTCCGGCCGTCGTCCACGGGACCTGGCGCTACAAGCCTTCGGGGAAGGGCTACTCGTTCCGGAGGACACGGTTCGAGAGGCCATGCGCGCGGTCGTGCGTCGGGTGGTGCTGCCGGCGGAGAAGGAAGTCCCTGCGCCAGGTCCAGGTGAGGACCGCGTCGATTGGGCGTGGGCGGTAGCCGCGAAGGCGGCGGCTCACGAGCAGACGACCATTCTGCCTCGCCGGATGCGGCGCATTGACGCCACTGCGCGACGCCTACGTGCGCCACAGCACTCCCTCACGCTCCGGTCGTTCCTCGTGCTGCGCTGTCCAACCAGGCTGCTGACGAGGCTGGCAGGCGGCGCCAACACGGGACAGGTCCAATAGTTCTTGGACGACGAAAGCACTGGCCACTTCGGCATGTCACGTGGTCAAGTCGAGACTGCGGCCATGGCCGGGCGCCTGACCGCATGGTGGCGTTCCGCCCACGGCAGTCCCTCGCGAAGATGTCGCCTACCTCCTGAGTGAACGCGAGCGCGGACGGCGGCAGATTCGGACGCTGTCGGTAGTTCCGCTCGTGGCGACAGCCAGTCCACTACCGGCCGGAGCCTGGTCCGCCATCAAACGTCGAGCCGGCCCGGGATTGCGTCACGTCGGCCGGAGGTCAGCACCCTACGCAGGCCCCGACCAAGAAGATCCAATTGGTGCGCGGGCATGCCGAGGACGAAACGCTGTTCGACCGGCAGGCCCAATATGGCGGCTGCGTCCTGGTCGAGCACGAGCCGCAGCTCGCGGTCCCTGATCTCGCATTCGCGCACTCCGCCGTAGTGCGTCGCCTGGCCTGGGTCGACCACCAAGCAGTACGTATCCATGCCAAGCTCGATCGTGTCGCGGCTGCTGCCCCGCCCGCGGTGGGCGAGTTTCTTCGTTACGCCGGCTACGCTGCTGCGGTGGCACCGCAACCTGGTCGCCCGTCGGTGGACGTACCCGAGACAGCCGGGGCGCCCATCAACTCGAGCAGAGTTGCGAACACATCGCTGACGGTTGGTCGGCCGTCGCAGTGGGGGTAGGTCCAGTGGCGTTGGACCAAGTTCTGGAGCGTGGTGCCGAGCGCGGTCGACGCAGGGGTGGTGCGGGGCGTACCAGGCCCGTCGGTGACGGACCTGGTACCAGGTCTAATGCCTGTCTCGGGCCGCTGCCGTTCGTGCCGGCGGGTCAGGCCGGGCATGCCCGGAACGGCCAGCTGTTCCTGGTCCCGACTACAGATCTTGAACGGTCAGGTTGGTCGATGTTGCTCCGGCGTGTCTGCGTGACGATGATCGATGGTCTCTTGTAGGCCGGAGGGATGAGGTATCCCGATGGTGGCGGTCTGACCGCGCAAGGGCGGGCCAAACGAGAGGCGGTACGACGTCAGGCGGCGGGTTGGTTCGCCGATGGCGTGCCGGTGCCGGAGGTGGCCCGCAGGTTGCGGGTGTCGCAGACCGCGGTGTACGGGTGGCGGCAACGTTGGAAGGCCGGTGGCGAACAGGCCCTGGCGTCGAAGGGGTCCAGCGGTAGCCGGTGTCGCCTGGACGATTCCCGGCTGCGGCGTCTCGCCGACGCCTTGGACGCGGGTCCGGCCGTGCACGGCTTCGGCGAGGATCAGCGCTGGACCCTCGCCAGGGTGTCGGACCTGATCGCCCGGATGTTTCACACCCGCTACACCCTGCGCGGGACGGCGAACGTGTTGCACCGCCTTGGTTTCTCGGTGCAGGTCCCGAAGCATCGCGCGGCCGAGCGCGACGAGCAGGCGATCACGACGTGGCGGCGGGAGGCATGGCCGGCGGGAAAACGGTAGCGGCGCAGCGCGGCGCGTGGATCTACTTCGAGGACGAGGCCGGTCAGACGCTGCGCCCACCGAAAGCACGTACCTGGGGCCGGCGCGGGCGCACACCGGTCGTGACGGTGTCCGGGAAGGGATCCGGTCGAGTGTCGATCGCCGGGCTGACCTGCTACCAGCCCGGCCGACGCAGCCGGTTGATCTACCGCACGATCGTGCATCGCAACCGCAAAGGCGAACGGCGCAGCTTCAGCGAACGTGACTACATCTGCCTGCTCGACGCCGCTCACCAGCAACTCGACGCCCCGATCGTGGTCATCTGGGACAACCTCAACACCCACGTCAGCGCCGCTATGCGCGAGCTGATCGCCGCCCGAGACTGGCTGCACGTCATCCGGCTACCCGCCTACGCCCCCGACCTCAACCCGGTCGAGGCGGTCTGGTCACACCTGAAACGCAGCATCGGCAACCTCGCCGTGAATGGCGTCGACCACCTGTTGGCGATCATCAAGAACCGACTCAAGAGCATCCAGTACCGCACCGACCTCCTCGACAGTTTCCTCGCCCATACTGGCTTGACCCTTGAGGCCGACACAACCTGACCATTCAAGATCTGTAGCAGGGCTTGGCGTACCAGTACGGATCGAATTCCACCCAGCTGGCGCCGGCCCCTTCGACGAAGGCGTGGGCTTCATTGCCGTTCTGGTCCAGCAGATAGGCCCACGTGCTCGGAGTCTGGTTGTTGTAGACGGACCCCCAGCCGTTCCAGTTGAAGAGTGCGTAGTTGCCGCAGGCGTAGATCACGAACATGCGTCCCCGGAATTCGCCCTCGGTGTAGAGGCACAGGGCGGTGTAGGGACAGGTTCAGGCGGCCTGTGAGGAGATTCCGGAAACGCTCGCGTTGTTGTTGTCGTCGGGCCGGCCTGGATGGCCTGCGCGGAGATTCCGGCGACGCTCGCGCGGTTGCTGTCGTCGGTGCTGGCGTGGGCGGCCGAGGGTACCGTGAGGATGGCGGCGACAGCGGCGAGTGCGGCGATGAGGAACAGCCGTGTTTTCATGCGCCTACAGTGATCAATAGATGGCACTGTGCCAATAGATCCGGTCTGTGGGGAAAATAGCGCAGACGTCCTGATCCTTCGAATCGGGCTCCTAGTCAGCCGAAGCAGACGTGGCTCCGTCCGCACGAACCGTGTGCCGTGTCAAAAAATCCAAAGGGCAGGCCAACGGCCACCGCCCGCGTTTTGGCGCGGCACAGGTTCTCGAGGGTCTCGTCGCGATCGCCGACGAACTCGGACGCACTCCGGCACAGGTGGCGTTGAACTGGGTGGCGAACCGGCCGGGAGTGAGCTCGACCCTTGTCGGGGCCCGGACTCTTGCCCAGCTCGAGGATAACCTCGGCGCCCTCGACACGACCCTCACCGCCGAACACGTCGCACGGCTCGAACAGCTCGGATGCCCCGACCTGCTGCATCCCTACGACCTGCACGTGCCCGAGCACACCCGCCGGCTGCACGGCGGTGCGATCGTCACCGCCCGGTAGTGGGGGGGCGCCCACCCCCCGGGCGGCCCCCCGCGGGGGGTGGGCCCCGCACCCCCCCCACCCGCGT
>NZ_JAWQRR010000029.1:0-27006 GCF_033446045.1 Plantactinospora sp. KLBMP9567 | reverse complement strand
GGGCCGGGGGGGGCGAGGGACCCCGCCGGTTGGGGGGGTCCCACACGGCGGGGGGCGGCCGACGCGTTGAGGTACGCCACTGAACGCAGACAAGTGAGTTGGCCCCGGGTCATTCCGTTGAGATACGTAGAACTTGATCGGAGATAGTCGATGAGTCGAATTGTCGGAGCCCCACTGGACAGGGTGGATGGACTCGCGAAGGTAACCGGGCAGGCCCGGTATGCGGCGGATCACCCGGTGCCTGGGGTTACCCATGGTGTGCTGTTGACGAGTACGATCGGCAAGGGACGGATTGTCCGGATGGACACCGAGGCGGCGCAGGCGGCGTCTGGGGGTTACACAATGCGCCCAGGTTCGCCGCCGCACCTGGACGCCCGTGGTGGCCGTACGGGCAGTCGTTCGTGCCGTTGCAGGGTTAGTCGAATCCGCCTACCTCACCAGGCATACCGCTTCGCGCAGAGGTCCAGGATGCGCTGCGCGGCGACCTGTGCGGTGATCTCACCGGAGTTCCTCAGCACCAGGTCCGGTCGGACCGGTATGTCCACGTCCAGGTCCATCCCGGCAACCTCGCGGGCGGCGTTTCCGGCACCGTAAAGTCCCTTCGAGTTGCGCCGGGTCAGTTCCTCGGCGGGTACGTCGAGGAGGACCTCGAAGTACCCGGCGAGGTGTGCTCGATTCCATTCGTGCACCTCGCGGAAGAGCGAGATCGTGGCGCAGACGACGACGTGCCCCTGTTCCGACAGTAGTCGGCAAAGCCGTGCGTAGGTGAGGGCGAGACGGCGTCGGCTGTCGCGGTCGAAGCCGCTCGTAACGCCAAGGACGGCGCGCACCTCGTCTCCGTCGAGGAGGATGGGCCGCTGGCCTCCGGCGGCGAGCCACTCGACGACGTGGCGGGCCACCGAGGACTTGCCGGCCCCGGACAGCCCGGTGATCCAGATCACGGTACCGGGCCGGGCCCGTCTGACATCTGGCTGTTCGACGGTGCTCACCAGCCTCCTGCCTGCCGGCCCGTCTCGCCGGTCGCCGTAGCCGCCACACCGAGCCGCTCTGTCCCTCGGCTGATGGAGGGTGAACGGCAGGCCCTCGTCCACACGCGAGGACAAGCACCTTCAAGATCGAAGGTTTCGAATCTAGTAACGGGGTATGAGGCTCAGGTTACCAAATTATGAATCGGGCTGAGTGAAGGGAGGATCGAACATGGCTCATGCAGCAGCACTCCAACATGGGGACTTCACGGCTCTGGCGACGGACTACGGGAGGTACCGTCCGGGTTACGCCAAGCCAGTGCTGTCCGCCGTCCTGGGGCTGCTCCGCCGGGAGGCGTCATCACTGGACGCTGTGGACGTCGGAGCGGGAACCGGTCTGTGGACCCACATGCTCGCTGGCGTCGGATTCCGTTCGGTGACGGCGGTGGAGCCCAATGCCGCGATGCGGGCCGCCGGCCAGCGTGACGACGGTGGGCACGACATAGTCTGGCGGGACGGAACCGGTGAGGCCACCGGACTTGCCGACGGCTCGGCCGACCTCCTCACGATGGCGTCGTCGTTCCACTGGGTCGACTTCGACAGTGCGACGGCGGAGTTCCGTCGCGTACTGCGCCCCGGCGGCTGGTTCGTCGCGCTGTGGAACCCTCGGCTGGTGGAACGCAATCCGCTCCTCGCCGAGATCGAGGCCGAACTCCTTCGCATGAAGCCCGATCTCCGTCGGGTCTCCTCGGGACGGTCGGGCATCACCGAGACCCTGACCGACCGGTTGAACCAGCATCCCGGCTTCGACGATGTAGTGACGATTGAGAGCCGGCACGTCGTCAGGCAGAGCGTTGAGCACTACCTCGGCGCCTGGCGCTCCGTCAACGACGTCCGCGTCCAGCTCGGTGAGGTCGACTTCGGAAGGTTCCTGGAGTACGTCCGGGACCGGCTGGCCGATGCGGACGAGGTCGAGGCCACCTATCTCTCTCGGGCATGGGCTGCGCGCCGGAGAGACTGATACCAGCCCTCGGCACATCGCTCGAACATTCTCCAGGTCTTCATCAAGTCGCCCGGACGCTCAATCTCGTTTACGCGGGAGAACAATCGTGATCAAAACCCTGAGCCCAGGAGCAGTGGCCGACCGTCCCGTGCGTTTCGGCACGAAAGCGGAGACGCTCCAGCGGTTGCGAGCGGTGTTGCATGGTGCCGCAGTCCTACCGCTGGCCTATTTCTCGATCGGTTCATGGCGCAAGGACCCCGAGGCCGTGCTGTTCGCCGTCCGTCAAATCGGTGCACCGGACCATCCCATGATCGTGCGCAGTAGCACTCTGCACGAGGATGATCCGGCGACGCTGATGCCGGGTGCCTACCTGTCGTTGCCGGATGTGCGGGGCCAGGATGAGCTCCGTTCGGCCATCGACGCCGTCATAGACTCGTATCGTCGTGTGCATCCCGACGACGATCTGACGGGACACCAGGTTCTGGTGCAACCGATGCTGGATCGGCCAGCCCTCAGCGGCGTCGCCTTCACCTGCGATCCGAACACCGGTGCGGCCTACTATGTCCTGAACTACGAGCAGCGGGGAGATTGCTCTGCGGTCACCAGTGGCAAGGCGGCTCCGCTGCGGACGACATACGCCTGGAAGCACGGCACTGGCGCCGGCCTCGAGCCGCGGCTGCGCCGCGTCCTTGCCCTCGCCGGCGAGTTGGAGACGCTCCTGGAAACGGCCAACCTCGACTTCGAGTTCGCGTTCGACGAATCCGGAGGACTGTACCTTTTTCAGGTGCGGCCACTGGTTGTCGGCGAGCTTGACGACCATTCTCGTGAACAGGCGGCGCTCTCGGCCATCAAGGCGAAGGTGGCCAGTGGTAGCCGCCGTCATCCATACCTGCTGGGCGCCCGGACGGTCTTCGGCGTCATGCCGGACTGGAACCCGGCGGAGATCATCGGCACCCGCCCCAAACCCCTTGCGCTGTCGCTGTACCGCCGGCTCATCACTGACGCCCAGTGGGCCGAACAACGCGCCCGCTACGGTTACCGGGACGTTCGCGGGTTTCCGCTGATCCTCGACTTCTGCGGGCTGCCCTACGTGGATGTCCGGGCCAGCTGCAACTCCCTCATCCCAGCCGGGGTCGAGGTGGGTATCGCGGAAAAGCTGGCCACACACTACATCGATCGGCTTACCCGCCATCCGACACTCTACGACAAGATCGAGTTCGACCGGGTCTTCTCGTGCTACTCGTTCACGCTCCCGCAGCGGTTGGCGCACCAGACCGCGAGCGTGCTTGACGACGACGAGCGCCACCAGCTGACGAGCGCCCTTCGGGCACTGACCAACGAGCTGGTCTCGCCGACGCACCCGGCGCGGAAGGAGGACGAGGCCAGTATCACCTCGTTGCGTGAGCGGTTCGAGACCATCCGGCAGTCTGACCTCGACGAGGTGGCACAGATCTACTGGCTGGTCGAGGACTGCCGACGATTCGGCACACTGGCATTCGCCGGTTTCGCGCGGCTGGGATTCGTCGCTACCGAGATGCTCCGTTCGATGATCACCACAGGGGTACTGACCGAGACGGACGTCGCACAGCTGATGTCTGGTCTCGACACCAGCACCAACCGCATGCTCCGCGACCAGGCGACCATGGCGAAACGGCAGTTCCTCGACACCTATGGGTTTCTGCGACCAGGAACCTACGACATCTGCTCGCCTCGTTACGACGAGGCCCCAGACCAGTACTTCGACTGGTCCGCCGGGGGGGACCTGGTGCAGACCCCACGGCCGTTCCGACCGTCGGCCGTTCAGGCGCGCTTGATTCAGCGGATGCTGAACGCACATGGCCTAGCCCTGGACATCGACGCACTCTTCGCGTTCATCGCGAACAGCATCGAGCAGCGGGAAAACGCGAAGTTCGAATTCTCGCGCCACCTCAGCGAAGTGCTCCGTCTAATTACCCGCCTGGGCCGACGGTTCGGTCTTGGCGTCGAAGAGCTGTCGTATCTCACTGTCGAGATCGTTGACGATCTCTACCGGGGCGTGGACGACTCTGGCATGCTGCTGCGCCGTGGTATCGACGAGGGGCGTCACCGGTACGCCCTGACCCGGCGCATCGTGCTGCCGCCGATGGTGACTGGTCCGGACGAGGTCGAAGCCTTCCACGTGCCGGACTCCGAACCGAACTACATCACCCAGCGAGCCGCGTCAGGGGTCGTAATGCGCGACGCGGCCATGGCCGAGGACCTGACCGGCCAAATCCTGCTACTGCCCAGCGGGGATCCCGGATACGACTGGATCTTCTCGAGGGGAGTCGCCGGGTTCGTAACCCAGTACGGCGGAGCCAACTCCCATATGGCCATCCGCGCGCACCAGTTCGGCGTGCCGGCGGTCATCGGCGCGGGCGAGCGACTCTACAACCAGCTGGCGCGGGCGAGCCGGATCCACATCGACTGTCTGAACCACCGGGTCGAGGTGCTGCGGTGAGGTGCCTACTCGTCTCGCAGCGGGTCACCGTGGACGAGACCCATGCCACCCGCAATGACGCCCTCGATCAGCGCTGGTCGGCCTTCCTGCACGACTGCAATCTCCTCCCGGTACCGGCACCCAACCGGAAGACCATCGCGGTCCGCCTACTGAACGTGATGCCGGTAGTCGGCGTCCTGCTCACGGGCGGCAATGACCTGTTTGCCTACGGGGGCGATGCCCCGGAGCGTGACGAAACGGAGAAGGCGCTGCTAGAAGCCGCGACGCGGCGACGCCTACCTGTGCTCGGCGTGTGTCGGGGCATGCAGACACTGCAGCACCACTTCGGTACCCGGCTGACCAAGGTGAGCGGCCACGCCGGGGGCGCGCAGAGTCTGGTGGTCGACGGTCGGACCCGGCGCGTCAACAGCTACCACAACTGGGCCGCGACAGACGTCCGGCCGCCCCTGACTGCCTGGGTCACGGCCTCCGATGGTGTCGTCAAGGCGGTACGCCACAACACCCTGCCTATCACGGGAATCATGTGGCACCCCGAGCGGCTCACTCCGTTCGCCACCGAGGACCAGTGCCTGTTCCGTGACCACTTCGGAGGGCGGCGGTGAGAGGCATCATCCTGGCAGCGGGCAGAGGCAGTCGACTAGGTGGGCTGACCGACGACCGACCCAAGTGCCTGACCCCGCTCGGTGGTCGACCCTTGCTGCACCGGCAGGTCGAAGCCCTGCGTCGGGCCGGGATCGATCGGCTTCTGGTCGTCGGCGGTTATCACGTGGAGCAGTTGCACGACGAGCGATGGACCACGGTCACCGCGCCGTACTGGTATCGCACCAACATGGTGCGCTCCCTGCAGACAGCGCACTCATGGTTACGCGCCGAGGATTGTGTCGTCTCCTACGGCGACATCGTGTACTCGTCGGCCACAGTCCGGGAACTCGTCCGGTCCGCAGCACCGCTGGCGATCAGCTACGACCCGAACTGGTTGCGTCTCTGGCGCCGCCGGTTCGACGACCCGCTCGCCGACGCCGAAAACTTCCGGCGCAGCCCTGGGCAATTGCTGCTGCAGATCGGCGGTCATCTGACGACGACCGGAGAGGCGCACGGGCAGTACATGGGCCTGCTGAGGATCGGTCCCGCAGGCTGGGCGGAGATCGAGCGTCTGCTCGGATCGCTGCCAGCGGCGCAGGCCGACCGGCTGGATATGACGACCATGCTGCAACTGCTCGTCGAGCAGGGACTGCCCATCAGGACGGTGCCGTGTGTCGGTGATTGGGTCGAGGTGGACTCGGCCAGTGACCTGGCGCTGTACGAACAGATGCTCCGGGCTGGCGAACTCGCGTTGGAGCAACCGAACAGCTCCATTGGTAGGGAGGCCGACTTTCATGTCTGAGCCGTCCATCTCGGTCACGGCGCAGGGACTTCGGATTCGGCTGACCACGGCACTTCCGGCGCGATGCGAACACGAAGACCGCCCGGACCCCTCCGCCTGCAACGAGATGGAGGCCGCAGGTTGTGTAAGAGCGAGGTCGATGGACGGCCGCAGCGAAGACAGTGCAGCCGGCTCTCTATAACCAGCGCCGGGAGTCGCCCGGCGCCTACCGGACAGCTTCGGGCAGAAGGGCTGCGAGGCGAGGCCACAGGGCAGCGGAGGGGTGGCGGCGAGCGGAATCCAACGATGACGTAGGAGTGGGGGCGATGAAGCTGAAATCTGTCCTTGGGATCAGTGACAACCAGGTTCTGCATTTTAAAGACGTCCTCAGGCTGCCGGGAGCAAAGAAACTAGTTCTCGCGGGACTGGTTGGACAGATGCCTATTGGAATGGTGACTCTTCCTGTCACCCTGGCTGTTGTCAACGTCACAAGCTCCTATTCCTCGGCTGGCCTCGCGCTATTCACGTACATGGCTGGAATTGGGGTCACCTCTCCCGTCTGGGGACGATCCATCGATAGATTCGGCGGGGGATTGGTCCTCAAGTTCATGTCCATTGCTTTCGTCCTCATGTCCACGTTGTTGACACTGACAATAATCGCTTCCGCGCACTACTATCTGATCATTGCCGCCACTGCGGCGGTTGGCGCCACGCGCCCTGCACTAATGGGGGCCATGCAGTCATTATGGACAGCGATGACCCCGGATGAAAAAACGCGGAATGCCGCGTATTCACTACATGCCCAAGAATTGGGGATAGTTTGGGTCACCGGACCCTTGGTTGTCACGGGCGCACTTGTCGTCTTCGGTGAACAGTTAGGGCCCTTGATAGCCATACTGGCTGCCGGATTGCTTGGAGGAATTGGTGCTGTTTTAGTTGCACAAGTCTGGGCGACCCAGGATAGTAGAATACATTCCGTAAGTGCATCCGGGGCTCCGGGGGATCCAGATAATGCCGTAAGGAAACCGCAGCGTCTGTACACGCGAGCGTATATCATCTTTTTGGTTTCGGTGTCCCTATTTGAGATGGCTGTTGGGGCTGGGATCTTCTCGCTCACGGCCTACGCTGAGCGTTCGGGTGCCCCTGCTATCGCAGGGTTCTTAGTCGCCGCGCTTTTCGTTGGTTGCATAGTAGGCGGTTTTCGCTCTGGCGCTAAGGGCGGTAAGCCGCCAGCGGCGAACAGGTATCGCCTCGGCCTAATCGCATTGGCCGGATCATTTGCTGTTCTAGCGGCGATGAGCAACCCCTTCATTATCGCAATTCTTCTAATACTTGGTGGGATGGTTCTAGCGGAGACATTCACGGCGCAGTATGCCGTTACCGCGATACTCGCTCCTCCGTCTGTTAGGGCAGAGGGATTCAGCTGGCTTGGAACGCTCGCTGCTCTTGGCGGGGCGCTCGGCTCCGCACTGGCAGGATTCGCGATCGGCCAGTACCACCATTCATCCGCTGGTCTTTTAGTGGCGTCGGCGAGCGCCGCTCTGGGGGGCCTCATCTTCTTCCACCGGCGCCCCAGGCTGTCGCACATTGGAGATACGAAGGATGAACCTACGCTACATACCAGGGAAGGGACTGACAGTTGAAGGGATTTCGAGGACCTCTCGACAGCAGAGACCGGTATATTTCGATGGGGTTCGGGCTTCACTACCGGAACATGAACTTTTTGTCCCAGGATGACATTATCGTAGCAAGCCTTGGCGGATCGGGTCAGGCCTTGCTGGGCAATATCCTTCTCGAACTAGGGCTGGAGTATATCAACCTAGCGACCGACGTTCTCTACGCGAATGGAACTTCGACTCCCGATCCGAGCGCCCTGGCCCGTCGCAGCCACCTCGCAGCCACATCTCGCAGGGATAGAGGGATTGGCCGTCGAAAGATACCGGTGGCGCCGCGGTTCAAAGAGCCATCTGCCTTACGGTCAGCTGGCTGAGTGTCGATTTGGTGGAATCTGGCTTCTTGTGCGGGATCCCCGCGACGCCATCTACTCCTGGCATCAGTATCACAGAGGATTTGCCAAGTTAGAATGGGAAGTCGTAGACCCGGACTTTGAGGTCTTCCTGCAAAGGCCATTCTTTTGTGGACCCGATCCGATAAGCGCATGGGCCATGTTTTACGATGAGTGGCTTAGGGTCGCTGGCAGTAGCGAGACAAGTCAGATCCTACGATTCGAGGATCTAAAGCTTCATGGCAAGTCTGCCATGAGCCGTTCACTGCGACATTGGAATGTGTATGTCGACGAGGAAGCGATGGTCGCGGCGCTTGAGGCGAGTACCTACGAAGCCATGAGGGTGCATGAGGACGCGGTGATTTCGAGCCGGACATCCGGATCACCGGCTCGGATGATGCGTAGTGGAAAAGTCGGCGGGTGGAGGGAGTGGATGACCCCGGAGTTGGAGAGGCTATTCTCGGATCCATTCTTGTGGGCCATTGCGAGCAATTTCGGCTATTCTGCGGGCAATGCGAGTTCGGGAAAGGAAGCCTGATGATGGAGAATGGTGATGCTGTGGCACCAGGGGATGCTGTTCGGGTGGGGGCCATGCAGTCCGAGATTAGGAAGTGGCTCTTTCGACGCACTAGCCGTGCAGACAACTGGCCGTTGAGCAAAGTGATTAAAGCTAAAGGCGACACTAGCATAAGTGTCGTAATTCCGGCGCGAAATGAGGAGGCTACAATTGGGCCAATCGTCAGGATGATAGTGCGGGAACTGATGACAAAGCAACGGCTGGTGGACGAGCTTGTTGTAGTGGATTCCCGCTCGACCGATTCTACGGCGCAGATTGCGAAATCTGAAGGCGCCACAGTAGTGAGCCAAGACCTTGTATTAAGAGAGCTACCCCGCCGAGATGGCAAAGGGGACGCACTGTGGAAGGGATTGGCATCCACAGCCGGTGATTTGGTGGCCTTCATTGACGGAGACCTCGTCGGATGTCCTCCTGCATTCATTGCCGGACTTGTGGCGCCGCTCTTGGATGATATCAGCGTTGCCTTCGTCAAGGGTTACTATCACCGGCCCATAGTGCACTCCCACGGGATCGACCCAGACGGTGGCGGGAGGGTTACCGAACTGGTGGCACGGCCGCTCCTAAACGTACTCTGGCCCGAGTTGGCTGGCTTTGTACAACCCCTTGCGGGTGAGTATGCTGCTAGGCGCTGGGTACTTGAATCGGTGCCGTTTGCGACTCTTTACGGAGTGGAGATAGGACTTTTGATCGACATTTTTAACCTGGTCGGATTGGATGCGATGGCCCAGGTTGACCTGGGGCAGCGCCAGCATCGACATCAGGATACAGAGGCTTTGAGTTTAATGTCCGCACAAATACTTATGGCGGCGATGAATCGGAGAGATTGCTCATGTTGTGTGGGTGAGTACGGCGCCGAAAGAGCGTCGCTCATGCACTTTCGGCGAGGCGTAGATCTGAGGCTGCCGATTCTTGACCGTGAGATTCATGTCAATGAGGTCTCTGTCCCGGACAGGCCGCCACTGGGGATGGTCGCCGAATACCTGCAACCTAACCTCGATCGTTCGTGCGCCCAGCGGACCTGGAGGTGAGTGTGTAGCTCATCTGGAGTCGTAAGCTCGTCGTCGCCTGCCGGTGTGAGTCCGGTCCGGGTAGCTGCCAGGAGGCCCGGTAGCAGGCTGGCGGCTCGGTCTGGAAACGGGTCGGGTCGAAGCCCAGCGTCGAAAGCCCCGTCAGGGGGAGCGACTGAGCGGTCCGTAGCATCACGCGAAGCCTGCGGCGTCGTTAGAGGTCCTGCCTTGGTGGGGCAGAGGGAGAGCCGAGCCCCCGAATTCAGGGTGAAGGCCATGGAAGCGGTGTAGCTCCTGGATTGCAGCCGCGAGGAACTCCCCGGCGTATGGGGCGCGGAACGTTCAGATGGTGGCGGCGGGAACTGGGGAGGCCCTCCCCGACCTGGTGCGCTGCGGATGCGTGCTGGAGCGTCGGGTCCTATAACCGGTCCACGCCGGGAAGTGGATCTCGTGTCGGGAGGGAGTCGGAGGCGGCCGTAATACTGCTGGAGCCGAGCGGACAACATAACCGCCGGTGAGGGAAGGGCCGCTACTTCGTCGATGCGTGTCGCTGATGAGATGGTGCCCGGTGAGTGCCGTTTCGGCTAGTCCCGCCGTGTTGGGGTCCGTGTTGGACCCGGTTCGTGCCTTGCAGCTTGCGTTGTACCGGGCGGCCAAGGCCGATCCCGGACGTCGGTTCCACGCGCTGCGAGACAAGGTCTTCCGCAGGGACGTCTTGTGGCGGGCGTGGGTCGCGGTGCGCCGTAACAACGGCGTCCCGGGCATCGATAGGACCACCCTGGGCCAGATCGAGGAGTACGGGGTTGCCCGGCTGCTTGACGAGGTGGCCGTGGAGTTGCAGCAGGGCCGGTACCCGCCGTTGCCGACGCGTCGGGTGTTCATCCCAAAGCCCGGGACGGCCGAGCGGCGTCCGTTGTCGATTCCTGCGGTTCGGGACCGTGTTGTGCAGGCCGCGGTGAAGATCGTGCTCGAGCCGATCTTCGAGGCCGACATGTTGTCGTGCAGCTTCGGGTTCCGCCCGAAACGCTCGGCGCACGACGCCCTGCAAGTACTCATCGATGAGTCCTGGCGGGGTAGGCGGTGGGTGGTCGAGACGGATATCGCCAACTGCTTCTCGGCGATTCCGCATGACAAGTTGATGCAAGCGGTCCAGGAACGCGTGTGTGTGACCAGGCCATCCTGAAACTCCTGCGGGCGATGCTGCGCGCTGGGGTGATGGAACACGGCGTGGTCCGGCGGGAAGTGACCGGTACCCCACAGGGCGGCGTGGTGTCGCCGTTGCTGGCGAACATCTACCTGCACCGTATCGATCGGGCATGGTCGAGCGTGTGCACGGGGTTCTGGTTCGGTACGCCGATGACGCGATCGTGATGTGCTCGTCCCGGCAGCAGGCCGAAGCCGCCCTCGGGCGGTTGACGGAACTGCTGGCCGACCTTGGGCTGGAGCCCAAGGCGGCGAAGACCCGCATCGTGCACCTTCAGGTCGGTGGGGAAGGCGTGGACTTCCTCGGTTTCCACCACCGGCTGGTGCGCGCGTGGGCACGGACCGGGACCAAGCAGGTCACCTTCCTGGCCCGCTGGCCCGCGAACAAGGCCATGCAGCACGCCCGAAACCGGATCCGGCGGGTAACCGACCGGTCCCGGCTGTTGCTGCCGGTGGAGTGGATCGTGCAGGACATCAACCTGTTCCTGCGCGGTTGGGCCGGGTACTTCAAGTACGGCAACTCGGCCCGACACTTCGGAAAGATCAGGGACTACGCGAAGATGCGGTTGGCGATCGTGCTGCGGAAGCGGCATAAACGTAGCCGCGAGTTCGGGTGGTCGGTCGTGGCCTACTCCGGCAACGAGTTGGGCCTGATCGGGCTTGTGGGAACCGTCGTTGCACCGAGGCCCTTCAAGCCTTGGCGGCGGGACAGACCGAATGCCGGCGTTGAACGACGTCGGTGAGCCGTGTGCGGGAGAACCGCACGCACGGTTCGACGGGCGGGAGCTGGAAACGGAGCGCCCTGGACACGGTCACTGCAGTGGGACAACCGGGCGGGAAACCACCGGCACTCAAAGGCTGTCGGACCTAACCTCCAGAACGCGCCACCGCGCCAGTTCCCGACCCTACAACGACGGGCGACCCGGCTTCCGGATCTGCCGAGATGTGCGCACCCGATCACGGCGGCAGCGATGCCGACGACAGCGCGTGCGGGCCGTGGGGGCACCCGGTCGCCGGCTCGCCCTCGTGGCACCATGTTGCGCTGTGGATCATCAGGGGCAGTTTCGTCGTGCAGCACTCGCGTTGGGCATCCCGGACGACGAGGTCAGCCGGTTCATCCAGCATCTCCGTTTGTCGACCCGGTTGAGCGGGGGATCCGCCGGTGTTCCGGTCGGGCAGTTCGACCGGCGAGATCGTCATCCCGGTCGCGAAATGGTATTCCCATGTGGAGGAGGAGACGCACCGGCTGACAAGTGAGTTGGTGTCGCTCGCCCGCTTTCCCATAGATAACGAGTTCTATTACCGGAGTGACGGGAGTTTCGTGATCCGTCACGACGACCTGGCCGCTGGTCGGCTGGACGAGGCGCTTTCCGTGGCTGAGTTGATCCCATAGAACACCGGCGGCACCGGATACGGCCACGATCTGCGTTGCCGGCGATGTCGATGTCGATGCCGATGCTGATCATCCGCTATTGCTTAAAGTAGTGCACGTGTCCTTCACGAAGCCGTACCGAGGGATGTCCAGCTCTCAAGCCCGCCTTGTCCATGACGAAAGCAGTGACGGGGTTCGCGTGCGGCCGTTTGCCCCTCGTGTAAACCTCCGCCGCGATGACGAATGATGGGTCGATACGTGCCTCTGGCCGATGACGGCGCGGCGCCGCTTCACGACATGCGAGGCGGCTCAGTCGAAGTCGATTCGCATCAGCCTGCTGGCGGCCCAGTTGTCTGGATGGGTCGGCCTGACGGTGCCAGGGTCGTGAGGCTGGTTGAGGTCGTCGACGATGGCCGCGATCACCGCGGCTCGTTCCGTGGAATCGGTGACGGTGGTCGCGTGCGCCGGCAGGTCCGCTCTGATGCCGTTCTTGAGGTGGAAGGTGAAAGCGGGGTTGGCTCGTAAGTTCGCGTACCAGCTGGTCGCGCCTCCGCCCGCTCCGCTGCAAAGATAGGTTGCGCCGTTGGCGCGGTAGAAGAAGATCTCAATGCGCCGGGGTCGTCCGGTGCGCCGGCCGGTGGTGGTGATGTCCACGATTCGTTCGCGGGTTCCGGCCGCGGGAGTGATCTTGATGGCGCGCCTGATCTCGTGCGGCAGGTGCGCCAGCGGGTCAAGCGCGCTGCGCTCACCATGCTGGTCTGCGGGGTTCATGCGGCTTCCTTCTGCAGTGCGGGGCCGAGGAGCAGTCCCCCGTCGATGACATACTCGGCGCCGGTGATGAAGGCCGCGTCCGGCGATGAAAGGAACAACAGCAGCGCAGTGATGTCGGCGGGCTGCCCGAGTCGCGGGACGGCGAACGGCTCGGGCGAGTAGAAGTCGGCGATCGGGGCGTCGCTGCCGGCCGCCGGTTCGGTGATGAACGGAGTGGCGACAACGCCGGGGTGGATCGCATTGACGCGGATGTTGTCGCGGCCCAACTCAAGGGCAGCGGTCTGAGTGAGCCCTCGAACCGCCCACTTGCTGGCGACATAGGGCGCGTAGAAGGCAGTACCGCCGATGCCCATGGTGGAGGCGATGTTGATGATTACTCCTCCCCCCGCGCGCCGCAGCGCCGGGGCGGCTGCCTTGATGCCGAGGAAAGTGCCGGTGAGGTTGATGTCGAGGATGCGAGCCCATGTAGCCCGGTTGGTGGACTCGATGAGGGCCGGCGGGTTCTGCACCCCGGCGTTGTTGACCAAGATCGTGAGCGCACCGAAGGCCTTCTCGGTCTCCGCGACGGCGGCGGCCCACGACTCCTCCTGGGACACGTCGAGGCAGACGAAACGAGCCCCGTCTCCCAACTCGGCGGCGAGGCCGGCGCCACGCTCGGCATTGATGTCACCGATGACGACGTTGGCGCCTTCGGCATGTAAGGCGCGAACGTGACTGGCCCCCTGCCCACCGGTGCCGCCGGTCACGAGAACGGTCTGATTGGCGAAGCGGGACATCAAATCCTCCGAGTGCGTACGAGAGACGACAACCCGAGACCGGGTGGCGAGTCGAGCGACTCACCACGTCGAAGCTACGCTCTCACGCGTGGTGAGTCAACCCACTCACCTCGCTATGATGGGCGCATGACCCCAACGCCGTCGGCCTACCACCAGCGCGTGGCGGAGGAGAAGCGCGCGCTCATCGTGCAGGCCGCTACTGAGCTTTTCCTTGAGTTGGGCTACGACCGGGCATCACTGGCGCGTGTTGCCGCCAGCGCTGGCGTGTCGAAAGCAACGCTGTTCAAGCAGTTTCCGACAAAGGCAGCATTGTTCGATGCCATCGTCATCGACTCGTGGGCCAAGAACGACGTCGCCGACGTGCCGCCCGCCGGTGACCTGACGGCCGGCCTGACGGTTCTCGGGCGGCGCTACGCGACGCTGTTGAGCCAGCCGGAGATGACCGACCTGTTCCGCATCGTCATCGCCGAACTGCCACGCTTTCCCGAACTGGCCAAAGCACATTTCTCACAAGGCAAGCTGCCATACTTCGAGTCCGTCCGGATCTACCTCTTGACCGAGCGCGACGCGGGAGCCGCAAACATCGCTGACCCGGAGATGGCTGCTACGCAGTTCCTCGGGATGATCTCCAACTACCTGTTCTGGCCGAGCCTGGTGCTCCCGGACTGGACGGTGACCCCTGCCCGCACGACCGCGGTTGTGGAAGAAGCCGTCCGAACCATGGCTGCGCGGTATGGCACCGATGTTCACCACCGGGACCGTGCGGTCGTTACCGCATCTGCTGCAGAAAACGCGCAGGGCCGCTGAGAAGCCCTGGCAACAGACTCTGCGGACAAGCTTCAGCCCGAGCCTTGCCAACTGAAGGTCAGTCCTAACGATCTTTGGCCGCTAGGTTATTCACACTTGTGTCAAGTTTTGGCGGGGGTTTGGGAGGCGGGAGTTGGTGGCGTAGCTGTTGACGTGGCGGGTGATGGTGGTCAGCGCGGCTCGTAGTTCGGGTGGTGCTTGGGGTTGGTCGGTGGCGGTGAGTGGGATGGGCATCCGGTTGTAGATTTGGTGTAGAAGATGGCGATGCGGATGCCGTCCTCGGTGAGTATGTACCGGTTGGAGCGGGGTGGCCGGCGGATGAGGCCGTTGAGTCGGAGGCGGCGTAGGTCGTAGGTCATCTGGCCGGGGCGGTAGTCGTCGCCGAGCAGCCCGGCGGTCAAGGCGCGAAGGCTGTTGTTGGTGAAGGCCGGTTGCGGCGAGCAGCGTGTGGCAGAGTGCGCCGGTCAGGGCCATGACTCGAGGATCGCCGAATCGTAGGGCTGGGGTCCTGCCACCGTCCGGGTCAATCGTGGGGTGCGCGATCCGCTCGAAGGCTGGGCTCGCGAGGACACAGCCCTGACCGACACGTTGCGCGTCCAGGATCCGCCGGTTGCAGGCACGGGCCTTGGTCTGTAGGTCGTCCAGGTTGTGCAATCGGGCTTGCCAGCCCCAGGTCGCGGGGTGAGCCGCCCCCGTTTTCATGGAGTGATTGATGTTCCCCAAGGTCCCCTACGCCGCGTCGGCCTGGCTTTCGGTGGTGCGGATGGTCACGATGCGGCGAAGCACGTCAAGGGCGTGTTCGGCTTCGTCTTGGCTGACGGGTGTTGTGCGGGCGGTGATGTGTCTGGTCAGGGCATCGCGGATGATGTCGGATCGGCGGGTGTTGGCTTGGTCGGCGAGGTCGTCGAGCTGTCCCACAAGTGCGACGGGTAGCCGGATGCTGACCAGCATCATGGGTGTCTCGGGTACGGTTGCGGACGCGGGCGCTTCGGTCATGGACCTGATGACCGGTGCCAGACTCTCGGTGGTCTGGAACCATGCGATGACCTCGTCTTTGGTCATCTGGTCGAAGTTCGGCTCGGTCACAGGACTCGCCTCCTCCACTCGTCGAGGTCTGTGCCCTTGGAGGGCACGGGCTCCTATGATCTTGTATGTCTGGGTGGCGCCGATGCGGTCGCACAGCGCGGCGATGACTCGGCCGCTGTCGGCCATGCCCATGACGATGAGCAGTAGGTCCCCGAGGGCGCGTTCGTAGCGTAGGCCCGGCGGGGCGTACAGCGCCTGGGTGGTCTCGTCCACGCCGATGCCGTTGCGGCGGGCGTTGGTCAGGCCCTCGTCGGTCCACACGTACTCCCGCTCCGGCACCTCGTCACCGTAACACATTGTAATACGCTGGGCCTGGGGCGCGAGGGCCGAGCCTCTATCGTTCGAGTATCCGGACGTCGGCGTTGACGTGGGACTGGTTGATCACGCTGGCGAGGATTGCCATCGTCGGTACTCGGGTCCGATCACCGTTACGGGGAGCAGATTGGGAGCGGTGGCGCGCTCCCAATGGCGCTGAACCGCGTTCAAAGGACCTGACCTGCGGGTATCGGCCCCGGTGCCGATCTGCGTCCCTTGCTTCGTTGCTGGTCAGCGCGTTGTGGATCGTTTCTTGACAGAAGCGTTCAACGGCGCTGTACAGGCTTCAACTGCTGTCTATCGCTCCTGGCAGGGTGGGCTTCCCCCTGAGATGTGGACACCCTGAGACTGGACGTTGGTCCAGAGGAAGGGGTGTCCCCGTTGGGGCGTCCATCGAAGTACACGGAAGAGTTCCAGCGTGACGCGGTCGACCTGGTCCACTCGTCGGGGCGGCCGATCAACCAGGTCGCCCGTGTACTGGGGATGAGTCACGAGACGCTGCGGAACTGGGTCCGCAAGCGGGAGTGGCAGACCGGGACGAGTGCGGTGGCCTCGGGTGACGGGGTGTCGGTGGCGAACAAGGACGCCGAGATCGCCCGGCTGCGGCGCGAGGTGGCTGAGCTGCGGCAGGAGAAGGAGATCCTGCGCAAGGCAGCCGCCTATTTCGCGAAGGAGTAGTCCGGGCGCGGCGCGCCTCCCCGCGGGGAGAAAATGGTGGGTCCGCCCGGCGACGTCGTTCCATCATGGTGCTGCGCGCCCGAGAAGGAGTATGACGCTGGGTGCCCGCGTGACAGGCTCCCCGCAGTGTTGCTTCGAGCACGTGAGTCAGATTCTTCGGCCTGTCGGGTGCCTCCGGGCGGCTTCGCCGCCGAGCCTGGAGGGTCGTGGATGGAAGTCATCGTTGAGCGGTGCGCCGGGATCGACATCGGCAAACGTGACGTCAAGGCGTGTATCAGGGTGCCGGACGGTGCGGGCCGCTGGCGGGTCGAGGTGCGGACTTTCACCACGATGACCAGTGAATTGTTGCTGCTGCGGGACTGGCTGGCCATCGAGGGGGTCACGACCGTCGGGATGGAGGCGACCGGGGCGTACTGGAAGCCGGTGTACTACCTGCTGGAGGATTCGTTCTCGGTGCAGCTGCTCAACGCTCGGCACCTGCATAACGTGCCGGGCCGCAAGACCGACGTAATTGATGCGGAGTGGATCTGCCGGATGGTGCAACACGGCCTGGTCCGGCCGAGTTTCGTGCCCCCAGCGCCGATCCGGCAGCTGCGGGATCTGACCCGCTATCGGACCGAGGTCGTTCGCGAGCGAGTGCGAGACATCGCGCGGTTGGAGAAGCTTCTCGAAGATGCCGGCATCAAGTTGTCCGCGGTCGTCGCCGACCTGCTCGGTAAGTCTGCCCGCGCCATGCTCGACGCACTTATCGCTGGTCAACGGGATCCGCAGGTGCTGGCGGACATGGCGCTACGCCGGATGAAGTCGAAACGAGCACAGCTGGTCGAGGCTCTGACTGGGCGGTTCAGCGATCACCACGCGTTCCTGGTCCGTGCGATGCTGGACCGCATTGACGCCGCCGCCACGACGGTCGAGCGGATCTCGGCCCGGATCGCCGAACAGATCGACCCGATGCGCCGCCAGGTCGAACTGCTGTCGACCATCCCGGGCATCAGTACCCGCATCGCCGAAGTGATCATCGCCGAGATCGGCGTCGACATGGTGGCGTTTCCCTCCGCCGGGCATCTGGCCTCGTGGGCGGCAGTGTGCCCAGGAAACAACGAATCGGCCGGCAAGCAACTGTCCGGCAAAACCCGGAACGGCAACGCCGCGCTGCGGGCAGCACTTGGCGAGGCCGCGCAGGCGATCACCCGCACCAAGGACACCTACCTCGCCGCTCGATACAAACGCGTCGCCGCCCGACGCGGCAAGAAACGAGCGGTCGTCGCGGTCCAGCACTCGATGTTGGTCGCGGTCTGGCACATGCTCACCCACGACGTGGCCTACCACGACCTGGGCGCTGGCTACTTCACCGAACGGGCCGGCAAGTCTCGGCAGACCCGTCGCCTCGTCACCCAGCTCAACAACCTTGGCTACGCCGTCCGGCTGGACGCATTAGCCACGGCCTGACCGGGTGATCGCGGATATTTTCGAGTCAGATGGATCGGTGACCAGCCGCTTCCGGTTCATCTCCGCCCACCGGGCCGTGTTCGGCGTCAAGCGGCTGTGCCGGGTCCTGGCGGTGTCCCGCTCCGGGTTCTACCGCTGGGCAGCCGGCGAACCCGCCCGGCAGGCTCACGCCGCCGCCGAGGACGTCCTCGCCGAGCGGATCACCCAGGTCCACGCCGACTCCGGTGGCGCCTACGGATCCCCGCGGGTGACCGTCGAGCTGCGCCACCAGGGTGTGCGGGTCAACCGCAAGCGGGTCGAGCGGATCATGCGCCAACGCGACGTGGTGGGCCGGCACCTGCGCCGCCGCAAACGCACCACCATCCCGGATCCGGCCGCTGCGCCGGTGCCGGACCTGATCGGCCGGGACTTCACCGCCGACGCTCCAGATCAGCGGTGGTGCGGCGACATCACCTACCTGCGCGTCGGGACCGGCTGGCTGTATCTGGCCACGGTCATCGACATCGCCACCCGCCGCCTGATCGGTTGGTCGATCAACATGCGCACCGGACTGATCATCGATGCCCTCGACGCCGCCGTCGCCGCCCGCGGCGGCCGGGTCGACCGGGTGATCTTCCACAGCGACCGCGGAAGTCAGTACGGCAGTAGCGACTTCGCCGACGCCTGCCAACGCCACGGCGTCCGCCGCTCGATGGGCCGCATCGGCTCGTCGTACGACAACGCCCTGGCCGAGGCGTTCTTCGCCACCCTCAAACGTGAACTCGACGTCGACCACCGGCGCTGGACATCCGAGGCCGACACCCGCCGCGACGTGTTCCGCTGGATCGCCTTCTACAACCACCGGCGACGCCACCCCACCCTCGGCTACCTCAGCCCCGCCAACTACGAACAAACCCTCACACCCGCTACCCTGCACCAGATCGCGGCATAACCCGGTGTCCACATCCCGGGGGGAACCTCAAGCCGTCGTTGGCGAGTACGTATGCGCCGGCGACGCGGGCGCATGCCGAGACGGTGGTGCGGGGCTTCTACGCCTTCCACCAGGAGGCCGGGTCCGGGCTGATGGTCAACCCGTTCCCGCTGGTCGGTGAGCGGCGAGAGGGCCGGGCCCATGCGCATCACAACCCGATGGAGCTGTGGCAGCGCGAGCGGTCGGGCGGTATCGGCCAAGATTGGTGGCGCGGATTCCGCGGTGCATCCCGGATGAGCGGTTCAACCAGTTGTTCGCCGGGTTGGGCTCCCACCGTGACCGGGCTTTGGTGTCCCTGTGGGTATCGACCGGCGCGCGGGCGGCGGAACTGCTCGGGGCGCGTTGCGGTGACCTCGACGCCGGGCAGCAGGTGATCACCGTGGTCCGCAAGGGCGCGCGGGCCGTGCAGCAAATCCCGGCGTCTCCGGACGCGTTCGTCTGGGTACGGCTCTACCAGTGCACGTTGGACAGCTCCACGCCGATCGGGCGCGATGATCCGTTGTGGTGGACGCGTCGGCGGCCGTTGCGGGCGCTGAGTTACCCGGCGGCGCGGGCGGGGTTCACCCGCGTCAACCCGGTGTTGGGCGCCAACTGGTCGTTGCATGACTTGCGGCATACCGCGGCGTATCGGATGGCCCGAGATCCGCGGTTGCCGCTCACCGACGTGCAGTGGGTTCTGGGACACGCGCAGCTGTCCACGACGCAGTTGTATCTGAACCCGATGCCCAGCGAGGTGATCGCCGCGGTGCTGGCTCACCATCGGCGTGCTCCGGACGGCGCTCTGCCCGCTGGGGCGGCGGACGGCGGTCCGGTCAGCGAGTACCGCGCGGAGTCGCTGGACACGTTGTTCAGCCGGCGCTCGTCGTGACCGTGCTGACAGCGGGCGTCGTACCAGGCGGCGGTGCCAGGCGAGCAACGTGGCCGGGGTGACGATCCGGTGTTCCCGTATCCGGCGGGGTAGCAGGCGGGCCAGGGGGCGGACAGGACCGCCCGGTCCGGCCAGGACAACCGCAGCCGGCCGGGGACGTGGCGGCGCAGCACCGCAACCTCATGCCGCAGCGCGAGGACCTCGACCAGCAACGCTCTGTCACCATGGATCAACAACCCCAGGGCGTTGAACAGGTGGATCATTCCCAGGTACAGCAACCGCACGGTCATACCAGCGATCATCGGCGCGAGTCGAGAACTCCCAGATCACAGCATGTGCGACGAGTTATGACACGGTACAGGTGTCCGACCACACGGCTTTGCCCTAGATCGGCTCGGATCTGGTGGAGCAACGGGCGCGCGTCAGCGGGGCGGCGAGGCCTGCTCCAGTGGGTATCCGTAGGCTCGGATCACGTCCGCGGCGGCGACGGCGAACAGGACGGTGGCAGCTGCTGCAGCGACCCCGAGTGGCGGCAGGCCGACCATCACCGGCGCTATGGCCACGAGGACGAGGATCCCGATCGGCCGTGGCCGGGACACGCGGGCGAAGGCCACGTGCTCGAATACTGAGCGCCCGGCGAGGTAGAGCGCGGGCCCGCCGAGCATGGCGGCGACCCAAGCCGGTTTGGCGTGTCCGGATGGATCTTTGAGGACGAGTTCGGAACCGGCCGAGGTGGCGACGATGCCGAGCGCCATGAGTAGGTGGGAGAGCTCGGCCGACCGACCGAGCCGGCCAGGATCGGCGGATGCCGCGATGGCCTCGCCCAAGATCTGGCCGGCCCGGTAGAAGTAGATCCGCCACAGCAACACCGTGGTGACGAACGACAGTACAAGGGCCATCATTCGATCAGCCACGATCGGACCGTCTAGAAGAGTCGTTCCGGTGGCCAGGATCGTCTCACCAAGCGCGACGATGACGAGCAGCCAGTAGCGTTCGGCCAAGTACTCGCCCGCGACGGCCCACGGGGATACCTGCGAGCGCCCCAGCCGCGGTACCGGCCAGCCGAGTGTGCCCCCCAGGTAGTCGATCGCCAGGGCCAGCAGCCACAGCAAATTGCGCGTCAGTTCCTCTGGTGCGAGGGCTCCGGTGAGCCACGGTACGGCCGACGCGCCGAACCAGACGAGCGCCAGCATGTTGACGCGGCGCAGATCGTGGTCCCGCATGGTGAGTACGAAGAAGAGGGTGCGGCCCACCTGGGTCGCGACGTACGTACTGGCGAAGAGCAGGCCGGTCTCTCCGAGAGCCCCAGATATCGCGACCGCCAGGAACAGGCTCCCGAGCATCGTCGCGACGACAACGAGCTGGATCGTCGGGTGCAACGGGTCGAATCTGGCGGTCGTCCACGCCGTCTGGGTCCAGATCCACCAGATGGCCAGGAACAGCAGCAGAGTCTCGCTGTTTTCCGAAAGGCAAGTGGTAAACGTCTCGGCGATGTGGCCATCAGTGTAGTCCAGTACCAGTTCGTTCACGATCCGGGTGAACGCGAAGACGTATACCAGATCGAAGAACAGTTCCAAGAAGGTCGGCCGCCGTGGACTCTCATCCTTACGCAGGGATCTGGTCACTCTGTTCGTCGTCACCGGTCCGCCCGCTTCTTCGGCTTGTCACTGAATCAGTCGTACCACGTCGCCGCGCCGCCCATGGATAAGACGCACCTCCCGGTGACTGAAGGGCTGACCGCGCCGACGGGGCTGCTGCCGCGCCCAGCGTCATGCTCTCCCAACCCGGCAACGACCCATGAGCGGCGTGCTATACGCGTTCCGCGTAGGGCTGAAGCTGATATTTACGGTCGGCGATCATCAGCGCCAGGTCGACCAGCACTCGACCCCGATCATGGACCGGCCACCAGCCGGTACGGGCCAGCCCAGCCGACAACGCACCGGTCACCCCCGCCCGATCCGCGAGCATCCGCAGCAACGCCGCCCCGACATGCGACACCACACTACGACTACGTCACCGCCTGGAACACCGACGCAAGACCGTTCGTCTGGACCGCCACCCCCGACGAGATACTGGCCAAGGTCCGCTGGGTCCACACCCAGGTCCGCAAACTCCTCACCAACAACGACAAGTAAAAGATCTCAATTACACGACACCAGTGATCTGGTGCCCTCGGCGTGGCACCAGATCGAACGGTACGCCGACAACGCCGGTCGAGGCTGATCACAGCCAGCTCAGACACCGACTCCGGCAGGGCCGGATCAGTTATCGAGTACCTCTTCGGACGTCCGCGCCGGCTACCCGCGGGAGTGCGCTGCGGAGTCCGCGATGCGCAGCACCGGTTTGATGACCTCGCCGCTCGCCGCTGCGGCGAAGGCGGTCTCGATGTCGTCGAAGTCGTAGAATCGGACCAGCCGCTCGATCGGGAAGCGGCCGGACCGGTGGAACCCGGTGAGCCGGGGGATGAACACCTGCGGGATCGCGTCGCCTTGGACGATACCGGTGACGGTCTTGCCGAAGGCGAGCTTCGCGGCAGGCACTGTGTTGTCGACTCCGCCAGCGACGAGACCGACTCGGCCCAGCGGCCGCAGCGCGGTGACCGCGTGGTCGAGCATGTCGCTGCGGCCGGTCGTGTCGAGCACGTAGCCGACGCCGCCGCTGGAGATGTCCTTGATCGCCTCAGCCACGTCGGCCTGGGTCGCGTCGACCGTGTGGGTGGCGCCCAGCTCCTGGGCCAGGGCCAGGCGCTGCGTGTTGACGTCGACCGCGGTGATCGTGGCGGCGCCCGCGAGTCGTGCCGCCATCAGCGCGCCGAACCCGACGGCGCCGACCCCGAAGATCGCGATCGTTTCCCCTGCGGGTACGGCGAAGGAGTTGAGCACCGCCCCGGCGCCGGTCTGCAGGCTGCAGCCGAGCGGGCTGAGCAGTTCCAGCGGTAGGTCCTGGTCGACCTTGACGGTGTTGCGTTGCGTGGTCAGGGCATGGGTGGCGAACGATGACTGCCCGAAGAAGTGCCCGAAGACCTCCCCCGCTTCGTCGCTCTTCCGGCGCAGGCCGCGGCTGCCGTCAAGGCGCGTGCCGGAGAAGTTCGCGGGCAGGGCCTTGGTGCAGTATGCCGGGTGCCCGGCCAGGCACTGTGGGCAGTGGCCGCAGGACTGGTAGGAAAGCACTACGTGGTCGCCGGGACGCAGCTCGGTGACGGCGGGGCCGACGCGCTCCACGATGCCTGCGCCTTCGTGGCCCAGTACGATCGGCAGCGGTGCCGGGGTGCGCCCGTTGCGGACGTGGGCGTCGGTCTGGCAGATACCGGTCGCGACGATCCGCACCAGCACCTCATCGTCGCGGGGCTCGTTGAGCTCGAGGTCCTCGATGGAGAACGGCTGCCCTGGCCCCGGGGCCACGGCTGCTCGAATCTGCATGACATCTCCTTTGTTATGTCCGACAGCCCGTCGGACGCCAACAACAGTCAGCGGGGTTCTTCCCCGCCGTCGTCGGGCGGGATCGGGATGTTGCGGTTGAACACGTTGTCCGGGTCGTACTGCACCTTGAGCCTGCGCAGCCGCCCTGCGTGGGCTCAGGGAACGCTTCATGCAGCAGCTCCGGGTTGGTACGGGTCTCGAAGCTGAGGTACGTGCCTTCCAGGTGCGGGTGAATGTCGGCCCAGCGCTTGTCCAGCCCCGCGACGTCGTCGGCTCCGGTCGCGGCGATGACCGAGAAGTTCTGGCTGCGTTGCGCGTACGCGGTCGCCTCGCGGGGCACGTCGTTGACCGCCCCGCCGACGGACCGGATCTGCATCACCGAGACGTCGCCGAAGTGCACCATCGGGTGCATGCTCTCCGCCGCTGCGGCGGTGATGTGGGGCAGCAGCCCGCTGCTCGAGGCCCTGCCCGTGGTGGCGGTTGTGTGACGGGGCGACCAGTGCCGCGTACGGCACGATCTGCGCTTGTTGCCGGATGATCGGTCCGATGTCGACGAACGGCGTCAGCGCGGCCTGCGCCGCCTCCGCGTCGTCCCCGGCGTAGACCAGGGTGACCCGCGCCATCGGGCCGCGCGGGCTGGCGAACACGGGCAGGAAGCTGGACAGCTCGCGCGGTGCCTGCTCGACCAGCGCACCCCACCGGGTCAGCAGGCCCGCGGTGTCGTCGGCGTCCACGGTCAGCTGGGCGACCGCGACGTCGCCGACCTCGTACGCCTCCAACTCGAGGGCAGTGACGACCCCGAAGTTGCCGCCCGCACCCCGGATCGCCCAGAACAGGTCCGGGTGGTGCGCCTTGTCGGTGCGCAGGTAACCGCCGTCGGCGGTGCCAATCTGAGCGGCCACCACGTGGTCGATGGTGAGGCCGTACTTGCGGGCCAGGAACTTGCGGGCCAGGAAACCGACGCCGGCGGTGGTGCCGAGGCCGCCGCCCCCGACGTCGCCGTAGTCGCCGGAGCTCATCGCGAGCCCGTGCGGCGTCAGTGCCTGGGCGACCTCGCCCCAGCGGGCACCCGGCTCGAGGCGGATGATCCGCCGGGCGGGGTCGAGCACCTCGACCCGGTTCATCCGCGACAGGTCGATGCCAATGCCGCCGTCGTTGGTGGAGCGTCCGCTGCTGCCGTGGCCACCGCTGCGTACCGACAGTGGCACGCCCTGGTCGCGGGCGTAGTGGACGGCCTCGGCGGCGTCGCCGGGCCGCAGCACCAGCGCTGGCGATCCCCGGCGAATGTAGCTGTGCCGCACTCGCCCGTAGTCGTGGTCGCCGGGCTCGACGGCGTGGGCGGCCAGCGGGGCCGGCAGCGCGTCGTAGTCGAGGCCGGGCTGCCGCTTGGCGAGCACGACCGCCGGGCGGATCGGCCCGGTCGGGGTGCCGGCACCGGCTCGTTCTCGCGCGACGGCCTCGCGCAGCGCGGGCGCGACCTCCTGGCCGAACGTCTGGATGAGACGCGGGTCGTCCCGGCCGATGATGAACACGCTGAAGCCTTCGTCGAGCACCATCAGCAGCAGTTTCTCGACCCACTGCTCCGGCGGGCCCTGCAGGAAGCCCCGACTCGTCCCGGTGAAGTCGACCTGGAACAGGTTGAGCAGCCGGCGGATCTGCCGCAGGTCACGTCCGGCCTCCTCGGCGCCCCGGTCGATGATCCGGTTCGCGGTGAACCGGTCGGGCGACTGCAGGTATTCCAGGGTCGGCAGCCAGCCATCGGCGACGGCGTCGGTCAGCTCCAGCATCCTGGGCCTGTACGCGCCGAGCCAGATCCCGATGTCATGGGCGGGCGCCGGGCCCCGGCGCATACCGGGCACCTGGTAGTGCCTGCCGTCGTGGCGAAGCGGTTCGCGGTTCGCGGTGTCCCAGACTCCGCGGAGGATCTCGATGGCCTCCCGCAGCGCGTGCACCCCCTGCCCGGGCGTGAGCCGGCGGCCGCCCATGCCCTCGATCCCGTCCCACATCGCACCCGCGCCCAGGCCCAGCTCGAACCGGCCCTTGGACAGCAGGTCCAGGCTCGCTGCGGCCCGCGCCAGCAGGGCCGGCGGGCACAGCGACAGGTTCAGCACGTTCGCCGAGACGCGCAGCCGCTGCGTACGCGACGCGACCCAGCTCAGCTGGGTCCAGGTGTCCAGGAACCCCGGGTTGTAGGGGTGGTCCTGAAAGGTGGCCAGGTCGAGCCCGGCCGCCTCGGTCAACTCGGCCAGTGTCACCACTCGGTCGGGGTCGTCGGCGCGCGGCGTGATGAACGTCCCGAATAGCACCTCGTGACCGTAATCGGGCATTGCCCGTCTCCTCAGTTGCGGTGGTTGGACCTCATGTAGTCTAGGCAGCATAACTTTTGTCTGACAACTAGTTAGTTGATCAACATGATGCTCGGGTGCGATGAGTGGTCGCGGAGACGCAGGTCACCGATGGGGCCACTGGAAGCGTTGCCCGGAAGATGTATTGTTTGACAAATGATAGGTCGGGCAACCTTTTTCTGGATCATCGACGGCGCCGAGGTGACCCAGCAGGCATATGTCGACCTTCTCATGAAATAAGAGGCCAAACGGCTCTATCTGTCGTCGGATGGGTGTACGACGCATCGTCCGCCGCCCGTAGGCCTGCGGCAGCCAAGCCACGTGCACAACAGAAGGAAGGCAAGACATGGCGAGCAAGTACGGCGACTTCTATCCGAGCCGGTGGGGCTTCGCGAAGTCCGTGGTCGAGGGGAACGCGCCCTCGCCGAAGCAGTTCATGCCCGACTACCTCGACGACCCGTCCTTCTACGAGAAGGGCTGGCACGCCGAGAACGTGGGCGACGGCGGTAACTTCTACTGGGTGACCAGCCCGGCCGGGTACGACGCCGGCTTCGTGGTGACCGGCGACGGCGTGATCGTGATCGACGCCCCGCCGGGACTGGGCGAGAACCTGCAGGCGGCGGTCCGGTCAGTGACCAGGGAGCCCATCACGCACCTGGTCTACAGCCACTGGCATTCCGACCACATCGGCGCGGCATCCCAGTTTGGCCCCGAGGTGAAGATCATCGCGCACGACATCACCCGCGAGCTGCTGGCCCGCTTCCCCGACAAGTACCGACCGCTGCCGACCGAGACGTTCAGCAAGGACGCGACCCTCGACGTGGGCGGCACCAAGCTGGAGTTGTCCTACAAGGGTGCCGACCACTGCCCGGGCAACATCTACATCTACGGGCCCGCGCAGAAGGTCCTCACGAAGATCGACATCGTGAGCCCCGGCTCGGTGACGTTCGCGCACTGCGATGTGTCGGAGAACATCAGCGGGTTCTACCAGGCCCACGACGACATCCTGTCGTACGACTTCAAGGCCCTGATCGGTGGCCACATCTCCCGCTGGGGCACCCGTGAGGATGTGGAGATCGTGCGTGAATACTGGCACGACCTGCTGCACTACGCGGAGGAGGCGCTGTGGGAGATGAGCAACGCGGAGGCGCTGCAGGGGTTCGTCGTGGGTCTCGGCCGGGAGAACCAGATGGTCGGCGCCGAAAACTGGATCAACTCGATCGCCAACTACGCCACCGAGAAGACCCTCACCAAGACCACCTCCAACGGGCAGACCTGGCCTGAGCGCCTGGCCGGCGCCACGGTGTGGACCAAGTACCACGCCTGGACCGTCGCGGAGACCACCCGCACGGAGCGGACCCACCACGGCTACCAGGCGGAGGGCAACGGCGGCCCGGCGTACATCGCCTGATCCGATCACTCCCCGGGAGGACCGTGGCGCCCACCCGCCATCGAGCAGGGCGCGGGGCGGATCCTCCCCCGGGGGGGGGGGGGGGGGGGGGGGCGCGCCCCCCCCCGCGCGCCCCCCCCCCCCCCCCCGCGCCCCCC
>NZ_JAWQRR010000028.1:0-16067 GCF_033446045.1 Plantactinospora sp. KLBMP9567 | reverse complement strand
GGGCGGGGGGGGGGGGGGGGACCCCCCCGGGGGGGGCGGGGGGGTGCCGGCGCCCCCCCGCCGGGTTCCACCGCTCACCCCGATTGGCCGCACCATGCCGTCACACCTTGCCCCCCGTATCCCGAACCCGCGCGTCATCCTGGCGGTGGTCCTGCTTGCCGTCTTCTCGTTCGCGCTACTCCAGTCGCTGATCAATCCGGTGCTGCCGGCACTGCAGGAAGAGCTGGACACCACACCGACGCTGGTCACCTGGATCATGACCGCGTTCCTGCTGTCGGCGTCGGTCTGCACGCCGGTGGTCGGCCGGCTCGGCGACCGCTATGGCAAGGACCGCCTGCTCGTCGCCTCCCTCGCCGCGCTGGCCGCGGGCTCGATGCTTTCGGCGCTGGCGCCCGGCATCGGACTCATGCTCGCCGGGCGCGTGGTGCAGGGCGTCGGCGGCGGCGTATTGCCGCTGACCTTCGGCATCATCCGCGACGAGATCCCGAAGGAGAAGGCTCCCAACCTTATCGGCGTCGCGGCCGCCCTCGCGGCGGTCGGCGGCGGCGTGGGCGTTGTCCTGGCTGGACCGCTGGCCGAGGCTTTCGGCCTGCGGTCGTTGTTCTGGATCCCGGCGGTGCTGACCGTGGCCGCCGCCGCGACGGCGCGCGCCGTCGTGCCGCCCTCGCCGTCGCGCAACCCCAGGCCCATCAGCTGGCTGGCCACCGCACTGCTGGCTGGCTGGCTGGTCGCGCTGTTGGTCCCGCTCAGCCAGGCCACTCGCTGGGGCTGGGCCTCCCCCGCAGTGATCACGCCGCTTGCGGCGGCGGTGCTGCTCGCGATCGGCTGGTTCACGGTCGAGAAGCGCTCCGACCGGCCGCTGGTGGATATGCGGATGATGCGCCTGCGCGCCGTGTGGACCACCAATCTCGTCTCGCTGCTGTTCGGCATCGGCCTGTTCGCTGTCATGACCTTCCTTCCGGTCTTTGTGCAGACGCCGCCCGAGGCCGGGTACGGCTTCGGGGCCAGCGTCACCCAGGCCGGCCTCATGCTGCTGCCGATGACAGTGACCATGTTCTTGGCCGGGCTCGCCTCGGCACCGCTCGCCCGCCACTTCGGCGCCCGACTGTTGCTCGTCGCCGCGTCGGCGCTGAACGCCGCCGCGATAACTCTGCTCGCCTTCGGACACGACAGCCGCTGGCTGGTGCCGGTCGCGCTCGCGCTGCTGGGGGTGTCGCTCGGGATCGGGTTCTCCACGATGTCGAACGTCATCGTGGCCGCGGTCCGCCCCGACCAGACGGGCGTGGCCAACGGGGTCACCGCCAACGTGCGCACCATCGGCGGGTCGCTCGGCGTGGCGTTGATGACGGCGATCGTCAGCGCGCACACTCCCGCTGCCGGACCGCCTGCGGAGGTGGGTTACACGTACGGCTTCGCGGTCCTGGGCATCGCTGGTATAGCCGCGCTCGCGGTCGCCACGCTGCTGCCGCAGCTGGGCGGTGCACAGTCGGCAGCGCGCAGCCAGCAGCCGAGGTAGGGAACGGTCAGGCCGCCGGGGCCGACTCGTCGATCACGCTCTTCACGGCGAGGCACGGGTCGGTGCCCGGCGCCATGCTGACGATCGCCTCGGCGGCGCGTTCGGCCGCGGCGCGGAAGGCAGCACGCTGCTCCGCCGGCAGCGCGCCGAGCACGTGGTCCTCGGCGTGGGCGACCCGCTCCTCGGCCTCGGCCAGCACCTGGCGGCCGCGGTCGGTGGCCACAATGCGGCGGGCGCGGCGGTCCCGGGGGTCGAGCTGCCGGGCGATCAGACCGGCCGCCTCCAAGTCGTCGATCACGTACGTCAGCACGCTGCGGTCGATCACCAGCCGGGTGGCCAGCGCGCCTTGCGTCGGAACGTCCTCGTGCACAACCACGGCCAGGATGTGGTAGCCGCGGCTGCCGTGCGGCAGGTCGTTGAGTGCCTCCTCGACGGACTCCTGCCAGCGGCGCAGCACCATCCCCAGCGACCACCCCAAGTTCACCCCTCGCTTGCGGTCACCGGTCTGCGCCGAAGCATCTCTAGCAGCCGCCATGGCCTCCAGCCTACCAGACGGTATGTTGGTCACAACATAGGTTGGCACTCAAACTATTTGTCAGGCATACTTAATGCTGGCCAACCGAAATTCATGGCAACCGAAAGGAGTACCACCGTGCGGACGATCGACAAGGTCTACATCGACGGGAAGTTCGTGACACCCCACGGGGCCGAGCTCGCGCCCCTCTACAACCCGGCGACCGAACAGCTCATTGGGCAGGTGCGGCTGGCCGACGAGACCGATGCCCATGCCGCGGTCGCCGCGGCCAAACGCGCCCTCACCACCTTCTCGCACGCTACCCGGCAGGAGCGGCTGGCCATCCTGCGCCGCCTGAGCGCCGCGTTCACCGCACGCCTCGACGACCTCAGCAACGCCATGATCGAGGAGTACGGCGCCACGCGTACCCTCGTCGAGGCCGGCATGCCCAAAGCGGCCGCCGTATTCGACGAGGCCGCCGAGGTCGTCGAAAGCTATGAATTCACCCGGTCGGACGGGGGGACCACTGTCACGCTCGCGCCGGTCGGCGTCGCCGCGGCGATCACTCCCTGGAACTACAGCATCGTCTTCGTGGCTCAGAAGGTCGCCAGCGCGATCGCGGCCGGCTGCACCATCGTCGTCAAGCCCAGCGAGCTCAGCGCCATTCAGACCCAGGTCATGACCGAGTGCTTCGACGCCGCCGAGGTCCCGCCCGGCGTGATCAACGTCGTCACCGGCCGTGGCGACGTCGTCGGCGAGGTGCTGACCACCCACCCGGACATCGCTAAGGTCGGCTTCACCGGCTCCACCGCGGTCGGGCAGCAGATCATGCGCAACGCCGCCGCGACGATGAAGCGGCTGACACTGGAACTCGGTGGCAAGAGCCCGAGTATCCTGCTCGACGACGCCGACATCCCTGCCTCCGTCGCCACCGCGCTCACCGCTGGGTTCATGAACAACGGCCAGGCATGCTTCGCCGGAACCCGCATCCTCGCGCCGGAGAGCAGGATCGACGAGGTCCTCGAAGCGATCAAGGCCAACGTCGCCGAGCTGAAGGTCGGCGACCCGGACGACCCGTCCACCGCCATCGGGCCACTGGTCAACCAGAAGCAGTTCGAGCGGGTGCACAGCTACATCCGGCTCGGCCAGGAGGAAGGCGCGAAACTGCTGACCGGCGGCGAGGGCAGGCCCGACGACCTGCGGACCGGCTGGTACGTCAAGCCGACCGTCTTCACCGGTGTGACCAACCAGATGCGCATCGCCCGCGAGGAGATCTTCGGGCCCGTGCTGGTCGTCATCCCCTACAGCGACGAGCAGGAGGCGATCGAGATCGCCAACGACACGCCGTACGGGCTGCAGGCCTACGTCTTCTCGACCGACACCGAGCGGGCCCGCCGGGTCGCCGGGCAGATCGAGGCGGGCACCGTCCTGATCAACCGGGCCTTTGGCGACCCCGACGCGCCCTTCGGCGGCGTCAAGCAGTCGGGCATCGGCCGCGAGCATGGCGCATACGGACTGGAGGGCTTCCTCGAGCCGCGCGTCGTTACCGCCTGAACAGGGGGAGGGGACACCGATGACGGCCACTCGCGGACCATGACGTCCGAGGGGCCCCTCGACGTGGTTGCTGGCCAGCGGAGCGAACGCGGCTGTTGACCAGGAACGTGCTCGCCCGTGGCTGGGGCATCTCCTTGTCGCGGATCCGCGCATAGGCGCGCAGTTCGATGATCGTGCTCGGGTGCAGGAACACCAGCCGAGATTTGCCGAACTTGGAGTTGGCGATCTCGAGCGTGCCAGCTTGCAGGTCGACGTCGTCGCGGCCGAGGTGGCAGGCCTCGCCCGAACGCATGCCGGTCACCGCGAGCAGGCCGATGAGCGTCCGCCAGGTCGCCGCCCGGATGCCTGGTCGCAGACCATCCGCCGCGCTCATCAGCGCAGCGACCTCGTCCGGTGCATGAGATTACGGAGGGATCCGCCGGTAGCGACGTGACAGGACGTCCTCGGGCGGGATCTCGGTGGCCGGGTCCAGTGCCTGCACGTGGCGGGCGAAGATCCGCACGGTGTCGAGCCGCCGAGCCAGATAGACCTCCTCACGGCTGCCCCGGCCGGTCTGGGTCGCCCACGCGACCGCCAGGTCAGCGGTCACGTGCTCAGCGCCGTGCTGCTCGCAGAAACGGACGAAGTTCATCAAATGAGGACCTTGCGTTCCAGCTTGAACCCGAGCGCACGGCGCATGACCAGGTACTGCTCGGCCCTGACCCGCAGCGCGCTCACCGGCCGGCTCCAGGCCACCGACGCGCGAGCGGATGCAACGCCTCCTGGTCAACCTTGGCATAGATCGCGGTGGACAACTGGCTGCGGTGCCGCAGCACCTGGCCGACCTCGGGCAACGACGCCCCAGCGCGCAGCATCTCCGTCGCCAGCGTGTGTCGCGGCCGGTGCGCGCCCCGCCTGGTGAGACCGGCCCGGCCGCAGGCCCGAGCCATCACCTGGCGGACGCGTCCGGAGTCAGCTGCCGATACGGCCGCCGCACGGTCACGAACACCGCCCGCGACTCGCACCGCGGACGCCCATCGGTCAGCCAGCCGGCCAGCGCCTGCCCGGCCGCTGCCGGCAGCGGGAGTCGCTCGACCCGGCTGCCTTTACCCCTGACCGCGACCTCGCCGGCCCGCCAGTCGATGTCGCCCAACTGCAGACCAGCAGCCTCGGCACCCCGCAGCCCGAGCCGGGCCAGCAACGACAGGACCGCAAATCGCGCAAGCCAACCGCAGTCTGACGTTCGCAGCTCGCCAACAGCCGCTCAATCTCGGACGCGGAAAGGCCACGTGGAAGAGCCGACAGCCGCCACGACGCGACCGCCGGGACCACACCCGCCAGCGGCACCGCCGTCCGCCCGGTCGCATACGCGAACCGCAGGAACGTCCGCAGCGACGTCATCATCGCCTTCGCCGACCACGTGTTGCGGTCCCGGGCGTGGTCCACCATGAACGCAACGACCTTGCCCGCGTCCAGGCCGCCGGCCGCATCCGCGCCGCCGACGCCAACCAGGAACGTTTTCGTCTGCGCGCCATAGCAGCGCACCGACACCGGCGACAGGCTTCGTTCCCGGTCCAGCCAGGTACGGAACTCTGCCAGCAGGGTCGCCGTGGCGTCGTCGTCATACGCCCTGCCGCGGGCGTCATCTACTGCCTTCATGAACGTCTCTCGTCCGGAGCAACATCGACCACTCCAGACAGGCAGACCACCCAGCAACCCCGCCAGGCTATGCCGATTCAGACGCCAACCAACAGCCCGCTGGACAGGGCATCCTCAGGCGATGTCGGCATAACCCGGGCTTCGGTATAAGCGGACCGATTTTCTGGTGATGGTGTCCGGCGATCGTGAGCACCCTGTTCAACGCCGCTGTCAAGCCGGACCGGTCCACGCACCGATCAGCAGGACCGCACCCACATGACCGATCAAACCCCTCCCGCCCGAGTGCCTCCTGATCGCCGGGGGCCGATGTGGCCGGCTCCGGTTGCCGTCCGTGATGCAACGAGTCGAGCACCTTCACCACGTACGGAGTCTTCACCAGTTCCACAGTGCCGCGCAGCGCGCCCTGTTCGGCTCGGCTGTTGATCGCTGACTGGCCTCCCCGTCGACGGCGAAGATCGGTGGCTGTCGTTGCCATTTGGTGGAATGTACGAGCCACGCGCGGCTGCGGCGGTCCGGAGTTTACGACCAAATCCGGTGTAGGCACCAAGGTGCTGCACGCGGTTACCTAGGGCTACGCACACGAGCAGACAACGACACCCTTCGCCGTGCCGGCACGGCCACCTCAACCACCTACCCAAACTTCGGACCCAACCATCTAGGCCGCTTTGGTCGGCATCGGCACCGAACGCGAAGCCAGCACCGTGACCGCCGCCCTGCTGTCCGACTTCGGCGTGCCGAACATCTGGGCCAAGGCGGTCAGCCGGCAACACGGCAGGATCCTGCAACGCGTCGGCGTGCACCACGTGGTGCTACCCGAGCACGAAATGGGTGAACGCGTCGCGCACCTGGGGACCGGCGGGATCCTGAACTTCATCGAGTTCGAGGACGACTACGCTCTCGTCAAGACCCTCGCCCCGCAGCCGGCCATCGACCGAGCCCTCGCCAACTCCGCACTGCGTGCCCGGTACGCCGTCACGGTCGTGTCGATCAAACGTCCGGGCGAGGACTTCAGGTACGCCACCCCCAACACCACCGTCTACGCCGGAGACGTCCTCATCGTCGCCGGCAAGACCAGAGACGTCGAACGCTTCGCCAACCTCAGCTAACGGCCCCCTCCCACGCTGGCCGGCTGCCTACCATCTGGTCGGCCCCAGCGACAACTACCAGCTCCGCCCCGAACTCAACCATGCGGACCGGGTGCCCCGGTGTCACGGGGTCCCCGGTGCCGTGGCCTGCTGGGGGACCTCGGCGCTGGACTCCGACTCCGGCTCTGGGGAGCGGCCGGTGCCCTGGCTCTCGTCGGCGATCCGGCGCAGCGTCGTCACCTCGGCCCGCAGGTCCCGAAGCTCGGTCAGCAACCGCTCCACGTCGCTCTTGGTCGCCTCGGCCGAACGCTCGGTGGTGGAGATCCGATCGACGATCCAGGTCGCCAGTGACCCGGTGACGAAACCGATCAACCCGATACCGCCGATCATCAGGCCCAGCGCGACCAGCCGCCCCTCGACGGTGGTCGGATAGAAGTCCCCGTAACCGACCGTCGTGATCGTGACGACGCCCCACCAGAGCGCCTCCGGGTAGCTCTGGATGTTGCTCTCCGGTCTGCCCCGCTCGACGTCGAGGATCGCCAGTGCTCCGACGAAGACGAGCAGCACGGTGGTGGCGCCGATGTATACGGCCAGTCGGCCGCGGGTCCATGCCTCGGCACGGCGGTTGAGGACCAGTAGCGCCGTCACCAGGCGCAGCATCCGCAGCGGACGCAGCACGGGCAACACCAGGACGGCCAGATCGAACATGTGGGACCGGAGAAACCGCCAACGGTCGGTGCTGAGCACCAGGCGGACCAGGTAGTCGACGCCGAAGAGACCCCAGATGACCAGGTTGGTGATCTCGCACCCAATGACCCAGGCCGAGGAGAGACCGGGTCGGAGGATCGGGACCGCGTACGCCGCGATGAACACCACGGCGAGGGCGGTCAGGGCCCCGGCCGTCCGTCGTTCCCACCGGTCCAGGCTGATGTCGGAAGCAGTGGTCATGACGGCCAGCATGCCCGATCGGCGGATCGGAGGGCCGGGCGGCACGGCTGTCCGACCGGCTTCGACCAGCGCAGCACGGCGCGGCGGGCTTCGACGATCCGGCACGAAACGGCCAGCTGTGCGTGGTCGGATGGTTGGCCGGGGACGCCGACTCAGCCGAGCCAGCAGGGGCGCATCCGGCTCTCGCTCGGCGGCCGGTGGACCGCGGCGCGGTCCAGGCTCTGCCGTTTCGGTCAGGCCCGACCAAAGGCTTATTGTCGGCGACGACGGCTCCCGTCGGATGGTCGCCTCGTCACCGTTACCGGTGTCGTCTTCGCCATTGTGTTTCGCGGGTCTCGTGGGCCAGGTGTTCCTCCAGCACCGCCTCCCGCACGACCGGCGTGAATTGGCGAATATGACAAGTTCGGCCAGGACGAGTCCCAGACAGACAGCGGTAAGGATGGACAGCGCGGCCAGGGCCGGCGCGGCGGTGGCGACCGGGGTCGGCGCGGCGGTGGCGACCGGGGTCGGCGCGGCGAGCGCGGCGATGGTTCCCAGGCGGATCCGAGCGTGCCGAGGATACGTAGTTGAAAGGCGGGGTGTGCGAGCGGGAAGAGGAGCACCCCGCCGAACAGCAGGTAAGCGCCGGGGGACCGCAGCGGTTCATCCAGCGGGACGTGGCGGTCCTCGACCTGCTGGAGCAATTCCTCGGAACCGAGAGCGAGCATCAGACTGCCGATGATCATCGGCAGATGAAGAATATGTAGGCGTCCTGGGCCAGTACGACACGGGCGGCCGACTGCGCGTGGTTCAGGACCTGCTGAGCGGCGAGGGCGATGATGTCGAAGTACGCCCACCAAGGGCGGCAGTCACGATGATGGCGAGGATCGCGGCTCCGGCGACGGGCCAGGTAATCGGCCGACTGAGTGGGTTGGTGCCGGCACCAACGGAGATGATCAGTTCGCCGACAGCGGCGATACCTACCGATTCGTACCGCTCGGTCCAGTGCGCCGCGGAGACGATTCTCCAGCCTCTCCTGGCGAGACGACGCCTGCGGTGTACTCGACGGCGACGGCGAGCACCCACAGCACGGCCTGGACCACGAACGGGTCCACGACGTCGGAGAGTTGACGTGGCACGACGGCGGCCACCACAAGGAGTGCGGTGGCAGCGAGTACTGGCAGGGCGAGACGTACCGTTCGGCGGCGCAACCCCGACTGGTCCCGGTTGACGTGCCAGAAAGTGGCCAGCCGCATCAGCACAGCCAGCCATCCTCGCGCAGAACGAAGTGTCGATCACCGCCGCGTCCGGGACTGCGCTCGTCAATGCGCCCGCGACCTCACCCTCGTGATCAAACGGTCGGTGAGCAGGACGGACGAGATTTCCGGCACCCGCAGGCTCCGGGAGTAGCCAATAATATTACGAGACGTGCGTCTTGTATATTGGTCGGGTGACCACGTCCAAGCCTCGCGGCCGACCTCGGCAGCCCGCTCTTGACGAGCGGATCCTGCGGGTGACGCGGGAGGCGCTGTCCCGCGACGGCTACGCCGCGTTAGGGATGGAGACGGTGGCGGCAGCTGCCGGCGTGGGTAAGCAGACGCTGTACCGGCGCTGGCCGCGTAAGCCGCTGCTGGTCTTCGACGCCGTGTTCGGCGGCGGCACGGAGGCAGAGTCCATGCTGCCCGACACCGGCACACTGGCCGGGGACCTGGCGGCGGTGGTACGGGCACAGCAGCGCATGTACACCGACGCGGCGACCATCGCACTGCTGCGTGGGCTGCTGGCCGACTGCCTGGCCGACCCCGGACTGCTGGATCAGTTCCAGCACCGGCTGGTCCGACCGCGTCTGGCCTCGCTGACGACCGTGATCAGCCGGGCCGCCGCCCGCGGCGAACTCCGCGAGGACGTCAGCGCCGAGTTCGTCGCCGAAATGATAGGAGGATCCATGCTGGCCCATGTCGTCGTCTACGGCGGCACCGGCGAACAGTTCGGCCTACAGTTGGCCGCCGTGATCGCGCGAGGTGCCCGATGACCGCCCAGGTCCACGGCGGCGTCGCGCCCGGATTCGAGCCGGTCGCCGACGCGTTCGCCCGCAACCTGACCCACCGGGGTGAGATCGGCGCTGCGTGCGCCATCTACCGCCACGGGATAAAGGTCGTCGACCTGTGGGGCGGCCACCGCGATCCCGGCCGCCGCGAGCCGTGGACCGAGCAGACGATGGTGCCGGTCTTCTCGACCACCAAAGGCATCTCCGCGCTCGCCGTCGCCCACGCTGTCAGCGCTGGCCTGTTCGACTACGACGACCTGGTAGCCCAGCACTGGCCGGAATTCGCCCAGCACGGCAAGGACGACATCACCGTGCGTCAACTGCTGGCACACCAGGCGGGCCTGTGCGCCATCGACACCCGGCTCGACGAGCCGACCATCGCCGATCCCGACGCGCTGGCCGTCATCCTGGCCGCGCAACGGCCCGCCTGGCGGCCGGGCGAGCACCACGGCTACCACTGCTGGAACCTCGGCTGGTACCAGAGCGAACTGATCCGCCGCACCGACCCCGCCGGCCGCACCCTCGGCCGATACCTGGCCGAGGAACTGACCGGGCCGCTCGCCGCCCGGTTCTTCCTCGGCCTGCCCGACACCATCGACAGCGACCAGATCGCCGGAGTGAAGTCGTTCAGCAAGGCGCTCATGCCGCTGCGGATGCCGCCCGCACTCGTACTGTCCTTCCTCAACCCGTGCTCACTGGCGTTGCGGGCGATGGGCAACCCGGCGTTCCTGCTCAACCACCACAGCCTCAACCAGCCTGCCATCCGCCGCCTGGAAATCGGTTCCGGCAACGGCATCGGCACCGCCCGCGCCATCGCCCGCCTATACGCCGAGTTCCTGCAACCGACCGTGCTGACGGTGACCGAGCCGGCCCGCACCGCGCTGCAGACACCCGGCCACGACCCGATCCGGGGCAACCGCGACCTGGTCCTCAAGACCGACATCCGGTTCAGCCTCGGCATGATGAAACCCGGCGGCGCCTTCGGCTTCGGCACAGACGCCCGCGCCTACGGCTTCTGGGGCGCGGGCGGCACATGCGGGTTCGCCGACCCGGCCACCGGCACCGCATACGCCTACGTCATGAACCGCATGGGCTCCGACATGTTCGGCAGCGAACGCGAGTCCGCTCTCCGGACGGCGTACTACCACTGCGCACAGCAGAACCCACTCAGCTAGACAACTCCGAGCGGTCACGGCACGAACACCGCAATTGGCGGCACCCGCTCCGACGTCAACCAGCACCTGCGGAGATGCCGATCCAGCCATCGGAGCAGGTACCGCCGACTCCGCTCGCTCGTCAGTCAGAAGTCCACGCGAACACGACAGAGCCCACGAACCCCAACACTATTCACAGGAGAGGCAGTATGAAGCGTCCGTCTGCATCCGCGCGCTGGTCGGCGGATGGTCGTGTTCGGGTCTGGTCATTTGATGGTCCTTCCAAGGGTGTTCAGGCCGGGGATGGTGCGGACGAGCTGCTGCACCACGACGACGCGGGCGACCGCGCCGATGGTCGTGCCGCGCCCGCTCTGACCCGCCCAGCGGGCCATCTGCGTGGGTATCCGGACGGTGATCCAGAGCAGGACCACGACGATCATGAGGTTCAGGGTGCCGCCGGGGTCGATGGGCAGCCCGAGCACGGGCAGCAACTACACTCTGGCCGCGTACATGGCTTCCGGGACATAACCGGCCGCTCGCGGCTTTGCCGATGACCGGATGCAGGGGATTCAACCGGACGGAAGTGCCGAGCAGAGATGGATCTACGGGCCGCTCGGCGATGCGGTTGTCCGTGCTTCGTCGCGACGAGGCAGCCGGTCAGGCTCGGGCAGGGGACGAAGCAATGCCGGCAGGGCGTCAAACACGAGGGGAAGGCCGCCCAGCTCGCTGATCCCGACCCATGCGATGTCGTCATGCTCCTCGGGTGCACGGTTGGTGGGAGAGCCGACCCAGTCTCTGATTTGCCAGACGCCCACGTGGACGGCGTCCCCGGCACTGCCGGCATGCAGGTCGCCCAACCGTGACGAGGACTCCGCCACAATGTGAACCCCTAGCTCCTCGTGCATCTCACGCGCGAGGGCCTGTAGTTCCGACTCACCCGCTTCGACGTGCCCCCCGGGCAGATCCCAGAGATCCGGGTATGCCCGGCGGGTCGGGCTGCGGTGTACCAGCAGGACCGCGCCGTTCTCCACGAGTGCGCCGCAGACGACGACATGCATGACGGGATTAGAGCACAGGGATAGGACAAGCTCACTTCAGCCAAAGGGCACACGTAGACATCCGGCTCTGCCGCCGACCGTGCGTCACAGCGCGTAGCCAGATGCCGCTGGGCGAGGCGTCCGGACGTGCCGAGATGAGTGCGTCGCCGACGTCAGCATCGATCGCCTCTTGTCCGATCCCTTTGATGTGTCGGCGTGCAGTTGTGGTTGCATCGCGCTGCGGTTGATCAGGAGTCTCTCCGGCTACCCCTACCGGGTTATCTCGTCGCCGAAGGTCGCCGCTAGCGCCTTCGCGATCAAGTCGGGCAGATCGGTGCGCCCGTCGTCCTTCGCCCACCGCACCAGCGCCGTGTGCATGGCGGCGAGGCACGCGCTGGCCGCGGCCTCGGCTTGGAAGGCCGCGTCCGGATCGGCGGCCTCGTCCCCCAGACCGTCCACGATGGCCTGTTGAAGCACGTAGTGGTTGTCCAGGTGCCTGGCGCGCAAGGCGGGCGTCGAGATCATCAGCCGCAGGCGGGCCAGCAGGAACCGGTCGTCCCCGGCGGTCAGCGTCCGCGCCGAGTCGACGAGCGCGCTGCCGATGCGGCGCACCAGGGGCTTCCCGGCGGGCGTGGCGGCGATCCGCTCAGCGACCAGCGGGCCGTTCTGATCGACCAGCACGAGGTCCTCCTTCGTCGGGAAATGCCGGTACACCGTCATCGGAGACACGCCCGCAACCTCGGCGACGTCGTTCACGGTCGTGCGGTCGTACCCGCGCTCGACGAACAACCGGACTGCATGCGCCTGGATCATGCGCTGCGTCTCGGCCCGCCGTTGCTCCCGCAGTGTTGAGTGCCGTCCCATCACGTGATAGACACTACCGCACTGGTAGTCGCTAACACTTAGGGAGTAACTAACATTATGAGTGATCTGATCGGCAAGGCTGCCCTGGTGACCGGCGCGTCCCGTGGCATAGGGCGGGCGATCGCGATCCGGCTGGCAGCGCGGGGAGCGATGGTCATCGCGCACTTCGGCACGGACAAGGAGGGCGCGGCGGCGACGGTCGACGAGATCGTGCAGGACGGTGGAACGGCGTACGCTGTCGGCGCGGAACTGGGCGTGGACGGGGATATCGAGACCCTGTTCGCGGGGGTCGAGGCCGGCCTGGCCGGGCGACCGCTCGACATCCTCGTCAACAACGCGGCGGCGCCACCCGCGGGGCCGCTCGGCGGCACGACGCGGGCAGCCTTCGACCATCTGTTCGCGGTCAACGTACGAGCGCCGTACTTCATCATCGAGCGGGCGTTGCCCCTACTCCGCGACGGCGGCCGGATCATCACGATCTCGTCCGTGGCGACCCGGATGGCCAACGCCACCCAAACGTCGTTCGCCATGACCAAGGGCGCGGTCGAGACGATGACCCTGACCTTGGCCAACCAGGTCGGCGCCCGGGGCATCACGGTGAACGCGGTCGCGCCCGGCGCCACCCGGACGGCGACCAACGGGCCGGTCTTCGAGACACCGGGCCTGGCCGAGCTGATCACCGGAATGACGGCGCTCAATCGGCTGGGCGGGCCCGGCGACGTCGCCGACGTGGTCGCGTTCCTAGCCTCCGACGCCGCGGGCTGGGTCACCGGACAGGTGATCGACGCGAGTGGCGGCCTGTTCCTCGGCCCGCGCGCCTGACCACCCGGGCGCCCGCCATCTCGCGGCGGGCGCCCGGCGCACCGACCCAGCGACATATGAGCTCAGCCTGTCGATCACCCGCTTCCAGAAGCCGGACCAACGGCCGACGCTCTCCGAACTCTCCACCACAAGGTCAGGCCATCGCGGCAGGACGCTCATGCCGCCGATCGCGCGCGGTACCCCAGCCGGAGCCGTCACGCGTCGTGACCGGCTCCCCGTGCGGTCGATGTCCGGAACTGCCGAATACAGCGCACCTGATCGCCGTCAGGCGACCAGTTCGACGTGACCCGCATTCGCGCGGCCAGCTGGTTTCTGAACTGCCGATGGGCAAGCTCGTCAACGTGCGAAGATCGGCGTGGCCCAGGTGGTGCCGGTGACCCGGCCGTGAGCCGGTTTTCCCAGTGGACACCCGGGCCGCCCCGGCCTTGGTGCGGGCGGCGACTGACGGCGGTTATGCGCCGAGGATCTGGTACTCGCCGCCGCAGGACTCGGCCAGGGTAGGGCCGAAAAGCGCGGCCGGGGTGTACGCGCCCGGCTTGCCCTGTCCGTCGAGCAGCCGGCGGACCACCTCGGCCGGCACCGCGCCCGTCCAGGCCTGGGCCTCGCCGACGCGCAGCCAGCCCTCGCGCGTGCTGCCGTCCGCCCACTCGATGACGGCGTGCCCCCACGAGTGCTCGCGAGGCTTCGGTGCCGCCTTGAACCGCACCGCGGCCAGCCACCGGCGCGCGAAGGCGCGGACCGGCCCGATGTTCAGCAGCGCGGTCGCCGCCGGCAGGATCGCGCGTACGACCGGCGATGCCGGGGCCTCGCTGGACGCGGAGACCACGTCCGCGGCGCCGCTGGCCCGCTGGGCGGCCATCAGCTCGCCGAGCGGCATGCTCGCCGTGGTGACGGTCGAACCGTCTGGCAGGACGAGCCGGATCCGGTCGCCGGCGAGTTTGTCGGGCACGAGTCGGCCATCGCGGTACCGCCGGCCCTGGAACCTCAAGCCGCCCTCGACCCCTGGCAGGCCCTCCACGAGGGTGCCCGCGAGCGCGTCGCCGACGACGCCGGCCTCGACGGTCAGCGACGGCACCATGTCGACTCGGACCCGCCGCGGGATCGGCCGTCCGTCGCACAGCTTCACCACGATGCTCTCCGTGGCGGTCACGCCGAACCCGGCACCGGTGACAGCGGTGCGCCCGGCGGCCGCGAACGCGTCACCGCGGCCGAGGGTCGCCGATACCGCGGCGAGGTCGTTGGCCAGGTCGAGATAGTCACTGGACGGCAGGCACGCGTCCAGCAGCGGCGTGGCGGTGTCGGTGAACGGCCCGATCGTGTTCACGACCACGGCCGGCCGGTCCCGCCGGATCGCGTCCGCCGTCTCGTCGACGGATCCGGCCACCACCGTCGGCACGCCGTTCGCCGCAGCCGCGAGCCGTCCGGCGTCTCGACCGACCAGTACCGGCCGGATGCCCCGGTGCTGTAGTTCGGCGGCGATCGCCCGGGCGCTGCGGCCGGTCCCGCCGAGAATCCACACGTCTGTCATGGCACAGCTCCGCCCTGGTGCGGCGAGCATCCCGGTGACGACACGCCGTGTCATGACTATATCGCCAATGACACGCCATGTCATCGTGGGTACAATTCCGGGATGGCGCGATGGCAACCCGACGCGCGCGAGCGGCTGCAGCGGGCGGCCCTTGAGCTCTTCGCCGAGCAGGGCTTCGCCGCGACCACCGTGCCGGCGATCACCGCGCGGGCCGGCCTGACGACGCGCACGTTTTTCCGGCATTTCGCCGACAAGCGCGAGGTGCTCTTCGCCGACGAGGCCGAACTGCCCGCATACGCCGAGCAGCTCGTCGCCGAGGCGCCTGCCGACACCAGCCCGCTGGCCATCATCCTGGAGGGTCTGCGTGCCGTCGCCGAGGCTCGGTTCGAGGGCCGTAAGGACACCATCCGGCAGTGGCGCGCCATCGTCGCGGCCGACGCCGGCCTGCGTGAGCGTGAGCTGCAGAAGCGGGCCGCGCTGGCCGCTGCGATGCGGAACGGTTTCCAGGCCCGCGGCCTCGATCCGACCCGGGCCGCCTTGCTCGCCGAGACATCGGCGACCCTGATGTACGTGTCGGTCACCGCATGGCTCGAGACCGACGACGACCGCAAGCTCTACGACATCATCGAGACCGCCCTCGCCACCTTGCGGGCAATCCTTGATGCGTAGTGCGCTCTCGGGTGATCCCCACGGCCCAGACTGTGCACGTAATCTCGAGGCCCTCGAACAATGCTTCGAGACCGTCAGACATCGACCCCACCGACCCTCGTCGGACTTCCGTGGTGCCCTGAACAGCGGCAGCCACCCCGACACGAAGCGCGACCATGATCACGCGCGCACCACTGCCGCCGAGCGTGCGCGCTCTACGCCGCGCTGGACGTCGCTGTCGGTAGTAGCCGCGGCGCCGGCAAGGTGCGGACCTCAGGATGGCTCCGGCGGGCGCACGTGCGGAGCCAGTCGTTCTCCAGCAGCGAGATTGTCACGCCAGTAGCGGTAGACCGGGCCGTGCACCACCTCAACCGACCCGGCTGCGACGAGACAGGAAAGAAGATCGCCCCCGGCCGGTGCATCGACGTCGAAGGCAACGACCACTGGTGATTCTTCACCGATATGCCGACGCACCAGTGCGCGCTCTGCAAGGTTGGGTTCCCGGAACCGAGGATCCCAGAACTGGGTCGGGCAGGCCAGGTATGCGACGTCGGTGAAGACCACCTCGAGACCGTGGTGGTAGGTCAGGTCGTGTCCCGCGGCCAACCGAAGCTGGGAGCCGTCGAAGTGCAGTACGTCCCAGTCCCACCAGGATCCCCCAGGCAGTTCAATCACACCGCCGATCCTCCCATCGGTGGTCAGTCAATGAACCGAGCCGGCATCCGGATCTGCC
>NZ_JAWQRR010000027.1:0-285426 GCF_033446045.1 Plantactinospora sp. KLBMP9567 | reverse complement strand
GAAGCCGGCTTCACCGAGCAGGACATCCAGACGATGGCGGTGGAGAACTCCCGCCGGCTGGCGGTAACCGACGCGGACCGGGTGCCGGCATGACCGGTCGCCGGATGCTGGTGGTCGGCGCGCACAGCGCGGACTTCGTCTGGCGGGCTGCCGGGGCGGTTGCCGCGCACACCGCCGCCGGGGCGAGGCGCTGATGCTGGCCCTGTCGTACGGCGAGCGCGGCGAGTCCGGTGAGCTGTGGAAAGACCCGGACCAGACGATCGAGAACGTCAAGCGGATCCGGCACGAGGAGGCGCAGCGGGCCGCGGAGGCCGTCGGGGCGAGCTTCGAGGCGTTCGACCTGGGGGACTACCCGCTACGGATCCGGGAGGCCGAGGCGTTCCAGCGGCTCATCCCGCTTCGAGGCGTTCGACCTGGGGGACTACCCGCTACGGATCCGGGAGGCCGAGGCGTTCCAGCGGCTCATCCCGAACGTGGTCCGTACGCTGTGACCGGCCCGTCGGCCGGGGAGGCCGGTCCACGGGCACGGCCGGTGGCGGGCGAACCGCGCCACGACGGGTACGGCATCCGGGCGGCCGAGGAATCCGCAGGGTGAGTCCGGGACGGCGGACCGACCCCGCCGGTTACCTCCGACCGGGGTCGATCCGTCAACCCGCCGGCGGGATGCCCGGACGCTGCCGGCGAGGCGACGGGGGACCGTCTCGATTCCGGGTGGCCCACTCATCCGGGTGGCCACTCATCCGGGTGGCCACTCATCCGGGTGGCCACTCATCCGGGTGGCCACTCATCCGGGTGGCCACTCATCCGGGTGGCCACTCATCCGGGTGGCCACTCATCCGGGTGGCCACTCATCCGGGTGGCCACTCATTCGGCGGTCTCGCTGAGCACGGCCTTGACTGACGCCTCGAGGATGTCCACTCCGGTGTGCAGCTCGTCGTCGCTGATCGTGAGCGGCGGGGCGATGCGGAAGATGCCGCCCATCCCGGGTAGCTGGACGATGTTCATGTGCAGGCCCCGTTCGAGACAGGCCGAGGTGACCGCTGCGCCCAACGCATCGGCCGGCGCCTTGCTCTCCTTGTCCCGCACGAGCTCGACACCTTGGAGCAGGCCGCGGCCGCGAACGTCGCCGACGACTTCGTAGCCGTCGCGAAGCTCCAGTAGCCGGGCGGTGAGCTGGTCGCCCAACCTCGCCGCACGCTCGACGAGGTCTTCCCGGTCGATGACGTCGAGGACCGTCAGCGCGACCGCTGCCGCCAACGGATCGGAGACGTGCGTGGTGTAGAAGAGGAACCCACGGTCGTGGCAGACCTGCTCGATCTCGGCGGAGGTGAGTACGGCCGCCACGGGCAGCCCGGCCCCGAGGGTCTTCGACAACGTCAGGATGTCCGGGGCGACTCCGTCGCGCTCGAACGCGTACATGGTGCCGGTGCGGCCGAGACCGGTCTGCGCCTCGTCGAGGATGAGCAGCATCCCGCGCTCGTCGCACATCTGCTTGAGGCGGCGCAGGTATCCGGGCGGCAGGTCGATGATCCCACCCGAGGAGAGGATGGGCTCGACCAGACAAGCGGCGAGACTCCCGGCGGACTGCTGATCGACCAGGGCGAAGCCGTAGGCGAGTTCGGCCTCCCAGTCGTGCGACCCGTCGGAGGATCGGAACGGCGACCGGTACGCATTCGGCGCCGGCAGTGCGAGGTTCCCCGGTATCGGGGGGCCGTAGCCGCGCCGCCCGGCCGCGAAGGTCGCGGAGGCCGCTCCTTGGGTCATGCCGTGCCACGACCGGTCAAAAGAGACGATCTCGTAGCGACCGGTGCAGAGCTTGGCCATCTTGATCGCGGCCTCGTTCGCCTCGGCGCCCGTGGTGAGCAGCAGAATCTTGCCCAGCGTGCGGGGCAGCGTCGCGGTGAGCCTGTCGGCCAGCTCCAACAGCGGGGTACTCAGCATGCCGCTGTAGAGGTGGTCCAGCGACGCGACCGCGGAGGAGACCGTCGACACGATGTCCGGGTGAGCGTGGCCGAGGATCGCACTCATCTGCCCCGAGGTGAAGTCGAGGATCGGCGCTCCCTGACGGTCGAAGACGTACGCACCGGAGGCCCGCTCGATGATCCGCGGGGTGAAGCTCACTCCGTAGCGGATCAGGAGGCGGTCGGCCTCCGCCCAGAACGTCGTGTCCATCATCGTCCCTCTCTGACCGGCGCCGGAGACCGGGCCGGTGGACCGGCCCGACAGTCATCCTCGACCGCACCAGGAGTCGCAACAAGCAAACAAATGTCGCTTACCGTTCGGCATCGCCGTATGGTCTGCCACATGCTCAACCCACGACGTCTGGTGGTCCTGCGCGCGGTACTGGCAGCCGGATCGATCAACAGGGCGGCACGGAACCTCAGCTACTCACCGGCGACGATCAGCCAGCACATGACCGCGCTGGCGAGGGAGACCGGACTGGTCCTGTTCGAGAAGCAGGGACGCGGCATCGTCGCCACCGATGCCGCCCGGCGGCTGGCGGACCAGGCCCAGGCGCTGGTCGCCGACTTCGACCGCCTCGAACGGGTCGTGGCGGACCTTCGGGGCGGTCAGGCGGACCACCTGGCGATCGCCTGCTTCGCCTCCGCGGCCGAACAGTGGATACCGGAGGTCGTGCGAACCGTTCGTCGACACCAACCGAACCTCACCGTCGAGATCAGCCTCAACGAACCCGTCGACGGGCGTGGCCGCCGACAGCCGGACCTCGACATCCGAACCGAGCCTGCCAGCGGCGTCGAAGTGCAGCTCGACGGCTACCGACGGCACGAACTCACCGTCGAGGAACTCGTCGCCGTGCTCCCCGTCGCGCACCCGCTGGTCAACGCTGGCCAGATCGCCCTGCGGGATCTCGGCGACGAACCGTGGGTGGACCACGACATCTACGACAGCCCGATCGGGCAGATCGTCTCGAGCGCATGCAGGGCCGTCGGATTCACGCCGCGATATGCCGCCCGTCTGGACGATCACCGAGCGGCGCTGCGCCTGGTGGCGACGGGCATCGGAGTCACCGTCCTACCGCGCCTGGCCGTCGCGGAACTCCCCGGCGGAGTGGTCTCCCGGCCACTGGTCAACCCCACCGTCTCGCGGCGCATCGTCGTGCACGCCCGGCAGGACCGACGCCGCGGCGACGTTATCGCCCGCGCGGTGGCGCAGCTCCGGGTCAGCGCCGGCAGCCCCGCGGGGTAGCCGCCGTGCCGGCGCCGGCCACCGTACCGACGTCGCTGGGTCGGTGACGCGGGGCGTCGCCGACCGTGCGGTGTGCGCCAGCGGTGAGCACGGCGGACCGGTGCCGTGCGTACACCTGTTCCTCGGTCAACTGCGTAGCAGCGGGCCGCACTTCACGTGGCAGACGCGTACGGTGCGGATGCCCTGGTTCTCGTCCGTCCGGCCGGACACATCGGGCAGGTTGCCGACCCGGCGGATACGGGCAGCGTCGCCGGGTACCTCCGCTCGAGGTGAGAGGCCGTCATCGGCGTACGCCGGCCCGGACAGCGGCTGGCCGTCCGGGCCGGCGGGCCGGGTGGCCCGGCGCGGACGCTGGGGGTGAGCAGCCCGGCGTCGGCGGTCCGCTCGGTCCCGTCCGCCTCGGCGGTGTCACCCTGGTCACTCCGGAATATCTCCACCGGCATCTACCGTTAGACCGAACGTCTGCTAACAATACGATCTAAGATCAAGATTTTACTGGGAGATCGGATGGCCATCGAGTTGGGGATCGCGCTGGACCTCTCGAGGGCGCGCTCCGATCCCGAAACACTCGCCGCGTTGGCCCGCCGGGCGGAGGCGGGCGGTCTGGACCTTGTCGTCGTGCGTGGCGACGGTGCTCCGGAGGAGCTTCACGGGCTGGATCCCTGGACCACCGCGGTCTGGCTCGCCGGCCGGACCAAGCACATCCAGTTCGGCGTCGCCTCCCCGGCGCCCGCCACGGATCCGACCGACCCGCATGCGCCGTACCCCGCCGTGGTCGACAAGGCTCGGCAGAGTCTCGACCTGCTGGCCGGCACCAGGCTGATCACGTCGGAGTCGGCCTGGGTGACCGCGCCCGAGGGTGCCGGGCCCGACCAGGTCCGCACCCTGGCCGAGGCCGGGCTGCCGGTGGTGGTACCCGCACGTACCGAGGCGGACGTGGATCGCCTGACCGCCCTGCTCGGCGAGCAGGGCCGCGGCGGCCGGCCCCGGCGGCCGGCGGCCGCCCGGGCGCGCCGCCGGGCAGGCATCGACTACGACGGAATACCGGAGTCACTCGCGGACGCCGCCGTCGAGCCCGGTGACCCGGCGTTCCGCGCGACCGCGTCGACCTACCTGCGGGGCGGCTCACCCGGGCTGGTACTCCGGCCGCGCACGCCGGCAGAGGTGTCCGACGCTCTCGCCTTCGCGCGCCGCCACCGACACCTTCCGCTCGGCGTGCGCAGCGGCGGGCACGGCATCAGCGGTCGCTCGACCAACGACGGCGGTCTGGTCATCGATGTCGGAGGGCTGAACCGCATCGAGGTACTCGACCGGGACCGACGCCTGGTACGGATCGGCCCGGGAGCGACCTGGAAGCAGGTCGCGGCCGCACTGGACCCGTACGGCTGGGCACTCGGCTCCGGCGACTACGGCGGTGTCGGGGTCGGTGGGCTGGCCACCGCGGGCGGGATCGGATTCCTCTCCCGCGAGCACGGGCTCACCATCGACCACCTGCGCGCCGTCGAACTGGTGCTCGCCGACGGCACACCGGTGCGCGCGAGCAAGGACGAGAACCCCGACCTGTTCTGGGCAGTACGCGGGGCGGGCGCGAACTTCGGCGTGGCCACGGCCTTCGAGTTCGAGGTCAACGAGTTGCGCGAGCTCGGTTGGGCCCATCTCGTCCTGGTCAGCACCGACATGGCGCAGACGCTGCGTCGCTTCGGCGAGCTGGCGAGTACGGCGCCCCGGGACACGACGGCGTTCCTCGTCACCGGGCGGCCGCGCCAGGGCCGGTCGACGGTCCAGCTGTTCTCGATAGTCGACGCGCAGGACCCCGAGGTCGTCGTCGACCGGCTCACCCCGTTCACGGAACTCGGCCTGCTCGCGCAACAGCAGGTCGTGCTCACCAGGTACAAGGACGTGATGGCCCAAGCCGCCGACGTCGGTCCCGACGGCCACCACGGAATGGGCGAGCCGGTCTCCCGGTCGGCGTTCCTGCCGGTACTCACCGACGAGTTCGCCCGCGACGCCGCCCGGCTGCTGCGCAGCGGCCTGGTCTACTTCTTCGAGTTGCGCGCCATGGGCGGGGCCATCGCCGACACCCCGGCCGACGAGACGGCGTTCGCGCACCGTACCCCGGCTTTCCAGGTCACGGCGATGGGCGCGGACCGGGCGGCGCTCGACGCGGCCTGGGACGGACTCGCCCACCACTTCGACGGCCTCTACCTCAGCTTCGACACCGACCTGCGGCCGGAGCGGCTGCACGACGCCTTCCCACCGCGGGTGCTGGCCAAGCTGCGGGGCCTCAAACGGCGTTACGACCCGGACAACCTGTTCCGGGACAACTTCAACATCGACCCGCGCCTCGACGCCGAGGCCGGGATGCCCGCCACCGAGCGGGCGGACGAGGAGACCATGTCATGACCGACTACGGACACGACCTGCTGTTCGGCACCTTCGTGACCCCCGCAGCGGGGAGCGCCCAGCACGTCGTCGACCTGGCGATCACCGCTGACCGGGCCGGGCTGGACCTGGTCACGTTCCAGGACCACCCCTACCAGCCGGCGTACCTGGACACCTGGACGCTGCTGTCCTACGTCGCCGCGCGCACCGAACGGGTACGACTGAGCGGCAACGTGCTCAGCCTCCCGCTACGCCCGCCCGCCGTACTCGCCCGAGCCGCGGCCTCGCTCGACGTGCTCAGCGGCGGCCGCTTCGAACTCGGCATCGGCGCCGGTGCCTTCTGGGACGGAGTAGCCGCGATGGGCGGCCGTCGCCTCAGCGCGGGGCAGGGCGTCGTCGCGCTCGGCGAGGCGATCGCGATCATCCGCGACCTGTGGGACACCGAGGCTCGCGGCGTGCTGCGACACGACGGTCGCTACTACACCGCGGCCGGTGCGAAGCGGGGACCACGGCCGGCGCACGACATCGGGATCTGGGTCGGCGCCTACAAGCCCAAGATGCTGGCCCTGACCGGCGCTCTCGGCGACGGCTGGCTGCCCACGGTCGAGTACCTGCCCCGGGGGGTCGAATCGTTGCCCGAGCTCAACGCCCGGATCGATGAGGCCGCGGTCGGGGCCGGTCGCTCCCCGGCCGCGGTGCGGCGCCTGATGAACGTCATGAACGTCGAGTTCTCCCCGACCGGCCGTGGCCTGCTGACCGGCCCACCCGGCCAGTGGGTGGAACAGCTCGCCGATCTCACCCTCACGCACGGCGTCACCGCCTTCCTCATCGGCGGCGACGACCACGGCATCACCGAACGGTTCGCCGCGGAAGTGGCACCGGCCGTACGCGAACTCGTCGAGCGGGAGCGGGGCTGAACGCCGGCCCCGCACCGAAGCCGACCTTCCTGGCGCGCAGACGACCGAGCCGGACCCGGATCCGCTCGGCGTCGGGATGTCCGATCTCGACGAAGATTTCGAGCGCCTGCCGCCAGGCGTCACCGGCCGCTCCGGCATCGCCGGCGGCATCATGGGCGTCACCGAGATAGCGCAGGGTGTCCGCCACGTTGTACCGGTCGCCGAGGCCGGCGAAGAGCTCCCGGGCCTCCCGGTAGCAGGCGACTGCCTGGCGGTGGCTGCCGAGGTGCTGGTGGGCGTAGCCGAGGCTGTGCAGGGTGTTGGCCTCACCGCGCCGGTCGGCGAGGGCCCGCTGGAGGAGCAGCGCCTTCTGGCAGTGCACCAGCGCCTTCCGGTAGTTCCCGAGCTGGGCCTCGTACCAGCCGACTCCGTTGAGCGCCCGCGCCTGCCCTGTCCGGTTGAGCGCGGCCCGGTTCAGCTCGAACGCCTGCTCGGCCTGGTCACGCGCCTCGGCGTACCGCGCCTGCCGGGCGAGCACTCTGCCGAGTCCGAGGTGGACGAACGCCTGCCCGACGGTGTCGTCCAGTTCGCCGAAGAGGCCGAGCGCCAGGCGGTAGTGGGCCTCGGCCTTGGCGAGCGGACCCAGTTGGGCGTACGCCCCGCCGAGCCCGCGCTGCGCATAGGCCTGAGCCCGTCGGTCGCCGAGTCGCCGGGCGGCCTCCAGAGCGGTGAGCTGGGTGACCGCCAGGTCGTGGTAGCGGCCGCCGTAGTCGAAGTGGTCCACGAGGATCCACGCCAGCCGCCAGGCGCGCGCGTCGAACCCCTCGCCGGCCGCCCTGGCTATCGTGGCGAGCAGTACGGAGTGCTCCGCGGCGAGCCAGTGCCGGGCCCCGGCGCGATCGGCGAGCGGTTCACAGTCCACTCCGGACTCGGCCGGCTCGACGGCGAGCATCTCCCGGTGCGGATCCAGCAGCCGACAGGCGTCCCGCGCGATGTGCAGGTAGTGGTCGAGGACCCGGCGTACGGCGGCCCGGCGGTCCGGTTCGGGGTCCAGCTCGGCTGCCAGCTCCGCGGAGTACGACCGCAGCAGGTCGTGGAAGGTGTACCTGCCGGGCGCGTGCTCGACGACCAGGTGGGCGCGGGCCAGTTCGGCCAGTAGCGGGCGTACCCGGTGCGATGGCAGCCCGGCCAGGCTCGCCGCGGCCGGGGCGGCGGTGTCCGGGCCGGGATGCAGGCCCAACAGCCGGAAGAGCCTGGCCGCGGCCGGGCTCAGGGTGCGGTAGGACCAGGAGAGCACCGCCCGCACGTCGGTGGCGGCGTCGCCGATGGCGAACACGTCCAGCCCGGCCCGGACGTCCCGCAACTCTCGGGCCAGCGCGCCCAGCGGGAACGCGGGGTGGGTGTCGGCGCGGGCACCCGCGACAGCGAGGGCGAGCGGCAGCCGCGCGCACGACTCGATGATCTCGTCCACGGCCTCGGGCTCGCCGTCGATCCGGGCGGCACCGAGGCGACTGGCCAACATCTCGCGCGCGCCGTCGACGGTCAACAGGTCCAGGGTCACCGGGTGGGCACCCTCGGCCGCGACCAGGCCGGTCAGGTGGTTCCGGCTGGTCACCAGGACCAGACTGCCGGGCGTGCCCGGCAGCAGCGGCCGAACCTGTTCGATGTCCCGCGCGTTGTCCAGCAGGACCAGCATCCGCCGGCCGGCCGCCAGGCTGCGGTAGAGGCCGATCTGTGCCTCCAGACCGGCGGGTATCCGATCGGGGGGCACGGCCAGGGCGTCGAGGAAACCGCGTACCGCCTCGGCCCGGCTCATCGTCGCCCCGGTCGGGTCGAAACCGCGCAGGTTCACGTACAACTGTCCGTCGGGAAAACGATCGGCGACGCGGTGCGCCCAGTGCACCGCCAGGGCGGTCTTGCCGACTCCGGCGGTGCCCGACAGCACACAGACCGGCACGGCGGTGGCGTGTCCGCTGGTGCCGGAGAGGATGGCGTCCAGCCGAGCCAGCTCGGCCGCTCGGGCGGCGAATCCCCGTACGTCCGACGGCAGTTGTTTCGGCACGGTGGCCGGTGCGGCGGGTGGTGCGGGTGGCGAAGTCACCGCCTCCTGGCGGAGGATCCGCCGGTGGAGATCCTGTAGTTCGCCGCCGGGCTCGGTACCGAGTTCGTCCCGGAGCACCCGACGGGCATCCTGGAAAGCCTTGAGCGCCTCCGCCGGACGTCCCGCGCCGCACAGCCCGCGCATCAGCCGGGTCCACAGGTTCTCCCGCAGCGGATACTGGAGTACCAGGCGACGCAGCTCGGCGATCACGCCGTCGTGCTCGCCCAACGCCAACCTCGTCGTGACGTGCTGCTCGACGGCGCTGAGGTGGCGCTCCTCCAGCAGGGCCAGCTCGGCCCAGAGGCGTGGGCCGAGCGGCAGCCCGTCCAGCGGAGTGCCGCGCCACAGTCGCAGCGCCTCCTGGTAGCACTCCGCCGCTCGCCCGAACGCGGCCTCGTCCTGGGCCTGCCGTGCCCGGTCGATCAGCTCGGAAAACGTCTCCAGGTCCAACTCGCCGGGCAGCACCCGGAACAGGTAGCCGCCGGCGTCGGTGACGAGCCGGGAAGCGTCCGCGCCGGCCTGCGGCAACCGCTGTCGCAGCCCCGCGACGTACGTCCGGAGGTTGGACTCCGGGCTGGCGGGCGGTGTCTCCCACACCACCTCGGTCAGGTACTGGGCGGTCACCAGCTCGTTGGCGCGCAGTAGCAGAGCCGCCAGCACGGCGCGCTGGCGAGGCCCGCCCAGCGGCACGCTCGCCCCCGCGTGCCGCACCTCCAGCGGCCCCAGCACCCGAAGCTCCACCCTGCTCCTCACCCACGTCGACCCGCCCGACGTCGAGAGACCCGACGTCGGAACGACAAGTCCGTACGGGTTGGCCAGCCACACGCGGCACAGAACACCGCCAATATAGGGGACGAATCGTCAAGCGCGCCACGACGCCCGTGCGGGATCTGTGCGGGATCTGAGTGGTCGAGGCGGTCGGTTCTGTTGGCCGGTGGGCTGCTGCTGGCCGGACGCGGTGGACCGGAGGAGCCGGTCATCCAGAGTTGGCGACGGTGAACGCCGACAGCGAGCGGGTGACGACCATCGGGGGCATCCGGAACCGTGTGTACGGCCCTCGGGTGCCCGGCGTACGGCCAGCCGACCGTGGTCCACCCGTCGCTGATGCGGTCGGGTGGGCCCCCGGCCGGCTCCAGGCGCCGACGCCGCTCAACGCAGCGCCGGGTCCCCGGTCACCGGTGCGTCCCAGTCGATCACGTAACGCTGCTCCGGGCCGATCGTCTTCTCCGGGTTCATGGCGGTCTTCATCACCAGGGGCATCAGCAGCGGCATCAACACCCTGGCCACCGCGCCGGGGGCCTTCGCCTGGTTGATCCGCGCCGCGCGGGCGGCGATCCGTTCCACGCGACCGCGCCGCAGGCGCTCGAAGGCGGCGTACGCCGCCGGGACGTCGGTGATGTCACGCAGGCAGCGGGCCAGTTGCACCGCGCTTTCGATCGCCAGCGACGCGCCCTGGCCGGAACTGTTGGAGGGCGCATGAGCCGAGTCGCCGACCAGCACCATGCGGCCCCGATGCCAGTGCGGGACGCGGGGCATGATCTGCAACGATCCGACCACCTGAAGTTCGTCGGCGCTGCTGGTCGACATCAGGTCACGGCCGGGATCGTCTTCGGCGTAGGCGGCGCGCAGTGTCCGCATCCAGTCGGCCGACGGCACCGCGCGGGCTTCGGTGAGGCTGATCGGCCGTTCCTGCGGCAGGTTGACGCCCCACCGGGTGCCGCCGCCCGGCTCCGGCCAGTAGAGGTAGTAACCGCCCTTGCCGAAGGCGAAGGTCATCGTGCCGGGGCCGGTGTCCACGTCGTGCCGCGCGACCGCTTCGAAGCCGAGGAGTCCGGTGAACTGCGGGCCGGGTGCCTCGGGGTCGATCAGGCGGCGTACGGTCGATCGGATGCCGTCGGCCCCGACGAGGATGTCGGCGCTGGCGGTGCTGCCGTCGGCGAACCTTGCCGTGATGCCCGTCGCGCTCTCCTGCGTGTCCAGCAGGCGCTTGCCGTACTCGATGGTCACGCCGGCGGCGACGGCCCGGTCGTGCAGTACCCGGTAGAGGTCGCTGCGGTGCACCAGTTGCAGCGGCGGTACGTCGGCCAGGCCGGGCATTTCCATATGCTTGCCGCCGACGGCCATGGCCATCCGGGTGATCGGCGTGGCGATTGCGGCCACCGCCTCGTCCGCGCCGACGGTCCGCAGGGCCGCGACGCCGTTCGGCGCGAGCGCGAGCGTGCCCCCGATGCCGTCGGCGGTGCTCGGGTACGCCTCGTAGACGGTGGCCACGATGCCCGCCCTGCGCAGCGCCAGTGCCGCCACCGGGCCGGCGATCCCGCCGCCGACGACGATCGCTGTCCGTACCTCAGTCATGGTCTTCTCCCTGGTCATCGGTTCTCGTGCATGGCGAACCGACCTGGGAGGGAACCGGCTATCCTCGTGGTTGCCGCCTCGCGCCGAGCGCCTTCCCAGGTGTGGTTCGAGGTAAGGGCCCTGGCGCGGTGTTGGCGCACCGCGCCAGGGCCGTCCGTCACTCCGTCGAGCTGGTCCTTTCCGCGAGTTCGGTCAGCTCCGCCGGCATCTCGCCGGTTTCGTGGAAGGCCCGCCACACGTCCAGCCCCGGGTAGCTGCCCGAGGTCAGTTCGGCGAGCAGAGAGCGGATCCAGGCCGCTTCCGCCTCCTGGATGGCCAGGTCGTATTCCGACTCGACCAGGAACAGTCGCGGGATGTGCCGGGTGTGCTGCGCGAGCGCGTCGCGCGCGGCCGTGAGGTTGTCTTCCAGCAGGTCCAGCCGCCGCCGCAGCAGACGCGTGGCCTCGTCCGGGTGAAGGACGGCGAGCACGGACAGACCGGCCCGGAAGCGCGGTTGCTCGCGCATGGGGGTCGAGACCAGCTCGCGGGCCCAGTCGACCAGCTCCGCGCGGCCGGAGTCGGTGATGCGATAGACGGTGCGCTCGGGTCGACGACCTTCGCGGACACTCTGCACGGCGGTGATCATGCCGTGTTTATCCATGTTGCGAATGACCGTGTAAAGAGATCCCCATTTGATCTGCATGTCCTGGTCTTTGCCCCAGGCGCGCAGTGCCGTGGCGATCTCGTAGGGGTGCATGGCTCGCTGGGCCAGCGCCGACAGCACGGCGAGGGCCAGCAGGTTGCTGACCTTGCGCCGCTTCGTCACGCTACCCACCTCGCCGACACTCGTGCGCGATTACTCGCAGACGAGTATATGTACGCGAGTAGCGGTTGGCAACGCGGGCGCGCCCGGGGTTGTGGGCGCGCCCGCGTTGTGCGGGTGGGCGAGGTCAGGCCCGGAGGAACCTGCTGACCGGCAGCGGACGGTCGACGATGCGCAGGTCTCCGATCCAGCCGTAGAAGCCCTGTTCCACGATCCGGTCGTAGTGGTAGGCACCGACGAACCACGGCTCGCGTGAGCTGGCCAGTCCTCGGGCCGGGGTGGACGGGTTGCGGAGCAGTTCGGCGCCGTCGACGAAGAGGGTGGTACGCCGGCCGTCGTTCACCACCGCGACGTGGAACCATTCGTCGGCGTGCATCTCGTGGCCCCAGTTCGTCGAGATGCCGTCCTGGTTGACCGGGAAGACCGCCCACTGCAACGCCATGCCGTCCGACATGCTGAGCGTGGCGATCGGCTCCGCCGGGTCACCACCGGTCTTGCCGGCGTCCCGGCCGGGGCCGAACCGGCTCAGGATGCTCATCCAGGCGTGGTTGGTGGCCCGGACGTCCGCCGGCAGCTTCACGAACGCCTCGATCGTGTAGCCGTTGCCGAAGGTCGTCGCGTTCAGCGGCGCCTCGTCGACGGTACGCAGGTAGGCGCCGCGGGCGGGCCGCTTGCCGCCGTCGAAGAAGAGGCTCGCGTGCGCCGGCTGGTCGCCGTGGTGTTCGGTGGACCAGCGCAGCGCGTCCGGGCCGCTGCCGGCGATGGTGACCCGGGTCAGGTGGTTGCCCCGGCCGGAGAGATCCGCGATCCGGAAGCCGTCCGGCACGGGCGTGCCATCAGTCCGGCCCTGGTCGAACCGCCAGTACGCGACGGTGCCGTCGACCAGTACGGTGGCCGGGTTGCGGGGCGGGCGGGGCGGCACCGGGGCGAAGCCGGCGAACCGGTCGGCGAAGTCGACGGCCAGACTGAACCGGTTGGCCGGGTCGGTCAGCTCGACCTCCCGTTGCTCCAGTGCGTTGCGTCGCTCCGGCTGCTGGCCGAGGATCCACGGCGAGACCGTCTCCACGTCGATCGTGTTGCGCGCCAGGTCGAAGTGGTAGAGCCGGATCATCGCGCCGCCGCCGTAGTAGCGGTCCTGGTAGTTGGTGATGTGCACGTGCACGTCCCGCCCGGCGCCGTTGCGCAGCACAGTGCGTCCGGGCGGCCAGAAGTGCCCGTTGAGGGTGAGGAAGATCTGGTCGCTGTCCTTGATCAGCCCGTCCCAGAGCCGCTGGCCGTGCCCGGAGAGTTCCGCGACGCCGGTGTCGTCGGCGTGCGCGAGGTCGTGGGTGGTCAGGATGACGGGGGTACGCGGGTGTGCCGCGAGCACGGCCTTCGCCCAGCCGAGGGTGCCGTCGGAGGGCCGCCAGTCGAGGGCGAACACCAGCCACTCGCGCCCGGCGGCGGTGAAGACGTGGTACGTGTTGTAGCCGTCCGGCGTGCCGCCCCGGTACGTCGGCGAGGTACGGAATCGCCGTGGCCCGAACACGTCGAGGTACGGACTCGGTCCACGCTGGTCGGTGGTTGACGGGTCGACGTCGTGGTTGCCGGCCAGCACGCTGTACGGCGTCCGACGCCGGTCGAAGATTTCGAAGACCTCGCCGGCTTGGGCCAACTCGGCGGCGGCCGCGTTCTCCACGATATCGCCGAGGTGGGTGGTGAAGACGATGTTCCGCTCCGCCTGGTGATCCTGGATCCAGCGCAGCGTCGCGGTGAGCGGCGCCGGATCGCCCCGGTCGGCGTCGAACAGATACTGCGTGTCGGGGATGACGGCCAGGGTGAACCGGGGTGACCCGACGTCGGGGCGGTCGCCGGTGTGCTGGCCGGCCAGCGCGGTGCCCGGGATGAGCGCCCCGCCGGTACCCGCGGCCACCAGCCCAGCCCCCACCAACCCGGCCCCCTGCAGGAATCTGCGCCGGTTCGGGGTCTGCTGCATGATCTTGCTCCTCGGATCGCGGAAGAAACCGCTGATCAGTACGACGGAGGCCGTCAAACAGAGATCATTTCTGCCGTCAACGCGGACCGAACTCCCGGTGAACCTCGCCAGCGGCATCGCCCCTGGATACCTGGGAAAGCAGAGGTGCCGGATACGGGCACCACGCCCGTATCCGGCACCTACCGGTCGGTCAGAGCTGGCGCACCCTGATGTTGCGGAACTCGATCACGTCGTTGTTACCGTGGTTCTGCAACCCGACGAAGCCGCTCAGGAACTGCCGCAGGTCGGTCGGCGGGTCGCCCTGGCGGGACGACTGCTTGCCGGGTGTGTTGTCGAACTCGCTGATCACCACACCGTTCCGGCTGATCGTGTAGTGCTGGCCGATCACCCGGACCTCGTAGTCGTTCCACTGGTTCTTCGGGGTCGCCCCGGCCTTGTCCAGGGTGTTCGGCGCGAAGTTGTAGACCGAGCCCGTCTTCTGCGGCTCGCCGGTCTCGCCGTCGTAGATCTGGATCTCGTGGCCGCAGTAGATCGCGACCCAGGCCGGGGAGGTACGGGCCGAACCCACCGTGCCGCAACTGCCGGCGGGACGCTGCTCCAGCGGAGTCCTCGGGTCCGGGAACCGTACGAAGATGCCGCTGTTGGCCCGGACGTTCTCCGGGGAGATGTCGCGGAACTGCACCCTGATCGAGTAGTCGGCGAGCTGCTGGTCCGCGTACCACAGCATGCCGAGGCCGCCGGAGCTGCGGATCGAGCCGTCGGGACGCAGTGCGAACGACCCGCCGGGTGCCTGGCGCCAGCCGGCGAGCGACTTCGCCGATCCGTCGAAGATCGGCTGGTAGCCGTCGGTGGCACCGATCGGGGACTGCCGCCCGGCCTGGCGCAGCGCCCTGGACTCGCGGTTGTCGATGACGTGCGCCGCGGTCAGTTCGGCGAGCACGGCGTCGAGGTGGGTGACGAACGAGGCCCGGTTCGGCCAGGTGGTCTCGTCGTCGATCAGGTCGTTGATCGTGCAGCCGCCGCCGGTCTGCCGGTTGGCGACCCCGGTGTCGGTGTCCAGCATCCAGACCGTCGGCCGGGCGTCGGCGGCACCGCAGCCGGCGTTCACGTCGATCTTCCCGGTGACCACCTCCCCGTCGGCGTAGGTCACCTTCACCGTCGCCTGGAAGGTGCCGTACCGCTTGTAGGTGTGCGTCGGGTGGGCTTGGTGCGACAGCTTGCTGCCGTCGCCGAAGTCCCACTCCCAGGCCACCCCGCCGACCCTCGCGGCGGAGAAGCCGATGGTCCGGGGCTGGCTCGGCGTGACCGACTGCGCCGTGGCCAGGCTCGGGTTCGGGGTGGCCTGGCCACCCTGGTAGGTGATCCGGATCAGCTTCTGGTTCGGGTGCAGGCTGAAGAAGCCCCTGCCGTAGTCGAGCATGTAGAGCGCGCCGTCGGGCCCGAACTTCGCGTCCATCCACGAGTCGAGCTGGTTGGCGCCGGTACCGGCCTGGATGATGCCGCGCAGGTCCTCGGCGAAGGCCGGCGCCCCGGCGTGGGCGACCGTACTCGGGTCGACGGTGACGGCGATCCGGTTGTGAGCGCCGGACTGGTCACCGATGAACCACTTGTTGTCCCAGTACGCCGGCCAGGCGACGCCGCTGTTCACGTCGACCTTCTCGCGCTGGTAGGTCGGGCCGTCCATGACGGCCTGGCTGCCGCCGCTCAGGTACGGCTGGGTGTAGGTGGCCTCCTCAGCCTTGTACGTCGGCAGCCCGCTGCCGTCGGTCCGCTTCGGGAAGATCGGGCCGCCGCCCTGCGGGGAGTACCAGATCATGTTGTCCCGCACCGGCGGCAGGTTGACCAGACCGGTGTTGCGCGGCGATTCGTTCTTCGGGTTGTCGCAGTCGTACCAGCCGGTCAGCACGGTGGCGTCGGCGTTGCTGCGGTCCCGGTACGGCTGCCGGTTGCCCATGCAGTACGGCCAGCCGTGGTTGCCCGCCGAGGTGATGATCGTCGCCGTCTCGTACTTCGCCGGGCCGAGTTCCGGGCTCGGGGCGCCGGCGTCCGGGCCGACCCATGCGGCGGTGAGCCAGTCGTTCACCGGGTCCCAGGCGATCCGGGCGATGTTGCGCACGCCCATCACGTAGATCTCCGGCCGGGTCTTGCCACCGCCCTGCTCCTGGCCGGTGAAGAGGTTGCCGTCCGGGATCGTGTAGGTCCCGTCGGGCTCGGGGTGGATGCGGATGATCTTGCCGTTCAGGTCGTTGGTGTTGCCGGAGGTACGCCGGGCGTCCTGGAACGAGATGCCCGCGTACTCCTGGGTCCAGTTGTTGCCGGAGTAGCCGCTCGACCCGCCGGAGGAGTTGCTGTCACCGCTGCCGATGTAGAGGTTGCCGGATTCGTCGAAGGTCATGCCGCCACCGGCGTGGCAGCAGCTGTGGATCTGGGTGTCCCAGTGCAGCAGGTCCTTGCGGGTGCCCTGGTCGATCGACTGCTGCGCGTGGTCGTAGGTGAACCGGGAGACCGTACGCTGGCCGACCCGCCGCTCCCGGTCGATCGACTCGTGCGGCATCCAGTAGACGTAGAACCAGCCGTTCTCCGCGAACTTCGGGTCGAGGGTGATGCCGACCAGGCCCTCCTCGTTCTTCACCAGCTCGCTGCCGCTGCCCCGGTTGCCCATCACCTTGAGCGTGGTCAGCAGCTTGACCTGCTTGCTCTTCGGGTCCCACTGGTGGATGGTGCCGCAGCCCAGGCCCACGTTCGGGTCGACCCAGTCGGCGACCGGGCCACTCGGGCAGGCGGCCTTGCCGATGTAGAAGACCTTGCCGTCGGGCGCGATGGTCAGGCCGTGCGGCTCACCGATCTGGTCGAGCTGCCCGGACTGGTTGGTGGTGGTCAGCCGCTCGATCCTGTAGTTCGCCGCGATGGTCGCCTGGCAGTCGCCCCGGACCAGGCCGGCCGTCCACTGGAGTGCGCCGAGCAGGTGGCTGCGGAACCGCGTGTCGGTGGTGTAGCTGGCCTCGGTACGCCCCATGCCGGTGTAGAACGACCGGCCGCCGTCGTAGTCCCGGCACCAGGAGATCGGGTGGAAGGCACCGTTGCCGGCCAGCCCGGCGTTGTAGCTGGTCTCCTTGACCTGGGCGATCGTGTGCACCCGGCCGACCGGGCTCGGGTCCCAGTTGATCCACTGGTCGGACCGGGTCCAGTTCAACGGCAGGCCCTTGTTCGCCGGGTGCTGCCGGTCGACCACGTCGACCACGGCCTCCTGCACCCTGCTCTCCGGCGCCGGTCCCGCGTTCGGGCCGATCAGCCACAGCTCGGCGAGTTGGATCAGCGGCTCACCGCTGTTCGCGGTGATGTTCAACCGGTAGTACTGGTACGCCTCGGTGTTGGTGAACGTGTACTGCTTGGTCTGGAACCGCCCCGAGAAGGTCTCCCCGGTGCGGCGGTCCAGGTCCGTCCAGGTCTCCCCGTCGGCCGACCCCTGCAGGGTCCAGTCCCTCGGGTCGCGGCCGGTGAAGTCGTTTGCCGAGGTCAGCGCGTAGTGCCCGATCGCCTTCGGCTCGGCGAGCTTGGCGACGACCCAGCCGGTCGGGGTACGGGTGAGCCACTTGGTCCCGGTCGACCCGTCGATCAGGTTCTCGACGATCTCGTTCGGCGGGTTGTTGCCGCTGGCCGTGACGCTCTCGATCTTCTCCGCGTTCGGCAGGCTCGCCGCCGGGCGGGTGCCGATCAGACCGGTGAACCACTCGGAGCCGGGCTGCGCGCGGGCGGCGTCGTGGATGCCGACGAACCCGCCACCGCCCTTGACGTACGCCTGGAACGCCGCTTCCTGGGCGTCGTTCAGCGTCACCCCGTTGGCCGACAGGAACACCACGCTGCGGTAGCGGTCCAGGTTGTCGGGGGTGAAGACCGCCGGGTCGGCAGAGGAGTGCACGGTGAAGCCGTTCTCGTTGCCCAGCTTCCGGATCGTGCTGACGGCCCTGGCGACCGGGTCTTCCTGGGAGGCCGCCGGACCGTGGAAGACCAGCACTCTCACCGCCTGGCCGCTCCAGGCCGGCGCGATGCCGCCGGCCGTCTCGTCCGGGGCCGCGGCGACCGGCGCGCTCAGCAGACCGAGCGTGAGTAGCGCGCCCGAGGCCACGGCGACCGCGCGGCGGAACGGTCCGGCACCGCGACGCCACGGCCGGGGGACCGGGTGGAGCGCGGGGGACGGAAGGTCAACAGGGTCGGGACGGTGCCGCCCGACCGATCGGGATAGCCGGAAATGGCGTCGGTGAGCCATTTCTCCTCCTCCACAGGGGGTACGAAGAGTGCTTCAGGCGTTGGCGTGGTCGGTTGGTGCTGCGGGGTGTCGCGGGTCATCGGTGGTTCGAGTGCGCGCCGGCCGGTGCCGCCGCGCCCTGTGCCGGCGCCGCCGGCGAATGGCGGCCGGCGTGCGGCGGCATCTGCCCGTTCTCGTCGAGCACGTGCAGGGTGGTCGACATGCCCAGGTCGGAGTGGAACTGCATGTGGCAGTGCAGCATCCAGTGGCCCGGTCCCACGGAGTCACCCGCGACGATCTGCACCCCGAAGCTGTCACCCGGGCCGAGGGTCTTGTTGTCGATCACCGGGATCGAGTCGATCAGCGCCCGGTTGGCGCCCTCGACCAGACCGGTCCGGGTGTCCGCCCAGGAGTGACCGTGCACGTGGAACGTGTGCATGTCGTCCCCGATGCCGATCACGATGAACTCGACCCGTTCGCCGAGCTTGGCCACCAGGCAGGTCGGGCCCGGCTGCGGGTTCACCGGGTCACAGGTGTCGGCCTCCGCGCTGCGCCGCAGGTTGATGGTCTGCCGGTCACCGAAGACCGTCACGTAGGTCCGGTCGGGCCTCGGGTCTCCCTGCCGGCGTACCACCAGACCGCCGAACAGCCCGGAGCGCAGGCCCTGGGTGCCGTGCGGCCCGCCGACCACGTGGTCGTGGTACCACCAGTAGCCGGCGGTGCCCTGCGAGGTCGCGGTGCGCGGTTTGGCGAACCAGATGTACGTCCGCGAGCCGCCCGGCGGCACGAACGAGTTGCTGTGCACCGTGCCGTCGGACTGCTGGGTGTACTTGACCCCGTGCACGTGCAGCGAGACGCCGACCGGATGCGCCGGATCGGTGCGCAACTGCTCCAGGGTCGCGGCCGGCACCTGGTTGTGCAGGGTGATCGCCAGGCATTCCCCTTCGATCATCTCCATCGTCGGCCCCGGGTAGGAGGCCGTCTGCGGGGTGAGGCCGTAACCGAGCCGGACCTGGTTGGTCACCGGGTCCCTGGGCAGCTCGACCGCGTACAGGTTCAGCCGCCGGTCCGGCGTGACGCAGCCCGCCGGCCGTTCCGCCGACGGCGCCGCTGCCTCGACCGCCCGCTCGGCCGGCCGGGCGGTGGTGCCGCCGGCCACGGCCAGCCCGCCCGCGCCGACCAGCGTCACCAGCATGATGGCCGCCACCATCACCGCCCGGCCGGCGCTGGTGCCGAGCAGTCGGGCCCGCGACGCCGGGTGCGGATCCGGCCCTCCGTCGGGTGGCGAGAGTACGACCTCGCCGATGTCCTTCGTTTCCTGGTTCAACGTTCTATCCAATCGCTCGGCTAGGCGGGGGAGCGGACGGCGTGCGGCGTCACGGGGTCAGCGGGGCGATCCGGACGTTGCGGAAGGTCACGATGTCGCCGGCGCCGTGGTTCTGCAGGCCGACGTAGCCGGTCGCGTTCTGGCGCCCGGCGCCGCCCGGATCGTCCGCGCGGGGCGGGCTGAAGACGGCCTCGGGAACGTTCACGTACTCGTTGATCAGGGTGCCGTTGCGGAACACCGAGTAGTGCTGGCCGACCACGCGGATCTCGTAGTCGTTCCAACTGCCCTTGGGGGTGACCGCCGCGCCGTCGAGGTCGACCCGGTCGAAGCCGTACACCGACCCGCTCTTGTACTGGTCGCCGTCGGTCCGGTCGAATATCTGGAGTTCGTGGCCGTACTTGATGGCCACCCACTCGGGGCGGGACTCCTGCGGGTGCTGGTGCACCTGCGGGAAGCGGACGAAGACTCCGCTGTTGGCGCGCCCGTCACCCGGGGCGTCGTCCCGCCACTGGAGCTTCAGCGAGAAGTCGCCGTAGCTGCGGACCGGGAACCAGAGCATGCCGAGGCCGTCGACGGCCTTACTGGTGATCGAGCCGTCGGCGTTGCGCCGGAAGCCACCGGCACCGACCTGCTCCCACAGCTTGAACGAGGCGGCGGTGCGGTCGAGCAGCGGCACGTAGCCCTGCTTCGCCTCGGACCTGCCGACGCCGGACTCGCGGGCCGTGCGTACCAGGGCGTTCTGCTCCTTCAGCAGGATCTTGCCCCGGTGGTGCAGGTGTTCGGCGACCGCCCGGACGTGCTCCACGAACTCGGCGTGGCTGGGCCAGGCCCGTTCGTCGTCGATCAGGTCGTTGATCGAGCAGCGGCCCTCGACCACCCGGTTGGGCACGGCGCTGTTCAGCGTGCCGATCCAGACCGTCGGCCGGGTGTCGGTCACCCGGCAGCTCGGCGCAGGCGGTCCGCTCGGCACCACCGTGAAGGTGGCCGACGCGGTCCCCGAGACGTTGCCGGCCCGGTCGGTGGCCCGGTAGCTGACCGTGTGCGCGCCGGGGGTGTTCACCGTCAGCGGGCCGGAGTAGACGACGTAGCCCCGCCCGTCGAGGGCGTACTCGACGCGGTAGACGCCGGAACCGGTGTCGGTGGCGGTGAGCACGATGGTGGCGCTGCCCACGTACGCCCAACTGCCGTCCTGCTGGCCGATGATCGCGGCGTTCACGCTGGGGGCGGTGTTGTCGGGGTCGGGCGGGGCGACCACGCTGAACGAGACCGACCCGGGCGTGGAGGTGTTGCCGGCGACGTCGGTGGCCCGGTACGAGACGGTGTGCTGGCCGGGCTGGTTGACCGTCACCGGAGCGGTGTACTCCGCGTACGGCTGCCCGTCGAGGGAGAACTCGACGAGGTCGACCCCCGACCCGGCGTCGGTGGCGGAAACCGTCACGGTGGCCGCACCGACGTACGCCCCGGTGCCGTCCCGGTTGCCGGCGACGGTGGCGGTCGCGGTCGGCGCGGTGGTGTCACCCGGCCGCTCGACCACCCGGAACGTCACGGACTGCGCCGCGGAGGTGTTGCCCGCCTTGTCGGTGGCCCGGTAGCTGACGGTGTGCTCGCCGGGCGTGTTGACGGTCACCGGAGCGGTGTAGGCCGCGTACGCCTGCCCGTCGACCGCGTATTCGATCCGGTCCACACCGGACTCGGTGTCGGTGGCCGAGATGGTCACCGTGGCGGCCCCGAGGTAGCCGCCGTCCTCGTCGCGGTCGCCGGTGACCCCGCCCGTCACGGTCGGCGGCGTGGTGTCCGGAGTGGACGTGTCGGCGACCTCGAACGCGATGGACTGCGGGGCGGAGGTGTTGCCCGCCCCGTCGGTGGCCCGGTAGCTGAGGGTGTGCTGACCCGGCTGGTGCACCATCACCGGGGCGGTGTAGGTGGCGTAGGCGCCGCCGTCGAGGGAGTACTCGGTGCGTTCGACGCCGGATTCGGTGTCGGTGGCGGTGAGGGTGACGGTGGCCATGCCGATGTAGGCGCCGTCGTCGTTCTGTTCGCCGGTGACGGCGGCGGTGACGGTGGGTGCGGTGGTGTCGGGGTTGGTTGGTGGGGCGACCTGGAAGGCGGTCGACTGTACGGCGGAGGTGTTTCCGGCGACGTCGGTGGCCCGGTAGGTGATCGTGTGCTGTCCGGGGGCGTTCACCGTGACCGGGGCGGAGTACGTGCCGTACGCCCCGCCGTCCAACGCGTACTCGATCCGGCCGACGCCGGATCCGGTGTCGGTGGCGGAGAGGGTCACCGTCGCGGCGCCGACGTACGCGCCGTCCTCGTCCTGCTCACCGGTGACCGCGGCGGTCACCGTCGGCGGGGTGGTGTCCTCGCTCCCGCCGGTGACGACGAGCAGCCCGGCCATCGTGCCGTGCCCCGGTATCGCGCAGAAGTAGCGGTAGGTGCCCGCCGTGAGTACCACGTCGACGGTCCACCGGCCCTGGTTGGCGTCGAACGGGTCGGCCAGGATGTTCACGTCCACGTCGCGGTTGTACTCGGGGTTTCCGGTGTCGAACGTGAGGGTGTGCTGCATCCCGGTGGTGTTGCCGGTCGCGGTGCTGTTCTCGAAGACGAGGGTGGCCGGCCCGGCGACCGCGGTGGTGGGCGCGGAGACGTACGCCTGGGTGCTGTCCCCGGCCGTCCAGGTGAGCACCTGGGCCTGTAGTTGTCCGGCCGACGTGGGGTCGCTGGCCTTGCTCGACTCGGTGTCCACCGGGCGGGCACCGGCGGGAACGGCGACGAGCGCGGAGCCGACGACCAGGGCGGCGATCGCCGCGAGCATCCTCATCGGCCGGTTGGGCAGGCCCGCGCCGAGCCGGGGAAGCAGCCGGGAGCGCCTTGGCGGACCACAGCGCACAGGGAAAGCTGGCATGCCGAACACACCTTTCGCGAGTCTTGGGTGAACGTCGACGACCCGTGGGGGTTTCGTGTGGATCGACGGGTGACATGGCGGTGGACCGCACACCGGCGTGATCCGCGACGGTGGGTCCGGTGCTGCGGCTACCGGCCTGTCGCGGCTGGTGTGTGGACCGACGTGTCTCGATCAGGACGGGGGGACTATGGGCACGGTGGACTATGGGCGAGGTCGGGTCGGCGACGGGGGTGACGCCGACCGCGTTGCCGAGCCGGCGGAGCGCCGACGTCGTTGCGGGTACGGCGCGGGCGGGCCGCGCCGGAGTCTGCGGGCACGGCGGCCTGCAGAGTGGGCTCCCCCGGCCAAGCCGTGGCTCTCAGACGACGAGCTAACCGCGCCGCCGGTTACCTCGTTGAAACATGTTGATATTGTTCGACACTAACTGGCTTGCCGTCGATGTGTCCAGATCTTTCGGCGGGATCATCCGCACTTTTGTCCGTGGTGACAAAAGACTGTGACGGCGAAGAAAGTCGGCCCGACCGGCGCCAGCGAGCAGTGTGCAGGGCTACGCCCGGATTCATCCGTACTTGTTCGCCGGAACACCGTCGAGCCGCTGTGGACGGCAGTTGGTCGCCGGGACCGAGCCCGGTGGTGGGCGGGTCGGCGTCAGGCGGCCGTCGAAGTGGATCGCTTTTCACGGCCGGTCCACGATGGTCTGTCCGCACCCGCGGATTCGTCGGTCGATCACCGCGACGAGGCCCCCGCCCGACGCTCCGTCGACCAGGACGGATCATCAGCACGGGGGCCTCGGGGCACTGTGGCGGTGACCAGGCGAGACGCCGGGGCGTACCCGGTGGGGCCGCCCAGGGCCGTGACCTAGGGGTGTGCGCGGTCGTCCCGCCCAGGGGTGCTGCGGCGGCGGCGACCGGCACGCGTTGCGGGCATGCCGTCAGGATTCGACGGCAGCCGAGGCGAGCAGCCGGGCCAGCTCGGTCGGTGCGCTGACCATCGGCCAGTGGCCCGATGCGATGTCGACCAGCTCCAGGTGCTTGACCCTGGCGAGCTCGGGCACCTCCCCGGCGGCGATCCACTCCCGCGCCTGGGCCGGCGTGAACTCGGGGCACACGAGTACGACCGGGACGTCGAACCGTCGCTCGTCCGCCAGTCGTACCACGCCGTTGGCCACCCCCTCGGGGACGGGGATCGCGGCGGACGCGAAGGCTCGCCGGGCCTCCTCGTCGAGGTCGGCGGCGTCCGGCCCCTCGAACGGCCCCCAGCCGGGAAAGGGCATCACGCCGTCCTTCAGCTCGAAGAACTCGGCGTAGGAGTCCCCGTCGGGAGTGGGGAAGCCGCCGATGAGGACGACCTTGCCCACCTTCTCCGGCCGCGCGTCGGCGGCCAGCCAGGCCAGGGTGCAGGCGGCGGAGTGTCCCACCAGCATGGGGTTTCCGGGCGCCGAGTCGACGGCGGCGAGCACCGCCGCCCGCTGGTCGTCGAGGGTGGCGGAGGCGGATCCGTCACCCTGGCCGGGCAGGGTGAGCGGCACGGGGCGGTGGCCGAGTGCCTCGAGCGCGGGCACGACCTCGTCCCAGGCGGATCCGTCGAGCCAGAGGCCGGCGACGAGCAGTATGTCCATGATTAGTGTCCTTTCTTCGACGGAGTCAGGTCCCGTTCGGCATGGCGCCGGTACTCCCATTCCGCCCAGGACGCTGTGCAGACCTCATTGCCGGGGAAGCTCTCCCGCCCTCCGCTGAGAGGTCCTGCCCGTGGAACCTGGTCGTGGGTATGACGCTAGGCCCAGTTCCGGACGATCTACTGCCGGTTCAGCGTCCGGCACCTAATCTGCTTGGGGTGCCGACCGAACTGAGCCCCACCGCACGGGCCCTGCGTACGCTCGAGATCCTCCAGGCCCGCCCCGGCACGACGGCCGGCGAACTCGCCGGGCGGCTGGGCGTCACCGAGCGGGCCGCGCGGCGGTACGTCGGAATCCTCCGCGAGGCCGGCATCCCCGTCGAGTCGGTCCGGGGTCCCTACGGCGGTTACCGGCTCCGGCGGGGGACGAGGCTGCCTCCGGTCGTCTTCACGGAGGCAGAGGCACTCGGGCTGGTCATGGCGGTGCTCGACGGTCAGCCGACCGCTGCCGACACCGCCGCCGACAATCTCGTCGGTTCGGCCCTGGGCAAGGTCATCCAGGTACTCCCGGAGAACGTCGGCCGGCAGGCGGCCGCGCTGCGCAGGTACGCCTCGGCCGCGCCCGACCGGTATTCGTCCCGGCCGGACCCCACCACCACCAGCGCACTCGTCGCCGCCGTCGCGGCCCGACGCCGGGTGCTGGTCAGCTACCGGACCGAGTCCGGCAACGAATGGGACGCCGAGGTGGATCCGTGGGCGGTGGTGGTCCGCTACGCCCGCTGGTACCTGCTGTGCCACGCGCACCACGCGGACGCGGTCCGCACCTACCGGCTCGACCGGGTCCGGGCCGTCCGGGAGACCGGGCAGACGTTCGAGCCACCCGACGGCCTCGACCCGGTGGCGGCCCTGGAGGAGAACCTGGGAAGCGGGTGGGAGTTCCCCACCCGGGTCGTCTTCGACGCTCCGGTGGCCGAGGTGGCCCCGTGGATCCGGCCCCCGATGGGCCGGCTCGAACCGTCGGGGGACGGGTGCGTGCTCGTGGGCAGCACGGGTAATCCCTCGATGTACGCCCAGGAGTGGTTGCCGACGGTGCCGTTCGCCTTCCGCGTCGAGGGTGGCCCCGAACTCCGGGCCGCGGTCGCCGCCCTCGCGGCGCGGCTCACCGCCGCCAGCAACCCCTGAGGCGCCGACGGGGTGCCGCGGGGTGGCCGTCGCCCGGATGTCCGGGTACCCCGAGCACCCGGCTCCCGGCGCGGCCGCGGCACCCGGAGGTGCCGCGGCCGCTGGGCCGTCGGGGCAACGGCGCGGTCATCGCCGCCTGGGTGGGATGGCGACGCCCTTGCGGTAGTTCTTGCCCCGGCCGTCGGGACGGTAGTTGTTCTCGACGTTGCCGGCCGCGTCCACCGAGAACCAGTTGATCCTGGTCCCGTACCGGACGGTCAGGGTCTCACCGCCCTCGCGGATGCCGGCCGAGCCGTAGAGCGTGGACGAGTACGTCGGCTTGCGGCCGTCCAGCGTGTAGAAGATCGCCGCCGGTTCGCTCACTTCGAACGTGACGTCCACCATCCCGGGCGTGGCGCTGCGGGTCACCGACAGGTCGCTCTCCGGCCGCCTGCGGTCGGTGTCGAAGTCCCGGGCCACCCGCATCAGCTCGACGAGGCCGTTGGCGAACTCCATCGTCTCGTCGTGCGCCTCGGCCCACTCCGGCTGGAACGATGTGCCGACCTCGAAGTTCCAGGCGTAGATGCCGTACTTGTACCAGAGCATGTCGCCGGAGTTCCCCGCCGCCGAGTAGAGCACGTCGGAAATCGGACCGGTACGCGCCGGGGTGACCGCCATGTTCCGGTGCCGCTTGATCGAGGTCAGGATCCGCGACGAGGCGCCCCAGAAGAACGACTCCTCGCCGAGGGTCGGCCGGGGTGCCGAGACCCGGCCCGGCGTCGCGTACGCGCCCGGCGACCACATGAAGTAGTTGCCGGAGGAGTGCAGGTTCATCGAGAACTTGATGTTCGGCCGGGAGGCGAGCCAGTCGAGGTTCCTGTTCTCCGGCTCCGACAGCTCGCTCGGGCCGGCGTAGGTGCCGCTGGTGCAGCTCGGCGACGCCCCCGAGTAACCGTCGAAGAGGCTGTACTCGGTGTAGTTGCGGTTGTTGTCCACGCCCCACGAGTTGCGGCCGAGAGCGTCCGCCGACCCGGTCTGCGGGCAGTGGTTCGTCATGTTCTTGCGCTGCGAGTTGAAGTCGTAGAACGAGTAGTGGCCGCCGTCGGGGTTGATCGACGGAGCGATCCAGATGTCGAGGTTGTCCAGGAGGTCCCTGGTCCGGCGGTCGTGGCCGTAGTTGCGCAGCAGCCGCTCGGCGGTCTCGATCGTGACCAGCGGCGGCACCCATTCGCGCGCGTGCTCCTGGGCGTACGCGAGGACACCCAGCTTGGAGCTGTTGCGGTGCTTGCCGATCCGGATCGCGTACACCGGATGCGGATCACGCGACACGCTGGCCGGGGCGCTCAGGCCGTCGGTCAGCGGTGTCGGCGCGGCCGGCGCGACGGCACCGGCACCGGCGTCGCCCCGGTAGGTGTACGCGGCGACGAGCGATCCGGCGGTGCCGTTCAGTGCCGCGACGACCTCGGCGGCGGTGCTGGTCACCGCGCCGGTGGCGTCGGTGGCCAGGCTGACCCGGATCGCGCTGCCGGTCACGCCGACCGACAGCGGCTGGCCGGCGGTGCCGGGGTCGGCGAACTCGACGGAGACGTCGTTGCCACCCTCGTGCCCCCAGGCCCTGGAGTCGACCGCGACCCGGCTCGCGTTGGCGCTGCCGAGTACCGCCTGCGCCTTACGCCGATAGCCGTTCGTCTTGTACGGCAACTCGACGATCTCGGCCAGCTTCGGGTACTGCGCGGCGAGCTGGTGGATCCGGTCGTAGAGTTCGGTCGGGGTCAGGTAGCTGGCGACGAAGTCCTTCTGGTAGCCGGGCCCCTCCGGGTTCTCCCTCGGGATGGGCAGCCAGTGGTTCACCTTGGCCACCGCCACCCCGCCACTGGGGCTCGTGATCTGGACGTAGTTCGGACGGGCCGGCACCGTCGACGCGCCACGGTGGTAGAGGTACACCCCGGCGTCCACGAAGCGCGAGATGGTCTGGGTGCCGCCGGAGCCCATCGGCGTGCCGGGACCGCTGTCCCGGGCGACGGTGAGGGCGTCGGTGGCGGTCTGCCCCTGGGCCCACTTCGCCTCGACGGAGAGGACCTGATCGGTGCCGGAGGTGTAGTAGTCGGCTCGGATGATCTTGACATCGGAGGTCGCCTGGGTGCCCCGCGCCTGGTTCTCGGTGAGCGCCTCGTTCTCCGCGACGTGGGCGGCGATGGTCGCCTCGCGCTCCGCGATCCGCTGCGCCGAGTCGTCCGGGGTGAAGAGCACGTCTCCCAGCCGGTAGCCGCGGGCCCGCAACGTGGCGACCTCGTTCGGGGTGACGACGGCGTGCACCACGATGCCGCTCGGGGTGCGGCTCACGTGGTGGTCGAGATCGACGCCGGTAGCGACCAGTTTGTCCAGCTCGCTACTGTCGGCGAGCAGAACCTCTACGACACTCGTCTCCTCGCCCGCGAGCCGTCCGAGATCGATGTCCCCGGCGGAAGCGGAACCCGACGAGCCCGGGTCCGGCGTGACCGCCGAGGCCGGGGTGACCAGTAGCACGCCGGCGAGGGCGACCGATGCCGCGAGGAAGACGCGGCGCCGCCACCCGGGGCCAGGAAGATCTGACATGATGTTGCATTCCTTTCTGCGCAGTTCTCCCTCTCGGGATCGGCCGCCGGGACACGGCGAACCGCTGGATGACACGCAGGATGCAAATACCGCCCGACCGGCGGCGATCGTCGCCCACTGCCCAGGCTGGGTAAATCTTCGAGCCGCCATGATCGATCTGTCAATCACCGGGCACAGAGGAATGACCACGCATCGTCACGTGGTGCCGTCGTCGCCCGGACGTGGGGCTGTGACCACGGTGCCTCGACGCGGCCGCCAGGGCGTGGTCCGGCCAGGGCCACCGGTGACGGCGAAACCCACCTGGCTCGGTCCGTTCCCTGGCCGGATCGGGCGGGGGCGGGGCCATCGTGGCTGACGGCCCCGCCCGATGTCCGTGCCGGGTGGGTTCTGATGCCCGGGGCGTCCGGGCAGTGCCGGACCCGGAGTACGGCGCTGCTACCCGGCGTAGGTCTCGAACTCGGCGACGCTCGGCGTGCCGGTCGAACTGGTGATCTCAAAGGTGATCTTGCGAAGCGAGGTCGCGGGGAAGGTGATGACGCCCGCTCCGCTGCCGGAGGTCAGGACGGCACCGGTGTCGTGGTTGACCACTCGCCAGGATCCGATGTTGCCCGCAGAGCCAGACGCCTCACGGATGTTGATCCTGGACACGGTGGTGGGGGAACCCCACTTGATCGAGATGGAGCCGGTCGAGCCGGCCGGTGACCAGTAGGTACTCATGTTGCCGTCCCGCACGTTGCCGTAGCCCGTCCCGTCGGCCTTGCTGGAGCCGTCGGAGCCGGCCCCGATGCTCAGGTTGGTCCCGCTGGGCTGGGTCGGCGTCGGTGTGGGGGGCTTCGGCGTGGGCCTGGTCGGCGTCGGCGTCGGTCCCTGCGGCGAGCAACTGCCGTCCGACACCCGCAGACCCGTGTTGGCGCCCGCCGTCTGGCGGACGACGTCCGGCACGCAGTTGGCACCGTCCAGGCTGAAGGAGTACGGGATGCTGACGGTGGTGTTGGACTGCGGGTTGGGGCCGGCGGGGTTGTTCTCGCTGCCCGGGCCGGACCAGGTGACGTTGTCGAAGATGTTGCCGCTGACCTGCCAGTAGCCGGCCTCGGAGGTGTAGAAGGTGCCCAGGACGTCCTTGGAGTTCCTGAAGTAGTTGTTCTCCACCTTGGCGCGAGCCCCGGCCCGGGAGTTGATGCCGGACTCGTGCAGGCTCACGTAGTGGTTGTTGTAGATGTGCGCTATGCCGCCACGGAGCAGCGGCGTACGGGAGTCGATGTTCTCGTACAGGTTGTGGTGGTACGTGATGAAGCCGTTCGAGCGGTCGCTCTCGCTGGACCCGACGAGGCCGCCACGGCCTGAGTTGCGCAGGATGCTGTAGGACAGCGTGACGTACTGGGTGTCGTCCTTCATGTCGAAGAGGCCGTCGAAGCCCTCCGACTCCCCACCCGACGCCTCCAGGGTGACGTGATCGACCCACACGTTGCGGACGGCGCTCTCCATGCCGATGGCGTCACCGCCGTTGGACGTGGGCGAGCCCGACTTCTTGACGTTCCGGACGGTCACGTTCTGGATGATGATGTTGCTGGAGTCGCGGATGTGGATGCCGAGCTGGTCGAAGACGGCCCCGCCACCGACCCCGATGATCGTGACGTTGCTGATCTCCTTGAGCTCGATCTTGTCGGCGGCGGTGTTGCAGCTGTCGCCCGACACCTTGCTGGTGTTGCCGTGGTTGATGGTCCCCGAGACCTCGATGATGATCGGGGTACTGCTACTGGCCCGGCCGCACAGGGCCGCATGGATCGCGGTGCCCGTGCTGGCCCGCACCGTCTGCCCGCCCGCGCCGCCGGTGGTCCCGCCGTTCTGGGTCGCGTAGCCGGTGGCGCTGCCGGACGCCGCCGACGCCTGGTGCATCGGCAGTGCGACACCGACCGCGACCGTGACGGCCCCGGTGGCCAGCGCCGCCTGGAGTCGCAATGCGACTGTTCGTCGTCTCATCTCCGCCTCACCTTCGTTTGCAACTGCTGGTGTTGCCGGTACCTACCGTGGTCATGTCGCCGGCCCGTCCCGGCTGTCGACCCGTCGCCCGCCGCCCGGGATGGACGGGTGCCCTTCGGTACGCGGATCTGGGCGCGGTTCCGCCGCGGCCCGGACCTTCGCGCCGGCCGGCGCCGGCCGCGAGGTCGCTGGTGCCGGTGGACAGGGCGCCAGCGTCGAAGCGGATGGAAAGCGCTTTCCACAGCGAGGATAGGGAAGTGTCTATCAATAAGGCAAGATCGTGCCCGGATTGCGGGGAAGTTTGCCCGGACACCGGCACGGCGCTGAGGGCCTATCGGTGGGAATTGCCGGTCATCGCAGGGCTTGCCCGGGTCAGCAGGTCGCGGTGTTCGAGTGTGCAGAGTGCGGCGCGCGACTGCCGGGCCAGTGTCCACAGTCCTTCGCCGTTGCGTGCCTCGCGGGTGAAGCCCTGGGTGCGCGCGTACCAGCCGTTGTCGGTGATCGCGAATCGGAGGATCCGCTCGACGAGGTCCGCCCGCGCGGCGCGGGCCAGGCCGTAGCCGTCGAGGAAGCATCGAAACCACTCGGCGCGGGTCGCGGCCGGTGCAGTCGACGAAGGATCGCCCCGACATCGTGCAGCGAGAGTTCCGGATCCGGCCACACCGCCTCGGCGAAGATCGTGCCCTCTGTCCAGCTCAGGATCTCGTTTCCGGCATCGTCGAACCCCGATCCCACGACCCGCGGTGCGGCCTCGAGCCCCTCGGCCTCCAGATGCCGCAGAGACCCGTGAGTCGTCGACGTCCACGGCTGGGCCGGATGAACCACCGTCGATCCGCGGCGCCGGGTGGGATTCGTGGGGTCGGGATCTTTGCTGCGGTCGTAAGGCTGCCCCTGCATCGCTGCACCGTAGGGAGCCGTCGGGCGTGGACCGCACCATTTTCGGCAGGTGGCGACGAACCGCTTCGTGGCGCCCGGCGGTCGGTACGGGCTGTCAGACCAGGGCGGCAGGCGTGGTGCTCGGCGTGGTGTCGCGCAGCCGGGCCGCGTCCTGGCTGGGGGCCGTGCCGAACTGGCGGCGGTACTCGCGGCTGAACTGTGACGCGCTGTCGTAGCCGACCCGGTGGCCCACCCCGGTGACGTCGTTGGGATGGGTGGCGAGCAGGAGCCGGGCCTGCTGGAGCCGGATCTGTTTCTGGAACTGGATCGGGCTCATCGCGGTGACGGCCTGGAAGTTGCGGTAGAAGGCGGATGTGCTCATCCCCGCGAGCTGCGCCACGTCGTCGACCCGGAACGACTGCGTGTAGTGGTCGCGGATCCACCGGACCGCCCGGGCGATGTGGCTGAGGCTGCTGTCGGCGAGGCCGAGCTGGCGGACGACCGCGCCCTGCTCGCCGGTGATGACCCGCCACAGGATCTCCCGCTTGATCAGCGGGGCGAGCACCGTCAGGTCGCGTGGCCGGTCGAGCAGGCGTAGCAGCCGGATCACCGCGTCGAGGAGTTCGTCGGGTGCGGAGCTGACGGCCATGCCGGACGGCGCGCCGCCGCCGGCGGGCGGCAGGTCTCCAGGGGCCGCCTGCAACAGCAGTTCGGCGACGGTGGCCGGGTGCAGGGTCAGGCCGAAGCCCAGCGCGGGCCGTTCGAGGCTGGCCTCGGTGAAGTGGCCGGTGATCGGCAGGTCGACCGAGGCGATGAGGTACTGCCCGGCGCGGTACTCGTAGACGCGCTCACCCAGCGCGATCCGTTTCGCGCCCTGGACGATGAGTGCCAGCACCGTGCCGGACATCGACGGTGACGGCGGATAGGGCCGCTCGACCTTCGAGACCAGGACACCCTCGATCGGGGTGCCTTGATCGGGTCGGGCGTGCCGGGCGATCAGCGCGGCTAGCTCGTCAAGGCTCACGAGCTGATTCAAGCACGATTCGATCCTCGCTGCGACAGTAGGATCAGGCAAGCCTCAAAGAGTATCGTTCTAACATTTCTCCTGATCGCGATGCTTTCATGGGTTAGTCGCTATCCCAGGAGCGTGCGACGGCTCCGCGAATGAGAGGTTTGGCCGCCCATGCGCGTCACACACGGTTTCCACGCCACCATGACCGCCCGGCCCGGGAAGGGCGACGAAGTGGTGGAGCTGCTGCTCGCCGCGCCGTCGCTGTCCCACGAGGACTGCGTCGTCTTCCTGGTCAGCCGCTCGGCCGGCAACCGGGACGTCGTCTCCGTCACCGAGGGCTGGACCAGCGAAGAGGCCCACGGCGAGTTCTTCGCGACCGGGGAGGCACAGGCGCTGGTCGCGAAGCTCCAGCCGCTGCTCGCCGCCGCCTCCGACTACACCGACGAGGTGCCGGTGGGCGGCAAGGCGGCCTTCTGAGCCTGCCGAGTAGCCACGGGGCCGACGGACCATTCCTTGCTCGACCGTCTTCCCGGTCATCTGACCGAATTCACTGGAAGGAACCCACCATGACGCGTACCCGCCCCGACACCGATCCCGAACTGCGCGCGTTGCTCGCCGACATGCCGCCGATGTCCGAGCTCAGTCCCGAGGTGCTCGCGCAACTGCGCCAGTTCCCGACGCCGCCGGTCGAGAGCCTCCTGCAAGGGCATGCGGTCGACCGGCGCGAGGTCACCGTCCCGAGCCCGGACGGTGCGCAGATCCCGCTGTCCATCTTGACTCCCGCCGGCGCCGACCGTGCCGGGCCGGCACCCTGCGTCTACTGGATCCACGGTGGGGGCATGGTCATGGGCGACCGGTTCTCGCAGATCGACATCCCGCTGGACTGGCTCGACCGGTTCGGCGCCGTGGTGGTCTCGGTGGACCACCGGTTGGCGCCGGAGGCCACCGGCACGACCCTGGTCGACGACTGCTACCAGGGCCTGCTCTGGGTCGCCGAGCACGCCGACGAAATGGGCATCGACCCTGCCCGTGTCGTCGTCGCGGGCATCAGCGCCGGAGGTGGCCTCGCCGCCGGGGTCACCCTGATGGCACGCGACCGAGGTACTCCGGCGATCGCCGCCCAGGTGCTGATCTGCCCCATGCTCGACCATCGCAACGACAGCACCTCCAGCCAGCAGTACGCCGGCGTGCCCGGACCCTGGACCCGGGAGATGAACCAGTTCGGATGGCGGTCGGTACTCGGCGACCTCACCGACGGCGACGTGCCCGGTTACGTCTCACCGGCGGTGGCCGACGACCTCTCGGGCCTGCCGACCAGCTACGTCGACGCCGGCACGGCCGAGGTCTTCCGCGACGAGGACGTCGAGTACGCCAGCCGGATCTGGGCGGCCGGCGGCCAGGCGGAACTGCACGTCTGGGCGGGCGGCTTCCACGGATTCGACGCCCTGTTCCCGACGGCGGGGGTCTCGGCCGCCGCGCGCCGGACCCGTACCGAGTGGCTTGCCCGGGTGCTGGGCCGGGCCTCCGACGCACCCGCGCCGACCCAGTACCGGCGCTCGTAGCTGTCGGAACTGGCTATCCACTCCGGGTTACCGCGACCGCCGTCGGCGTCGGCGTCGGCGTGGCCCCCCGTGTTCCTGGCCCTGTCGGTCGCCACCCTGGCGGTCGGGCCCGCCGCTGCCACCACCGACGACACGGCTACCCCTGACGGTGCCGTGGCAGCACCAGGGGTGTGGCTAGATCGGGAGGCGGCCGCGGCGGATCTGCCAGTGGCGGCCGGCCTTCAGGTGGTCGACGATCGTGCGCTGGAGCACGGTGCGGCGCGGCAGCTCATCAAGCGGCGTGGCCAGGGTACGGAACACGAACCGCAGCACCTCGACGTCGGCGTCCAGCCCTTCCAGCTCCTCGTAGGGTTCCAGCTCGAACCTCCGCTGGAACCGAACGATGTTGGAGTCCGCGGGCAGGTACTCCAGTAGCTGCGGGTCGAGTAGCCAGGAGCCGCAGGAGAACGCCGTGTAGCGCTCGTCGGGGAAGTGGCGCGGGAAGAACGCGCGCGCCTCGTCGAGCGACGCCGTGACCGCCTCCGGGGTCATCGGCCCCGACTCGGGGATGTGCAGGTCGATGGCGGTGCCGCCGCGCTGGTGCTGCAGCCGGCCCAGCTCGTAGATGCCGCCGCGCGCGTGCAGCGTCAGCCAGCTCTGCATGACCGGCCAGCCCTCGCGGTGCATCCGTCGGTCGACCGCGAGGTTGCGGCCCAGGTCGGCGAGGGTCGCCCACGACACGGCATCGGCGATGCCGTGGTCGCGGTGGTACCCGGTAACGACGTCGACCAGGGCCAGGTACGCGTACACGTAGAGATGCCGCCAGGCGGGGCCCCGTTCGCGCGGCAGCTCCGGACCGGGCGACAGCCAGCTGTGGCCGCCGAGATCGGCGCGGACCAGGGCGATCGAGCGGTCGAGTAGCCAGCGCAGCTCCGCGGTCCACAGCGGAGAGCCCGGATCGGGCCAGCCAGCCATGATCTCGGCGGCGTCGTCCGGCCGCACCGCGAGCCGGTCGAGGATCGCGGGCGCGTCGGCCTTGGCGGGCAGCGGAGCCGACGGCCGGTCGCCGGCGAGCCGGTGCACGCGGTCGACGTCCTCGACGGGTACCCCGAGCCGGGCGGCGGTGTCGTCCAGATCCACCCGGACGATCCTACCGACGGGGGTGGCCGCCCTCCCGCTGCCGGTTCTCCGCGGTCTCCGAAGACTACGCACCGCTCTGTCAGCGCGACACCACCGTGCACCAGCAGGTGTGGGTCTGGTTCCGATGGCGCCGACGACACCAGTACCGGGCCCGCCTCTGCCGCTACCGACGACATGACGCTGCTGTCGCGGTACTAGGTGCGGGTGCGTCCGGCCAGCCAGCCGGCCATCGCACGGACGCCGTACCCGATGGCCCGCTCGTCCGGGTCGAAGGTGCCGAAGTGCGGAGCGCTGGTCTCGACGCCGGCACCGGGCGCCTGGACGCCGAGGAAGGTGTAGGTGCCGGGAAGCCGGTCGAGAAACAACGCGAAGTCCTCACCGTTGAACGGGACCGGGGCCTGCAGCGTCCGTACCCGGGCGTGGCCGACGCTCTGGCGCAGGTAGCGCCGCAGTGCCAGGCCCTCCTGCTCCGGGCAGAGCATGGCCGGGAACGGGTCGTTCGGGAAACCCACCGCCCCGCCGTACGACCCCGCGAGCCGGCGGACCTGTTCGCGGATCTCGGGATACCGGTGCTCCGGCCAGCAGCGGTAGGAGATCCGGACCTCGGCCGGGCCCTCGGCGTCGGGCACCTCTGCCCGGATGAAGACGAATTCGGCCAACGGCCCGTCCGGGGTGAGGATGTCCGCCACGAGCCGTTCGATGTCCGCCGGCGTGGCGGGCGGAGTGACGGTGCCGAGGACGTTGATCTCGGCAGCGAGCCGCTGCGCCCGGGCCGTCGCGTCCGGACCCGTCAACGTCACAGTGCCGCGATCCTGACCGGGGAGCCCGCACCCGGGAGTGACGACGAACTGGCCGACCGGGAAGGGACCGCAGTGCAGGGCATGGATCTCCGCCGGCCGGACCCGGGCGAACACGTCGTCGTCGAGCATCGCGGCGGCACCGGCGAGCGCCTCCTCGGCGGGTTGGAAGACGAACACCACCGAGCCGGTGAGTCGGTTGCGCAGCATTGCCAGAACCTCCGCGACGCCCACACCCACCGTGGTGTGCACGTCGTGTCCACACAGGTGGGCCGGCAGCGGGCCGCCGCCGAACTGATCACCCGGCGGTACCGCGTCCATGTCCGCCCGGTAGGCGACCGTCCGGCCGGGACGGGCACCGGTGAGGACGGCCACGACTCCGTGCCCGCCGACACCGGTCCTGACGTCGAGGCCGGCCGCGCGAAGCCGCCGTGCCACCACGGCAGCGGTCCGCCGCTCCGTACCCGCCGTTTCGGGGTGCCGGTGGATGTCACGGCGCAGCTCGACGAGATCGCGGTCCAGTCGGGACGCCACGGCGTCCACCGACTTCCGGTCCACCGGCCGACGTGTCGAACCGTCGCGGCGGGGTCCCGGGCCGTCGGCCCACGCGGCCGGTGGTGACGCCAGCCCGCCACCCAGCAGAGCGGCGGCGCCACCGAGCACCGCGCGTCGACTGACGCGGAGCTTCTCCGAGTTCGACATGGTCCCTCCCAGAAGAGCGCGACTGCCACCCGGGCAGAAGTCGGTCGACAAAGTCTGTGCCGCGCGACCGTCCGCACGCACTGAAGCTGGCCTCTCCTTTTGACCGAGGGTTACCCCTACCGCGCACCTCGGAGGCGTGTCGAGCCCTTCCGCCCCGCCGGCCACGATGTTGATCTTTTCGGTCGCGGTTTCGTGGCGGCGTCACCGGTCCCTGCTGGGCCGCCCGGTGGCGCGACCGTTCCGGGTACTCCCCGGTGCGGGGGAGGAGCCGAGAGTGGATCCTGCCGGCCGCAGCGGTGCTGAAACCCGGCCGAAAGGCTTTCGGGCCGTGCTGAGTAAGGGGCGGTGTCCGGGGCGCCTCCGCTGGCAGTTCCTCGCCGCGAACCGTGGATGCCGTCGACCGGCTGATCGTCGTGGGCTCCCGCACCGACCCCTGGCCGCCGCTGGCCGACACCGTTCCGTTGCCGGTGGTTACGGCCGGGACGCGGTGCGCGACCCGGGGGCCGGTGTGCTCGGGGCGTCGCCCTTCTTCGGGCATCCCGAAAGAGTTTCGGCGGGGGCCGACGGCCGGGCACGGCGCTGTCGATCCTGGCCGGTGATCCGTAGCCAGGCCCGAAATCCACTGTTGACACGACCGTAACCTGGCCACCAGAATCCTCCGAAAAGGTTTTCGGTACGAGAGGGGCCGGTGACCGTGACGACGACTCGGCGCCCCGGTGCGCCCCGGCGAGTACCGCGTTCGGTTGGCCCGCGGCTGCCCCTGGCCGCCAGCGACCTTGACCGGCCCGATCCGCGCCACCGGAGCGGATCCGGCCGGGTCGGGTGGAACGGAGTGACGCAGGTGGGCATGGCGAACGAACCGGCGGAGATCTGGTTCCTGACGGGAAGCGAGTCGCTCTACGGCGAAGAGGTGCTCGAACAGGTCGCGACACAGTCCCGCGAGGTGTGCCAGCGGCTCGCCGGCGGGCCGGGGGTGCACCCTCGCCTCGTCTGGAAACCGGTGCTGACCACCGCCGACGCGATCCGCCGGACGTGCCTGGACGCCACCGCCGACGATCGGGTGGTCGGTGTGGTCGCGTGGATGCACACGGCCCTCGCCGACTTTGCCGACATGTCCGGTGTCGAACTGCTCATGATCGACGCTGCGACCGACTACCGGTCGTTCGTCAACCACCTGCGCTGGAACAGCGGCTACCACCGACTGGCGCAGCGGCTGTAGTCACCCCGCTACCGCAACAACAGGGAGAACGGCGCACATCTCACACGAACCCGAGGAGAGTCATGGAAAGAAGATCGGGCGGGCGGACCGTCCTGCGGTCGCTCGCCGGAGTCCTGGCGGCGACGCTGGTCCTCATCGTGGCGGCGTGCGGTGACGACGGTCCGGGCGACCAGGGCGGCGTGGCCGAGGCGGGCCCCACCGGAGTCGACGACGGCAGCGAGTTGACGCTCTGGACCCGGGCCCCGCTGGAGAAGCAGGCGAAACTTCTGGTCGAGGCGTACAACGCCGGCCACCAGAACAAGGTCAAGCTGACCGTCGTCCCCAACGACGACTACGTCGCGAAGGTGGGTGCGGCGGCCGGCTCCGGCGGCCTGCCGGACCTCTTCGCCGCCGACATCGTCTACGTGCCGAACTGGGTCAACCAGGGACTGTTCCAGGATCTCAGCGCCAACATCGACGGCCTCGGCTTCAAGGACTCCATCAACAAGGGCCACCTCTCGGCCGGTACCCGGGACGGCAAGGCCCACGTGCTGCCCTTCGTACTCGACCTGTCGATGCTGTTCTGGAACAAGCAACTCTTCAAGGACGCCGGGCTGGACCCGGAGAAGGCGCCGGCGAGCCTGGCCGAGTACGCCGCGGCCGCGAAGGCCGTCCAGGCCACCGAGAAGGCCGGCGTCTACGGCACGGCGGCCGGGCTGAACTGCGGCGGATGCCTCGTCTTCACCTGGTTCCCGTCCATCTGGGCCGACGGCGGCGAGGTGCTCAGCGAGGACGGCACCGAGGCGAAGCTGGCCGACGAGACCGCACAGAAGGTGTACAGCACCTGGGCCGACCTGTGGAAGTCCGGCGCCGTCCTGCCGGCCTCGTCCGGCGAGACCGGCCCGACCTGGACGGCGGCGTTCACCGAGGGCAAGGTCGGGCTGATGTTCTACCCGGCGACGCTGCTGTCGTCGACGCCGTTCGACGTCGGCGTCGCCGGCATCCCCGGTCCGAACGGCGGTGCCTCGACGTTCGTCGGCGGCGACGGCATCGGCGTCTCGAAGGACTCCAGGAAGGCCGCGCAGGCCTGGAACTTCCTGAGCTGGATGATGTCCGAGGAAGCCCAGGTGGAGGTGCTGGCCAAGAACAAGGACGTGGTGTCCCGCTCCGACCTGGCCAACAACAGGTACGCCGCCCAGGACCCCCGCCTGGTCACCATCAACCAGGTCGCCGGCAAGGGCGACACCCCGGTCGCACTCAACTTCCAGCAGGCGTTCAACGCACCGGGCAGCCCCTGGCTGACCCTCATCCGCAACCAGGTGCTCAACGGCAGCGGCGACCTCCAGAAGGACAACAAGGAAATCACCGCGGTACTCCAGCAATAGACAGGGGCGCCGCAGGCGTATGCCGGCCCAGCCGCCACTGTGCGGACCCGGCATACGCCCGCCGCGCGGCACCGCAACGCGTCGCCGGTCCGGCCCGTCGCCGATCGAACGAGGAGTTGTCATGAACGTCAGCGCACCGGCACGCCCAACCGGCGCGGCGCTGCGGGGCCGGGTCCGCCCCAGCCGGCGGCAGGCCCTACTCGGCTGGATCTACGCCACGCCGACCGCGGCATTCGTCGCGGCGCTGTTCGTGCTGCCGCTGCTGCTCGTGGTCAAGATGTCGGTGTCGCGATGGCCGCTGCTCAGCGGCGACCAGGGTCTCAACGCGCCGGACAACTTTAGCAAGGCGGTCGACCACCGCTTCTTCACCGACTCGGTGGTCTTCACCGTCAAGTACACGGTGATTACGACCGTGCTGCTGCTGACCCTCGGCCTGGGAATGGCCCTGCTGGTGCAGGAGTCCAGCCGGTGGAACAACCTGCTCCGGGCGTCGTTCCTGGTGCCCAGCGCGCTCGGGCTCGCCTCGGCGTCACTGCTGTTCTACGTGCTCTACTCGCCGTACGCGAGCCCGCTGGCGCCGGTGGTGGAGCGCCTCGGCGTCACCTTCCTCGGCTCGCCGAACGCGGCGCTCTTCTCCACGGTGTTCCTCATCGTCTGGCGCTACGCCGGCTTCTACATGGTGCTCATGCTGGTCGGGCTGCAGAGCATCCCGGCGGACGTCTTCGAGGCGGCGCGTTCGGACGGGGCCACCCGCTGGCAGACCTTCCGGAGCGTCACCCTGCCGCTGCTCCGCCCGACGCTGGCGCTGACGACCGTGCTCTGCGTGACCGGCTCCCTGCTCGCCTTCGAGCAGTTCTACATCCTCACCAAGGGCGGCCCGGACAACAGCACCATCACGGTGGTCCAGCTCATCTACATGATCGCGTTCCAGGGACAGAACGACCTCGGCGTCGCGGCGGCGCTCTCGGTCATCGTGCTGGCGGCCCTGGTCCTCATCAACGCGCTGCAACTGCGCGCCTTCCGGTCCGAGGAGAACTGACGCCATGACCGTGGACTCCAGCCCCATTCGGGCCGCCGTCGCCGGGCCGCCCCGACCAGCGGAGAAGGTGCCGACCAGGCCGAGGCCGCGCGGCCTCACCATCGCCGGTGTCGCCTTCCGGACGCCCTACTGGGTCTTCACCGGAGCCGTGGCGGTGATCTTCCTTTTCCCGCTGGTGTGGACCGCCGTCGCCTCGGTCTCCCCGCAGCCGGGCACCAACCAGGTGACCGGATGGGGCTTCGGCAACTACACGACCCTCGCCGACTACCAGGCCGGGATCTGGCGCTACCTCGCCAACTCGGCGTTCGTCTCACTGCTGACTGTCGCCCTCACCCTGCTGATCTCGCTGCTCGGCGGGTACGCCTTCGCGCGGTTCCGCTTCCCCGGCCGGAACGTCCTGTTCCTGCTCACCCTGGCCATCCTGATGGTCCCGTACGCGACCCTGCTCATCCCGCTCTACGTCCTGCTCAACGAGGTCGGGCTACAGAACTCGCTGGTCGGTGTCGCGCTGGTGCTCACCATGTTCCAGTTGCCGTTCTCCACCTTCCTGATGCGGATCTCCTTCGAGGCGGTGCCGCGCGAACTCGACGAGGCGGCGAAGGTCGACGGCTGCTCCTCGTTCAGCGCGCTGTGGCGGGTGCTCGTCCCGGCGGTCAAGCCGGGCCTGATCACCGTGGGACTCTTCGCGTTCCTTGCCGCCTGGAACGACTTCATGGCGCCGCTGATCCTGATCAACGACTCCGAGCGGATGACGCTGCCGCTCGCCGTGGCCAACCTCCGCGGCCAGGTGCAGGGCGTCGTCGACTACGGCGCGACGGAGGCCGGCGTCGTCGTTCTCGCGCTGCCGTGCGTCGTGCTGTTCCTGCTGCTCCAACGACACTACGTGCGCGGCTTCATGTCCGGCGCACTGAAGGGATGACCATGGCATCCAGCGCCTCCACTGCGGCCCCTGTCCTGCCGAGCCGCGGGCGGCTCCGGCCGCTCGGACTGGACGAGGTCCGCATCACCGGCGGCTTCTGGGCCGAGCGTCAATCCGTCAACGCGGCGGCCAGTCTCGAACACATCGCGCACTGGCTCGAGCGGGAGGGCTGGATCCGCAACTTCGACCTGGTGGCCACCGGCGACGACCCGGCCGGGCAGCGGCGGGGGCGCGAGTTCTCCGACTCGGAGGTCTACAAGTTCCTGGAGGCGATGGCCTGGGAGATCGGCCGGACCGGCGACCCGGAGGTGGAGGCGAGGTTCCGGGCCGTCGTGCACCGGGTGGCCCGGGCCCAGGACGCCGACGGCTATCTCAACACCAGGTTCGGCCACGCAGGCCAGCCACCGCGCTGGTCCGACCTGCGATGGGGGCACGAACTCTACTGCGTCGGCCATCTCCTCCAGGCCGCCGTCGCCCGCGCCCGTACCCGGCCGGACGCGGACGACGGGCTGGTGGCGGTCGCCCGGCGGGCCGCCGACAACGTCTGCGAGACCTTCGGGCCGGGCGGCATCGACGGCCTCTGCGGGCACCCGGAGATCGAGCCAGCGCTGGTGGAGTTCGCCCGGGTCACCGGCGACGACCGCTACCTGGACCAGGCGGCGCTCTTCGTCGAACGGCGCGGCCACGGCCGGCTGGGCGACGTGGAGTGGCGCCGGGAGTACTTCCAGGACGAGATTCCGGTACGCCAGGCGACGGTGCTGCGCGGGCACGCGGTACGGGCGAACTACCTCGCGGCCGGGGCCGTCGACGTCGCCACCGAGACGGACGACCCCGGCCTGCTCAAGGCGGTACGCGACCAGTGGCGGACCACGGTGGCGCGGCGCACGTACGTCACCGGTGGGCAGGGCTCCCGGCACCAGGACGAGGCGTTCGGCGAGGACTGGGTGTTGCCGCCCGACCGCGCCTACTCGGAGACCTGCGCCGGGGTCGGTTCGGTGATGCTGGCCTGGCGGCTGCTGCTCGCCTGCGGCGACTCCGGGTACGCCGACCTCATCGAGCGGACGCTCTTCAACGTGGTGTCGACGTCACCGGCGGCCGACGGCAGGAGCTTCTTCTACACCAACACCCTGCACCGCCGGGAGCCCGGCACCGTCCCGGACGCCGAGCGGCCCAGCATCCGGGCCGCCGCCGCGCAGCGGGCGCCCTGGTACGAGGTGTCGTGCTGCCCGACCAACGTGGCACGTACCCTGGCCAGCCTCGCCGCGTACGTCGCCACCACCGACGACGAGGGCCTGCAGATCCACCAGTACCTGCCCGGGACGATCGTGCAGCGCCCGGCGGGCGGACCGGAGCGGCGGATCACCGTCAGCACCGGCTACCCCGCCGACGGGGAGATCCGGGTGCGGATCGACGGCGACGACGACCGTCCCTGGACGCTGTCGCTGCGGGTGCCGGGCTGGGCGGAGCAGGGCGGCACGCTGACCGTGGGCGCGGACACCCGGCCGGTGCGCCCCGGCTACGCCACCGAGCGCCGGGTGTGGCGGGCCGGCGACGAGGCGGTGCTGAGCCTGCCCATGGCGCCCTGGTTCAGCTACCCGGATCCGCGCATCGATGCGGTCCGCGGCTGCGTCGCCGTGCAGCGCGGCCCGCTGGTGTACGCGGTCGAGTCGATGGACCTGCCGGGGGGCGGGAGCGTCGACGAACTCCGGGTCGACCTCAGCCGGCCACCCGTGCTGGCCGGCGGCCGGGTCGTGGTGCACTGCCACCACCTCGCCCCGCCGGACCGGGACTGGCCCTACCACGGGGACCGGGTCGGGCCGGCGGGCGCGACGCAGGGGGAGCCGGTCGAGGTTCCGCTGGTCGCGTACCACGCCTGGGCCAACCGCGGGCCCTCCACCATGCGGGTCTGGATCCCGACGAGCTGACTTTCCCACCTCCACCACCAGGAGGATCGGATGAGCAATAGACGCACCAGGAGGGCGCACCCGATCCCGCCCTGGAGAAGGCGATCGTCTACCGGTGGTGGGGCGAGCGCTACACCAGCCTGGACGCCAACGCCCCGGCCCCGTCTACCAGTACCCGACGACGATCGAGGGGGTGAACCTCTACCAGAACTCGGTGGCACTGACCCAGCCGATGTACCTACAGGACACCAAGCGCCTGCGTACGCCCTACCTGCCGTACGGGCAGATCCTCAACATCGGCGAACTCTCCGGCTCCCCGGCGTTCCTGGACAGCCCCGGTCACAGCTTGCCGCCGGCCGGCCGGGGGTCGGGCGCGAGGGCGGACCGGGGTGCCGGGGCGCGGCCCCGACACCCCGGTGCCGGTCACGACGTGCTGCCGGTGACGTTGCCACCCGACTCGGTGACGTAGTAGGTGACGGTGGTGCCGCTCCAGAAGTGGAAGGTGAGGGTGACCCGCTGCCCGTCGTTGACCTCGGCGAAGAACTCGGGCTTGAGCGTGATGGAGTTGGCGCTGTAGTTCGGGGCGAAGGCGACGTCGAACTCCTTGAACGACGTCCAGTTGTGCGGGCCGGCGTTGCTGCCGTCGGCGTACTTCGCCTCCATCGTGGCGAGTTGGTCGCCCCGGAACTGGCTGGGTACCGCGAACGAGCTGGCCGGTCCGGTCGCGTTCGTGAGCACCGGCGGGTCGTACGTGATGATGCTGATCCGCCACGGCACACCCTGGGAGAACCGCGCCTGGATGTTGGCGTTGACGCCGTACGCCCGGTTGCCGACCAGCCGGGTCACGGCGGCGGCGGTGAGCGTGAGGGTGTTGCCGGAGACGGTGTAGTCGGCGCCGTTGGCGAGGTCGGTGTTGCCCTGGCGCAGGCCGGCGAAGGTGGTGCCGTTCAGGTTGAGCGTCAGGCTCTTGGCGGTGACCGAGCCGGTGCGCGGCACGTACACCTGGTCGCTCGACGCGGTGCCGGAGCGGGTGGTCCAGCTCGACCTGATCTGCGCGAACAGCTCCGGGTCGCTCCACTGGAACGAGGTGCGGCCGAAGTGCTGTCCGTTGTCCCAGAGTTGGGTGGTGATCCTCCGGTTGCGCGCGTAGTGGCCGAGGTACTCGAAGAACTTCAGCTTCTCGCCCTGCTCGACCGTGCCGGTGTGCCGGTCGAAGCCGAGCAGCCCGTACTCGCCGATGATCACCGGGATGTTGCGGGACACGAACGCGTTGTAGACGCGGTCGAAGACCCCGGTCAGGTCCTGCTGCGCGGTGGCGTCGAAGCGGGTCCCGCCGGCGACGTTCACGCTGAACGGCCAGTACCCGTAGAAGTGCACGGTCGCGATCAGGTTGGGGTCGTTCAACGTGTTGAAGGTGCTCACCAACTCGTCCACCCGGGGCTGGTCGGCCGAGGTGTGCAGGGTCGGCAGCACCAGCAGCCGGGTGGCGTTGCCGCCGCCGGACTGCCGGACGATCCGGTGGAACGACGTGTTGAGCTCGTGCAGCAGCGTCGCGTTCTGGGCGTCGCCGGAGCTGCCGGTGAACTGCGGCTCGTTGACGCTCTCGAAGGTGAGCCGGGGTGAGGCGTCCCGGAAGGCGGTGGCGATCTGCGTCCAGAGCGCGTTGTAGCGGTTCAGCACGTTCGTGCGGTCGGTCGGCATCGTGTTGATCCACTGCCACGAGTCGTGGTGAATGTTGATCATCACGTAGAAGCCGTCGGCGAGCGCCCAGTTGACCACCTCGCGTACCCGGTTGAGCCAGGCCGCGTCGATGGTGTAGCTCGGCGCCGCGCCATGGTGGTTGCTCCAGGTGACCGGGATCCGGATGCTGTTGAAGCCCTGCGCCCGGACGTTGTCCAGCAGCGCCTCGGTCACCCGGGGGTTGCCCCAGGCGGTCTCGTCGGCGCCGACCGCGTCGAACGAGTTGCCGAGGTTCCAGCCCGGCTGCATCGCGGCCACCGCCGCCATCGCGTTGCCGGCCGGCGGCGTGGTCGGCGGCCGGGTGGTCGGTGGCGCGCTGGTCGGCGGCCGGGTGGTCGGCTGGCCCGTCGGCCCTCCGACGTCGCCGGTGCAGGCGACGCCGTTGAGCGCGAACGAGGTGGGCGCGGTGTTCGTGCCGGTCCAGGAACCGTTGAAGCCGAACGACACGGTGGCGTTGGTCGCGATCGTGCCGTTGTGGCTGACATTGGTCGCGGTCACCTGGCTGCCCGAGGAGGCGACGTTCGCGTTCCACGCCTGGGTGACCCGCTGGCCGGACGGGAACGTCCAGACCAGGCTCCAGCCGTTGACCGGGTCACCGAGGTTGGTGATGCCGACGTTGGCGGTGAAGCCACCCGACCACTGCGCCGAGGTCGAGTACGCCACCCGGCAGCCGGCGGCCGCCTGGGCGCTGACCGCCACCGTCACCCCCGAGACCAGCAGTACGGCGGCGCTCGCCGCGACCAGGCCGACCCGCCAGCGGGTTCTTGGCACCGTGCTCTGCAGACTCACAATGGGACTCCTTGCCTGGATTCGGCGGCTGGACGGTGCCGGGGGCGCGCCGCAGGCGAGGGCGCCGCGGTGCCCCCGGAGAGCCGACATTAAGTTTGGAGACCAAACTTTGTCAATCGGCATCCGGCTATATCTGGATCGCCGCACCGCGCATCGGCGACCGGCGCACCCGCATCCGGCCGGTCAGGCGCCCAGGTACGCCAGCACCGCCAGCACCCGCCGGTGGTCGTCGTCGGACGGCGGCAGGTCGAGCTTGGTCAGGATGCTGTTGATGTGCTTGCTGACCGCCTTCTCGGTGATCACGAGCCGGGCGCCGATCGCGCCGTTGGACCGCCCCTCGGCCATCACCGCCAGCACCTCCCGCTCGCGCGGCGTCAGCGTCGCCAACTGCGCCGCCCGGCCGCTGCCGAGCAGTTGGGACACCACGTCCGGGTCGAGTACCGTCCCGCCGGCCGCCACCCTGCGGATCGCGTCGGTGAACTCCCGCACCTCGCCGACCCGGTCCTTGAGCAGGTAACCGGCCCCGCCGGCCCGGTCACCGAGCAGTTCGCGGGCGTAGACCTGCTCGACGTACTGGGAGAGGATCAGCACCGGCAGGCCCGGGACCTCGCGGCGGGCGGCGATCGCGGCGCGCAGGCCCTCGTCGGTGAAGGTCGGCGGCAGGCGCACGTCCACCACCGCCACGTCGGGACGCAGTGACACGAGGGTCTCCGCGAGCCCGGCACCGTCGGCGACGGCGGCCACCACGTCGAAGCCGTACGCGGTGAGCATCCGCACCATGCCGTCCCGCAGCAGCACCAGGTCCTCGGCGATCACGACCCGCACGGGAGCACCGCCTCCACCAGGGTGGGGCCGCCGAGCGGGCTGGTGACAGTGACGCTGCCGTCGAACGCGCCCAGCCGCCGCTCGATGCCGCGCAGCCCGGTACCGAGCGCGGGATCGGCGCCGCCCCGGCCGTCGTCGTGGACCCGCAGCCGGAGCTGGGCCTCCTCGTCCACGACGGACATCTCGATCCGGGTGGCGCCGGCGTGCCTGATGGCGTTGGCGAGCGCCTCGGCGAGCACGAAATAGGCCGCCGACTCGACCGGCGCGCCGAGCCGCTGCCCGAGCCGCAGGTCGAGGGCGACCGGCACGGGGCTGGCCGCGGCGAGCGACTCGGCCGCCCCGGCCAGGCCACGGTCGGCGAGCATCGGCGGGTGGATGCCGCGTACCAGGTCGCGCAGCTCGCTCATCGCGGTCTGCGCGCCGGCCCGGGCGTCGGCGAGCATCGCCTTGGCCGCCACCGGGTCGGCGTCGAACATGTCCTCCGCCATGCCCAGGTTCATGGTCAGCGCCACCAGCCGGGCCTGCGCGCCGTCGTGCAGGTCGCGCTCGATCCGGCGCAGCTCGGTGGCGGAGGCATCCACCACGGCCGTACGCGTCTCGACGAGCCGCTCGACCCGGGCGCTGAGCCGCGCGGCGGCGGTGGGCGAGAGCAGCCACCGGGCCAGCCCCGCCTCGCCGGCCCGGTACGCCCGGGGCAGGAAGTAGGCCCCGAACAGGATCAGTACGCCCATCGGCACGGTGAGCAACGACCGGGTGGTGCTGGTGATCGGTAGCCCCTGGTACTGAAGCTCCACGTCGGCGGGCAGTAGCTGATACAGCACCGGGATGACGAGGCCCTGTAGGCCGGCGAGCCATTGCCCGACGACGAACATCGCCATCGTGCCGGTCACCGCGTGGCCGAGCAGCCATCCGAGGTCGCGCCCGAAGGCCGGATCGGTCACGATGTCGCGGATCCCGCCCGGAGCGGCGGGGTACGGCGACGGGATCGGTGCCCCGACCCGGCGCCGCTGCCGGTCCGCCAGCCGGCGGATGAGCCCGGTCACCAACCGCAGCACGGGCGCACCCACCGGCGGCAGCAGGCAGAGCACCAACGCGACGGCGGTGAGCGGCAGCAGCCCCAGCGCCGCCAATCCGAGCACGGTGCTGACCAGCAGGTGGCCCGCGTCCCACACCGCTCGTCGCCACCACATCATCACGGCACCATTGTCGCCGACACCGGCGCCCTGGTCGGGTCCGCCGCCGGGGTCTCCGCCGTTCTGCCCACCGGCGCCGGCCAGAAGGCGGCCCGGCCGAGCAGCGCGGTCAGCGCCGGCACCAGCAGCCAGGAGAGCACGAACGTGGAGAGCAGCACCCCCACCGCCACCGCGAAACCGACCTCGGCGAGGGTCGCCGAGACGGTCAGCGCGCCGAACGAGGCCGCCAGGATCACCCCGGCCGCGGCGACCGGTGGGGCGGCCTGGCGCAGCGCCGCCCGTACCGCCTCGCGCCGGGAGGCGCCGTCGCGCAACTCCTCCCTGATCCGGGCGATTATCAGGATGTTGTAGTCGGTGCCGATCGACGCCACGAACATGTACACGATCAGCGGAAGCGTGAAGCTCAGCCCCGGCCGCCCCACCGCACCCTGGAAGACCAGCACCGCCGCGCCGAGCGTGGCGACGAAGCCACCGACCACCGCGCCGAGCAGGTACACCGGGGCGAGTACCCCGCGCAGCATGAGCAGCAGCACCAGGCCGATCAGCAGGCCGGCGGCGGGCAGGATCACCCGCAGGTCCGTCTCGACCACCGCACGGACGTCGGCGAAGATCGAGGTCTCGCCGCCGACGTGGACGGTGCTGCCGGGCGGCGCGGCGGCGTGCGCGGCCGGGCGCAGCTCGTGCACCATCGCGTCGAGCGCCTTCTCGCTGAACGGGTCTGCGGCGAGCAGCAGGTCGACCTGGGCCGCCTCGCCGGTGGTCCGCACCCCGCCGACATCACCGACGATCGGCAGCGCGGCGAGCCGCTCGGCGTACGCGCCGGCGGCCTGCTCGGTCAGGCCGGGACCGGAGAGGTAGACCGAGGTGGGGCTGAGGGTGCCGGCCGGGAAGCCGGACTCCAGCCGCTGCATGGTGCGGGCCGACTCGGTGCCGGCCGGCATCGTGGCGATGTCGTAGCTGGGTCGGTGCGGGAGCGCGGCCGCACCGAGCGCCGCCAGGATGGCGATCGCGGCCAGCGCCACCGCCACCGGGCGCCGGGCCACGAGGTCACCGGTACGGGCGGCCAGGCCTGCCTTCGGCTCGTTCCGCCACGCCTTCGACGGCCAGAACGCCCGGTGGCCGAGCAGCGAGAAGACCGCTGGGATCAGGGTCAGTCCGGCAAGCACCATCACGAGTACGGCGAACGCCAGTGCCGGCCCGAGGATCCGGAACGACCCGAACCCGGAGAGCAGCAGCGCGCCGAAGGACACCGCCACCGCCAGCGCGGAGACCCCGATCGCCGAACCGACCCGGCCGAGCGCGGCCACCATCGCGGTACGCCGGTCCTCGCCGAGGCGCAACCGCTCGCGGTACCGGTACAGCAGGAACACCACGTAGTCGGTGCCCACCCCGAAGAGCACCACCGGCAGCAGCCCGGTCACCGAGCCGTCCAGGGTCGTCCCGGTCGCCTTGGCCGCGATCGCGATCACCACCACCGCACCCTGGCCGACCAGCGCGATGACCAGCAGGTTGAGCAGGGCCACCCACGGGCTCCGGAAGATCACCACCAGTAGTACCAGGATCATCACGATCATGCCGACGCTGACCAGCAGGTCCAGCAGTTCGCTGTCCTTGGCCACGGCCGCCTCGCCGGTGTAGCCGGAGCGCAGCGGCGTACCGGAGAGCCGTTCCGACGTCTCCGCACGGAGCCGGCTGACCGCGCTGGACACCTCCGGGTGCCCCACGTCGTCCGTGAACGTCACCTGGGCAAGCATGATCTTGCCGTTAGGTGACAGCGTGGGCTCGCTGACCCCGCGTACGCCGGCACCGCCGAGCCCGGCGACCACGTCCCGCCCGCTGGACTGGTCGTCCGCGCCCAGCGCCGCCCCGTCGGCGCGGGACAGCACCAGCACGGCGCTCGCCCCCTCCCGCTCGTCGGACGGGAACGCCCGCTCGGCGAACCTGGCCGCCTGGACCGACTCGTACCGCTCCGGCAGGAAGTCCGCCTCGTTCTGTCCGGCGACCGCTGCCACCCCCTCCGGCCCGAGCACCAGATAGCCCAGGCCACCCAGCCCCATCACCAGCACCAGCCAGGTCGCGATGACCCGCACCGGGTGCCGGACCACAGCCGACCCCCACCTCTCGAACACGTCCCGCTCCCTTCGACAAGGTCTCGGGGTCGACGCTATGGAGCACGGCGAGCGTCATCGATGGTGTGCGAGGGCCTCTTGACAGTGGTGCCAGCACCACTGTCCGTCGCCCGGCGGGCGGTGCGGCGGCGCCGGCGCCGGGCTCGTGGCGGTCGACACCATGCGGCGGTACTCGCCGATGACCCGGATCGACATCGCCATCGACCCGCCCCCCGGCCCACCATCCCGTCGGTGCGGGCGTAACCGGCGGCGCGCGGCCGCGACCAGGGGAGCCGCCGCGCATGCGGGACTGTCCGGTTTGACACACCTCCGCAAGCTGGTTACCGGGCGGGCTGGAAGAGTTCGACCAGGTTGCCGGCGGGATCGGCGAGCAGGATCTGCCGTCCGCCAGGCCCGGAGACCAACTCGCTGCGGAAGGAGACTCCGGCGTCGCGGAGTCGGTTGATCTCGGCGGCCAGGTCGTCGACGACGAGGTGGATGCGGTTGCGGCCCGGGTCGGTGGCGTCGGCGGGGGTGGCGCGGGCGCCGGAGCTGGCGGGTCCGGACAGCAGCAGTCGCAGTGGGCCGCGGACCGCGTCGGCGAAGGCCGGAGCCGCATCGCTGTTCACTTGGAAGCCGAGGTGGGTGGTGTAGAAGTCGAGCGCCGCCCGGACGTCGTCGACGAGATAGCGGACGCTGGCGTAGCGGTCGGCTGGGGTCACGGCTGGACCTCCGTACGGTCGATGGTGGAGAGCACGGGTATCAGGTGTCGGATCCGGGTGTCGATGTCGGCCGCCGTACGCGCGATGGCCGGATAGGGCTGTCGGTCGGGATCACCGGACGGCGCGGGATCGGGAATGCTCCAGTGGATCCGGCGATCGTGGTCGACGAGTTCGGGGCTGACCTCGCGAGCCTTGTCGCAGAGGGTGATGAGGTAGTCGAAGCGCCGGCCGGTGAGCGTGTGCAGATGCCGGGGGTGCCGGGGCGACAGGTCGATGCCGTGCTCCTGGCGCAGGATCCGCGCGGTGTGTGGATGCATGCGGGGCGCGGGGCGGGTGCCTGCGCTGGCCGCGGCGACCTGGCCGGCGGTGCGGTGCCGGAGCAGGGCTTCGGCCAGAGGTGAGCGGGCGCTGTTGCCGGTGCAGACGAAGAGCACCGTGACCGCCGTGACCGCTGGGGGCGCCGCCGGTGCCGGTGCCAGGCGCAGCGCCGGATGCAGGGCCGTGCCGGTCGCCGCCAGCGCTTCGGCACAGCGGTCCAGGTCCAGGTGGTAGTAGCTGTCGCGGCCGTCGAAGGTGCTGCGGGTGGTGCTGACCAGGCCGCCCTCGCGGAGCAGTCGCAGGTGGTAGGAGACCAGGTTCTGCGGCTGGCCGACCAGGGCGACCAACTCGCGCACCCGCAGGTCGCTGCCGGCCAGCTCGGTCAGCAGTTGCCAGCGCAGCGGGTGGCCGGCCAGCCGGACGAACGCCGGAGCGGATCGACTCGACAGGAGCATCCGCACACGATACATCAAACTGATTTGATGGATAAGCCCGAGTAGTGACGGATCCACCATGGTCCAGTCGCGGTGGCCGGTCAGCAGGACTGGCACCCGGACAGCGGTGCGGCTGACCGCACCCGCCCCGGGCTGTCGCCGCTGTCGCTCGCCCACACCGCCGCCGCGTCGCGACAGCGTCGGCAGCACGTCGACAAGGGCTTATATCACCGTGACCCCGCGAGCCGGGCGGGCTACGGTGCTAGTGATCGACAAGCGCGGACGTCGGCGGCACGCCGGCTCGGTGCGGCGCGAGCCTGCCGGGGCGACGGGCGGGAGAGGGAGCGAGCGTGGCACAGCGCAGGGCACTGGTGGTTCGCGGCGGGTGGGATGGCCACCAGCCGGTCAAGGCGACGGAATTGTTCATCCCGTTCCTCGAACGCAACGGCTACGCCGTACGGGTCGAGGGGTCGACGGAGATCTACGCCGACGCCGCCGAACTGGCCGACACCGACCTCGTCGTGCAGTGCGTGACGATGTCGCAGATCACCCCGGAGCAGTTGAGTGGGCTCAGTGCCGCCGTCGTCGCCGGCACGGGCTTCACCGGCTGGCACGGTGGCATCGCAGACTCGTTCCGGGCCTCCTCCGACTACCTGCATCTGGTGGGTGGCCAGTTCGCGACCCATCCGGGCAAGGAGCCGTGCGAGCGGCACGGAGGGGAGGAGGACAACTTCCTGCCGCACACGGTGAACATCACCGAGCTGGGCCGGGAGCATCCGATCACCGCGGGGATCGAGGACTTCGACCTGGTCACCGAACAGTACTGGGTGCTGCACGACGACCTGATCGACGTGCTGGCCACCACGACACACCCGACCCGGCAGTGGCAGCCGTGGCACCGGCCGGTCATCTCGCCGGCGATCTGGACCCGTCGCTGGGGTGCCGGGCGGATCGTCGTGACGACCCCGGGACACAGCCTCGACGTGCTGGAGCACCCGAGCGTGCGTACCGTCATCGAGAGGGGGATGCTGTGGGCGGCTCGCACGGCATCGGCATAGTAGGTCTCGGGGTCATCTCCGGGGCGTACCTGGGGACGCTGGCCAAGCACCCCGAGTTGAGCATCGTCGCGGTGGCCGACCTCGACGCCGCCCGGTCGGCGGCGGTCGCCGCCGCGCTGCCCGGTGCCGAGGCGACGAGCGTCGCGCGGCTGCTCGACCATCCGGACGTGCGGACGGTGCTCAACCTGACGATCCCCGCCGCGCACGCCGACATTTCGCTCGCCGCGATCGACGCGGGCAGGAACGTCTACGTCGAGAAGCCGCTCGCCGTCACGTTCCCGGAGGGCCGCGCGATCGTCGAGCGGGCCGGATCGGCCGGCGTCCGGCTGGGCTGCGCCCCGGACACCGTGCTCGGCACGGGTACCCAGACCGCCCGCGCGGCGATCGAAGGCGGCCTGATCGGGCGTCCGTTCTCCGCGTCGGCCGTGATGGTCACGCCCGGGCACGAGCGCTGGCATCCCCACCCCGACTTCTACTACGCCCCGGGTGGCGGCCCACTGCTCGACATGGGCCCGTACTACATCTCGGCCCTGGTGCACCTGCTCGGGCCGGTACGCGCGGTGGTCGGTGCCGCCAGCCGGCTGCGCGCCGAGCGCGTCATCGGCTCCGGCCTGCGCGCAGGCCAGCGGATCCCGGTCGAGGTGGACAGTCATGTGACCGGTGTACTCGAACACGCCGGTGGCGCCCTCTCCACCATCACGACGAGCTTCGACGGCGTGGCGACGACGGCCGCACCGATCGAGGTGCACGGTGAGACGGGCAGCCTCGCGGTACCCGATCCGAACCGCTTCGACGGCGAGGTCCGGCTCTTCCCGCTCGGTGGCACCGGGTGGCGCACGCTCGAACCTCGGGCGGGCTATGCCGACGGCTCCCGGGGGGTGGGCCTGATCGACCTGGTCAGGGCCGACGGTCAGCGCCCGCCGCGGGCCGGCGGAGACTTCGCGCTGCACGTGCTCGAGACGATGACCGCGCTGCTCCGGTCGGCCGCCGAGGGTCGGCGAATCGAGCTGACGACGCTGCTGGAGCGGCCGGCACCGATCCCGCACACCCGGGCCGAGGACTGGAAGGGACAGCCGGCGGTCGCGAGCTGAGCCGGGGCCCGCCGGGTGGCAAGGACGGCCCCTGGCGCAAAGCTCAGGGGCCGCCCGCCGGGGCAACCCGGCGCCGACTACGGCAGCACCCGGAGGCTCCCGAGCGCGAACGATGCGGAGCTACCCGGCGACACGGCGATGGAGATGAGACCGGTGCAACCGACTCCGGGATAGAGCACGATATACACGTTGGTCCCGTTCTGGACCCTGGTGCCGGCCGGAAGCTGCTTTGACGCGCTGTAGCAGCCCTCGGCCGGGTTCCGCAGGATGATTTGCTGGCCGTCGGGGCTGCTGACCGTGACTGTTCCGGTGGCGGCGAGGCTCGGCGAGCCGGTCAGCGCGATGACCGCGCCGGCCAGCGCACCGACGACGGCTATCCGGACCGAACCTTTTTCGATCTGAACCGCGACGTGCCTGCGCCCCGACTGCCACCTGCGGTCACGGCAGACCGCAAGGGGAAGTTGAAGAAAGCCCACCAATCGGCGTTGCCGGGCCCACCGGCGTGCCCGAGGCGCCGCTGGAACGGCTGTCGTCGAGAGCTGTGTCGTTTCCGGGTGGTCCACGATGTCCTCCACGGGATCGGCTAACCTGCCAGCGTCGTCGGCGGGTCGTCGGGTAAGCGCCGCTTCGGCCGCCACCTGACCCGCTCCGGAACCGGTTCATCGATCATAACAATGACGATCGTCAATCAATAAATCTGTCTCGACCTCCCCCTGCGGCCCGATGGACCGCAAAGTCGGATGCGCGGCCGAGCGCAGTGGAGGAGGCGCTCTCCTGTGTGAGCGCCATGCGATTCAGGTTGAAAAGGTTCACTCATCTCATCGCCCACTTGCTGTCCCGGACACCGGCGTAGGTACCCTCGATCATCATGTACTTGGAATGCGCGATGTAGCCGCCGCTGATCCGCAGGACCGCGCGGACTCCTGAGCGCCGGCCCCGGCCCCGGGACGGGGCGCCGAAAACCGGTTGCCGCACCCTGCCGGATTCCAGCAGGGTGGGGTCATGACGTTCTGACGGGCACTACCCCAGTTGAGCCGAGGTTCCCAACGCCGCGCCGTCGCGCGCCGGGCTGAGCCGTAGCGCCGTCCGTCCTTCCTACCGTCCGCAGAAGAGAGCGTCCTTGTCGCAGCAGAAGTCCCGGCCGGAGTCCACCCCGACCGCCGGGTCCGCCACCGTCACCGTCTTCGCCTCCGCCCGCAGTTGGATCGAGTCCGACGCCGTCGACCAGTGCCACCAGGTGGCCGCGCTCGACGGCATGCGCTCCGTCGCCGGCATGCCGGACCTGCACCCCGGTAAGGGTGCCCCGATCGGCGCCGCCATGACGTCGACCGTGCTGTACCCGTTCCTGGTCGGCTCCGACATCGGCTGCGGCATCGCGGTCTTCCCCGTCGGACTGAAGCGGGTCGTACCCGAGCAGGTCGCCCGCCGCTTCCCCGACCTCGACATCGCCCTGGACCCGGACCGGGACGCCGACGACCCGGCCTGGGCCGTCGTGGACGGCGAGATCCCGGCCGGCCACCTCGACGGCCTGGGAACGGTGGGCCGGGGCAACCACTTCGTGGAGTTGGCGCGGATCCAGACCGTCCTCGACCCGGGTCACACGGCCCGGCTCGGGCTCGCCGCCGACGACCTCGTCCTGATTGTGCACAGTGGATCCCGGGGGCTCGGCGAGCGGATCCTGCGGGCACACACCGAGCGGCACGGTGCGGGCCCCGCCGCCGATCCGGCCGGCTACCTCGAACTGCACGACGCCGCCGTACGCTGGGGATCGGTCAACCGTCGACTTCTCGCCGCCCGGGTGCTGCACGCCCTGGGCGCCAAGCCCACCGAGCCGATCGTCGACCAGTGCCACAACCTGGTCGAGGTCCGGGACGGGGCGTACCTGCACCGCAAGGGAGCCGCGCCGGGCGACGGCCGGGACGTGCTGATCGCCGGTACCCGGGGCACCTGCTCCTATCTGGTGGCCGCCCACGCCGGGCCGCAGGCCAACTTCTCCGTCGCACACGGCGCCGGCCGCAAGATGTCCCGCGCCGACGCGCTGCGCCGGGGCCGGGCCAAGCACACCGTCGAGGAACTCCGCCGTACCCCGGTGGGGTCGCTGGTGGTCTGCGGCGACCGGCAACTGCTGTTCGAGGAGGCGCCGACGGCGTACAAGCGGATCGAGCAGGTGATCGCGGACCTGGCCGAGCACGGCCTCGCCACCCCGGCCGCCACGACGGTTCCGCTGGTGACGTACAAGACGGTCGACCGGGGCGGCAACGCCCGCCCGGCCGGCCGACGGGACCGCCACGACCACCGCCGCGGCCGGGGGCGGTCGTGAGCGCCGCGCGGAACCGGCACCACCTGCTGATCTCGGCCGGGCGCGGCCCGCAGGAGTGCGCCTGGGCGGTCGCCCAGCTCGTGCGCCGGTTGGAGGCGGAGGCCCTCGGACGGGGCCTGCGCACGTCGCGGGTCGAGACCGTCCCGGGCGACCGGCCCGGCACCTTTCGATCGGTACTGGTGGAGATCTCCGGAGCCGGTGCCGAGGAGTTCGCCGGCTCGTGGACCGGCACCCTCTGCTGGCAGGCCCCGAGCCCCTACCGGGCGAGCACCGGCCGGAAGAACTGGTACGTCGTCGCCCGCCCCTGCCAGGTCGACGCTCCCCGGACGTCGTTCGCGGAGTCCGACGTCGACATCGTCGGCTGCCGTACCGGCGGCCCGGGCGGGCAGCACCGGAACAAGGCCAGCACCGCAGTGCGGGCCACCCACCGTCCCTCCGGGATCGTGGTGGTGGTCGACACCGAACGGCAGTTCAGCCAGAACCGCCGCCTCGCGCTGGAGCTGATCCGGCAGCGCATCGCGGACGGCGACCAGGCGGCGGGCCAGGCCGTCACCGCCGCCCGCTGGCGCATCCACGACGAACTCGTCCGCGGCAACCCGGTACGGGTGGAACGACCGGACCTGCCGTCCGGTCAGCGGTAGCTGCGGGTTCGTCGCACCGCTACGCAGAGCGGCCCCGGCCTTCCAAGAGGTCGGGGCCGTCTTTCCGCATCGTTCGCCTGTTGCCGGGCCTGACTCAATGCACCACCACGTCCTCTTCCTCTGGTCAGTCCATGCCGGTGATGCGGCGCAGGTCGTCATCGGTCGGGACCGCCGTGGGCCGAAGGGCCTGGACCGCTGGCGGCAGGTAGTCGTCCCGGACGACGTCCAGCCAGGTCGCCGCGACCTGCATCCGGGTGCAGTCCGGCAGTCCGCACGGACGGCAGCCGTCGACGCCGTACGGCCAGTGCGCCGTGAGCACCTGCCGGGCGACAGTGGTCACGAGCTTCTTCCCGCCCTCACCGGGCGGCGGGGAGTGTTCGGTGACGACGACCCAGAGTGCCCACTCGGCGGTCGGGCACCAGCGGGCCCGGCACTGGCCGCAGCCGCGACCCTCGGCGTGGTCGGTGATGATCCGGTGTGCCCAGGTGATCGCCAGGCCCGGCGCGCTCTCCGGCACCATGCTCACCGGACCCGCTCCAGTGCCGCGAGGACGTCCCCGGCGGTGACCGCTGCCGGCAGGGTGCCGCCGAGCAGCACCCGTACGGCGTGTTCCCGGCGGTGGACCTCGGTCGCCCACGACCAGAGCGGGCAGCCGTCCGGCCCGCACCGGCCACACTCCCGCAGCGCGTGCGTACCGAGCACGAGGCGGGCGAAGGCGCACTCGACCGGCACCGGCCACTCCACCGTCAGCCAGCGCCGCACCATCCGGATCACCATCCCGTCACCCCCGGTCCGGGGGCGAGCGCGGCGGCGATGTCGGCACGCGCCTGGCGGCGGCGGATGACCCGAAGCATCCGCATGCAGCCGCCCCTGGGCGCGCACTCCGCACACCGGTGCCCGGCGAGGTGCTGGGCCACGATCTGCTCGTCGGTCTGCTGAGCCTGCTGCTCGGTCTGCTGTTTCACGGCGGGCCTCCTACGCGGGCCACGGCGCCCCGGATCACAGATCACCGAGCGCCGCTCAGATTGGGCGGATGGCAGGGCCGGCCCGGGCATGGAGGGGGACCGTGTCCGGACCGGCCGGGGTACCGAGAGGCTGCGTACGCCCGTTCGGCGCCTACGCGTAACCCTGCGACTACGGCTGGGAGTGGTCCAGGTGACCGGCGTCCGCTGCGACGCCGCGCTGTCCGCTATGCCGGCAGCGGCCGGTACGCCTCGTAGGCGTCGCGGAGATCCCGAGCCTCGCCGATGCCGGTCGCCTCCACCCTCGCGACCACCTCGGACGCCCGCCACCAGTTCGACGCCACCACCCGGCCGGAGGTGATCGCCTTCTGGGCCGTCACGCTGGCCTCGTCCGGCTTCCCTGCGGCGACCAGTGCCAGGCCGAGATCCAGTCGAGCCGACGCGGTGCGCCGTGGCCGGGCGGACCCGGCCAGTTCCGCGACCGCCGCCCGGGCGTAGTCCTCGGCGGCCGGGTCGCCGGCCCAGGCGAGCGTCGTCGCGGTGTACGAGAGCGCCTTTGCGGGGTCGTACCGGTAGTGGTGCTCGGGTCGGTCCGGCACCGGCAGCGGCGCCACCAGCCGGGACAACCGGCCGAGCGTCCGCCGGGTCTCCCGCTGGTCACCCATCCGGGCCCACGCCCGTCCTTCCTGCGCGGTCGCCTGGATGTACGCCGAGCTGCCGTGCGGCGCCACCTCCTGCGCCTGGCGGGACAGGTCGAGCGCCCGCCGGTAGTCGCCTGCGGTGAGCACGTCCCACGCCACGGTTTCCAGGCACCACGCCTGGATCTCGCGGTGTCCGGTCTGCCGCGCCATCTGCTCGGCGATCGACAGGTGCGCGGCGGCGGCGCCCCGGTGGCGCAGGTCGATGTGCACCGTGGCTCGTAGCAGACTGAGCCACCCTCCGGCGACCAACAGGCGCCGCCGCTGGTCGAGCGTCGCCCGGGCGTCGAGGAGCCGGCCGATCTGAGCGAGCTGCTGGCGGATCGGGTAGAGCAGGTCGCCGGGTGGGGTGGTCGCGTAGGCGCTCGCCAGGTCGTCGACGGCCAGCTCGACAGTGGCGAGCACGTCGGCGCCGACGTCGGTCGTGTCGATCAGGTGGGCGAGGGACGCTGCTTCGGTCTCGTCCCGGGTTGATCGCGCCGGGGTCAGACAGCCGGTCAGCGCACCATCGGCGTCCAGCACACGGTCAAGGTGCTGGGCGACGTGGAGGCTCGGCGGTTTCCGCCCGGTCTCCAGCTCGTGAATGTGACTTTTCGACCGGTGGGCGAGCTGTGCGAGACCACGCAGCGACAATCCGCGCTCGCGGCGTAGCCGGCGGAGCAGTGGCCCGAAATACGGGTCGACGTCGTGCATCGTGACCGTCCCAGGTTACGGCTGGGGTTGGTGGCGACCCGGGCCGTAACCCCGAGCCGCCACCTCGGACGGTACACCGGATCGGATATAGCTTCGTCAACTCGGACAGGGTGCGCTGGCTGGGCCGGTCAGCCCTGCGGTTCAGGCGGGCGGTGGCGCCGTCACGCCGAGACGTGTGCCACGCCCGGCCGACCACTCTGCACGTAGACGCTGGCCCGGGTCGAGACCGGGGCGTCCGGGGCGTTGACGAACGGCACCACCCGGTAGTCGGTGCGCATCTCGTGCCGGCCCAGGTGGCACACCTGGTATCCGCGCTGCGAGTTGTGGAACCTCATGTGCGGGTTCTCGGCCAGCCAGGTCACGCCGAGCGCGTCCATGTCGGTCCCGTTGCCGCCGGAGCTGATCGAGGTGCCGAGGAACTCGGTACCGATCGTGCGCGAGTTCGGGTCGGCGAAGTCCAGCTTCAGATCGGCGGCCACGCTGCGGTGCGCGTCGCCGGTGACGATCAGGAAGTTGTCGACCCGCCGCTGCACCACACCGTCGAAGAGCCGCTGCCGTGCGGCGGCGTACCCGTCCCAGGTGTCCATGCCGTACCTTTCGCCCTCGCCCGCCGTGTGGTCGGCCTCCATCGCGAAGATCTGGTTGCCGAGCACGTTCCACCGGGCGGTGGAGGCGCCCAGCCCGGCCAGCAGCCACGCCTCCTGCCTGGCGCCGAGCATCTGCCGGTTCGGGTCCCACCGCAGCGACGGGTCGGTGAGCTGCTGGTCGCGGAACCGCCGGGTGTCGAGCACGTCGAACTGCAACAGGTCGCCGAACCGCAGGCGCCGGTAGACCTGCATCTCCGGGCCACGGGGCATCGACGACCTGCGCAGCGGCAGGTTCTCGTAGTACGCCTGGTAGGCGGCGGCCCGGCGGAGCCGGAACACGGCCGGGTCCTGGTCCGGCTCGGTGTCCGGCTGCGAGTGGTCGCCGGCCCAGTTGTTCTCCACGTCGTGGTCGTCCGGGGCCACCACCCAGGGCGCGGACGCGTGCGCCGCCTGCAACGCCGGGTCGAGCTTGTACTGGGCGTACCGGATCCGGTAGTCGGTCAGCGAGAACGTCTCGGCGGCCGGCAGGTGGGCGCGCCCGATCGAGCCGGCGCCGCCGCCCTCGTAGATGTAGTCGCCGAGGTGGACGACGAGGTCCAGCTCCTCCCGGGCCAGGTGCGCGAACGCGGTGAAGTAGCCGTCGGGGTACGCCTGGCAGCTCGCGAACGCGAAGCTCATCGCGCGCAGCGCCGTCCTGGGCGCGGGCGCGGTACGGGTCCGTCCCACCGGGCTGACCTGGTCGGCGATCCGGAACCGGTACCAGTACACCCGGTCCGGCCGCAGGCCGTGCACCTCGGCGTGCACCGAGTGCGCCCAGTCCGGGGCGGCCCGTTCGACTCCGCGACGCACCACCCGGCGGAACCCCTCGTCCTCCGCCACCTCCCAGCTCACCTGCACGGTGCGGCCGGGCATCCCGCCGAGCCCGTCGAGGGCGAGCGGGTCCGGCGCCAGCCGGGTCCAGAGCACGACGCCGTCCGGCGTCGGGTCGCCGGACGCAACGCCGAGCGTGAAGACGTACCCCGGCAGGGTGATCCGGTCGTTCGTGTCGGCGGACGTCGCCGAGGCGGGCTCGGCGGCGAGCACCGCCGCGCCGGCGGCGACACCGCCGAGGGCGAGGAAGGAACGACGGGGCAGTGTCAGCGGGGACTGCGACATGGGTGGGGTGCCTCCACAGGAGCGGTCGGTGTTGCCGTTGATCTCGCAACATCCCAACTTTTCGACGTGACACCCGCCGGAACTCACGATGAACAGCGCGAACAGTCCACCGAGGCCCGGTGCGGCGTGACCTGCCGGACGGGTCAGTTCCGGTCGACGTGTCGCGACGGGTCGGCCCGGACGACCGGGTCGGTCAGGGCTGCGGTGGGCCCGCGGTGTCCCGGACGGTGAGCGGATGTGCGTCGACGAGTTCTTCGGGTGCGGAGAGGCACCAGGCCTCGTAGACCAGTTCGGCGAGTTCGTCCGCGTCGATCCGGGGCAGGTGGACCACGACCCAGCCGAAGCCGCCGGAGGTGAACTGCACCTCGAAGACGTCCGGCCGCTCTGCGACCAGCGCCGCCTGCTCGGAGAGCGTCTGCCTCAGCCCTACCGTGCTGGTGCGGGGCCAGTGGTAGCCGAAGCGCCTGCCCCGGACGCTGAACGAGGTGTAGTCGCCCGCCTGGGCCCGCTCGACCTCGGCGAGCCTGTCCACCATCCGCAGGAACTGCGCACCCGCTACCGCCACGTCGAACATTCTCGCCTACCCGTCGGTGCGGCGGAGAAGCGCTGTCGTCCACATGACGGTATGTGCTCTTACATTAGTGTGCGGCACACAGTATTGTGGTGGTCATGCCGGACGACGAGCTTCTCTCGACGCACCTGCAGGAGCTGCGACGGGGCACCGTCGTGCTTGCCTGCCTGCTGATCCTCAAGAAGCCCAACTACGGCTACGCCCTGCTGGAACTGCTCGGCCGGCGCGGGTTCGCCGTCGACGCCAACACGCTCTATCCGCTGCTGCGCCGCCTGGAGAAGCAGGGACTGCTGACCAGCGACTGGAACACCGAGGAGTCCAGGCCGCGCAAGTTCTACCGCACCAGCAGCGAGGGCCTCGACATCGCCGAACTGCTGAGCCAGGACTGGGAAACGCTGGACGCCGCCTTCCGCACCCTGAGAGATGAGCTATGACCACGACCGCTCCCGGCACCCTCACCGACCGCTACCTGGCGGCGGCCCTCGGGCGGCTGCCCGGGCGGCAACGCGCCGACATCGAACGGGAACTGCGTACCTCGATCGCCGACGCGATCGACGAGCGGCGCGAGTCCGGGGCCGATCCGGCCGAGGCGGAGATCGCGGTCCTCACCGAACTCGGCGACCCGGCCCGGCTGGCCGCGGGGTACGCGGACCGCCCGCCGTACCTGATCGGGCCCGGGCTGTTCGGGGACTACACCCGGCTGCTGCGGATCCTGCTCGCCACCGTGCTGCCGGCCTCCGTGGTGGGCGTGGCGCTGCTCCGGACGGTCCAGGGCGACACCGTCGCCGGCGTGCTCGGCACCGCCGCCGGGACGGCGGTCACCGTCGCGGTCCACATCGCCTTCTGGACCACGCTGGCCTTCGCGGTCGTGGAGCGCGTCGCCCACCGGCGGCACGCGGCCGGCTGGCGGGCCGGCCGGTGGACCCCCGCCGCACTGCCGGAGCCACCCAGCCGCCGCAGCCGGTACGCCGAGCTGATCAGCGAGACCGCGGCGCTGGTCCTCTTCAGCAGCCTCATCCTGCTGTCACCGGTGCTGAGCACCCAGCGGGACGCCGCCGATCGGCCCGTCGGAATCCTCTCGCCGTGGCTGTGGGAGACCGGAGTCGTGTACACCTTCCTCGCGGTCGCGGTCCTCAGCCTCGGCTTCGCGTACGCGAAGTACTACCTGCGGTGGAACCTTGCCCTGGGCATCACCGGATCCCTGGTCAACCTCGCCACCCCGGCCATGTTGATCTGGCTGGCCGGTACCGACCGGGTGCTCAGTCCCGCCTTTGTCGCCGCGGCCGGCTGGTCGACCGGCGTGCCCGGGTGGATCAACACCGGCCTCGTCGTGCTGGCCGTCCTCACCATCCTGCACACCATCGGCGAGGCCGCCGGCCAGGCCCGCCGCCGCTGACCGCCCGCACCGCACACCCTCCACCGCACCGCCCGACCCGGTACGCCGTCGTCAGCACCGTCGACGCGGGTACCCGCAGCATGCCCGCAGACCCCTCCGACGACCGGGGAGAGACCGTGAAGGCGATCATCCACGACGAGTACGGCCCGCCCAGCGTGCTGCGCTACGGCGACGTCGACATGCCGAAAGTCGGCGAGCGCGAGGTGCTGGTCCGGGTCCGCGCGGCCTCGGTCAACCACGGTGACCGGGTCTGGCTGCACGGTCTTCCCCGCGCCGCCCGCCTCGCGACCGGGCTGCGGCGTCCGAACCGGACGGTGCTGGGCCGGGCCATCTCCGGGACCGTCCAGGCGGTCGGGCCGGGGGTGACCCGGCTCGCGGTCGGCGACGCCGTCTTCGGCGAGGTGAACCAGCGCGGGTTCGCCGAGTACGCGGCGGTCGGCGCGGATCGGCTGGCCCGGCGGCCCGCCGGGGTGACCGACGAGCAGGCCGCGACGCTGCCCGTCGCGGCCACCACCGCGCTACAGGCGATGCGCCGGGCCGACCTGCGAGCCGGCCAGTCCGTGCTGGTCAACGGCGCCTCCGGCGGGGTCGGCACCTTCACGGTACAACTGGCGAAGCGGCGGGGGGCGACGGTGACCGCCGTCTGTAGCACCCGCAACGTCGAACTGGTCCGCTCGCTCGGTGCCGACCGGGTGATCGACTACACCCGGCAGGACGTCACCCGGGGGTCGGACCGGTTCGACGCCGTCGTCGACCTCGCGGGCGGCCAGCGCCTCTCCGCCATCCGCCGGCTGCTCACCCCGACCGGGGTGTACGTCTGCTCGACCGGCTCCGGTGGCCCGCTGCTGGGTCCGCTGCCACTACTCGTCGCCGTCCTGGCGAGCGCACCGTTCGTGCGCCAGCGGTTGCGCGTACTGGCCGCGACGACCAGGGTGGACGACCTGGACCAACTCGCCCGGCTCGTCGCGGCGGGGGAGATCACGCCGATGATCGAGCGGACGTACCCGTTGCACGAGACCGCCGAGGCGATCTCGCTCGTCGAGACCGTGCACGCCCGCGGCAAGATCGTGTTGACCGTGTGACCCGTGCGGTGGTGGCACCGGGACGGGCGGGGCCACCGTCTCCGACAAACTTTTCAGCCGCGCCGCCCCGTCGCCGGCGGCGGGCAGGCGCTGGCGGCGCGGGTGTGACCTGCGAAGATCGCGGAACGGTCCGGGTGACCCGGGTCTGGCCCGTGCGTCCGGTTATCGCCGAGTGTGGCCGGCCGGTAGCTCTGGCCAAGACCCAATGGCATGCTTGGCGTCGGGAAGCAACCCGGAGGTGTGGGGTGAGCGGATCAGCACAGCCGGACGGACCCGGCGACGGCCCGATGGCCGTACGGATCCTGGTCGGAGCCCAACTACGACGACTGCGCGAGGAACGGGGACTGACCAGGGCGGAAGCGGGCGAGCCGATCCGCGCATCGGAGTCGAAGATCAGCCGGATGGAGCTGGGCCGGGTCGGCTTCAAGGAGCGCGACGTACTGGACCTGCTGTCGCTCTACGGTGTGCACGACGAGCAGGAGCGGGCGACGCTGCTGGCACGGGTCCGCGAGGCCAACACGTCGAGCTGGTGGCATCCGTACGCCGACGTCACGCCGAACTGGTTCCAGCGGTACCTGGGACTGGAGGCGACGGCGACACTGATCCGGACCTACGAGGTCCAGTTCGTCCCGGGGCTGCTCCAGACCGAGCAGTACGCCCGGGCGGTGGTGCGGCTCGGCCACGGCTCCGCCCGGGAGGAGGAGGTCGCCCGCCGGGTACGGCTGCGGATGGACCGGCAGCAGGTGCTCAGCCGCCCTGATCCGCCGATGCTGTGGGCGGTGGTGGACGAGGCCGCGCTGCGCCGCCCGGTCGGTGGCCGGCAGGTGATGCGCGACCAGATCGAGGCGCTGATCGGCATCGTCACGAAGATGCCGAACGTGAAGCTGCAGGTGATCCCGCTCGCCGCGGGTGGGCACGCCGCGGCCGGCGGCGCCTTCACCATCCTGCGTTTCCCCCAGCAGGATCTGGCCGACCTGGTCTACATCGAACAGTTGACCAGCGCGCTCTATCTCGACAAGCGCGAGGACGTCGACTGCTACTTCGAGGCGGTGAACCGGCTCTTCGTCGAGGCTGCGCCGCTCAAGGACACCTTCCAGATCCTGGACCGGATCATCTGCGACCTCGACGAGGCACCCGGGTGACCGGAGTTGTCCTGGCCCACCACTCGATCGATCGGCCGACCGGAGGGCTGGGTTCGTGACCGAGGAGATTTCCAGGTCCGGCGAGGGACCGGCGTCCAAGCCGGAGGTCGACGCCAACGTTCCGCAGACGGCTCGGGTGTGGAACTACTGGCTCGGCGGCAAGGACAACTACGCCGTCGACCGGGCCCTCGGCGACGAGATCGCCGAGGCGTTTCCGATCATCGTCGAGATCGCCCGCGCCGACCGCGCCGTACTCAACCGGGTGGTGCGGTATCTTGCCGGCGAGGCCGGGGTCCGGCAGTTCCTGGACGTCGGTACCGGGCTGCCCACCGCCAACAACACGCACGAGGTGGCCCAGGCGGTGGCCCCGCAGTCCCGCATCGTCTACGTCGACTACGACCCGCTCGTACTCGTGCACGCCCGGGCCCTGCTGAGCAGCGGGCCGGAGGGTGCCACGGACTACATCGACGCCGACATCCGCGACACCGGGACGATCCTGCGGGAGGCGGGTCGTACCCTCGACCTCACCCAGCCGGTCGCGCTCATCCTCTCCGGGATCCTGGCCCACCTGCCCACCGTCGAGGAGGCACGGGCGGTCGTACGCCGGCTCATGGACGCCCTGCCCAGCGGCAGCTACCTGGTGGCCGTGGACGGCGCCGACACCAATCCGGAACTCAACGACGTGATGAAGATCTGGAACCAGTCGGCCAACCCGCCGTACGCGATGCGTACCCCGGAGGAGATCGCCAGCTACTTCGACGGTCTGGAGTTGGTGGAGCCGGGTCTGGTGGACGTCACCCGTTGGCGGCCCGATCCCAGCCCCGCCGGCCCGCCGCGACCGCTGGACAATCTGGTCGGCGTCGGCCGCAAGCCCTGACCGCCCGGATTGTGGCGGCACTCGGACCCGCGCGGCCAACCCCCGACAACCGCACCCCCGCGCGCCGGCACACCCCGGCCCCGGTGCCATACCCACACCTCGCGACACCCCGCCACCTCGTCATCGGCCACAAGGCCCGCTGAGCCGAGCCGGCGTCCGCCGCTGATCCCCGCGAACCGGACCGCTATTACCCGGTCGTGACAATGCGCGGACCGGCCCCGGACATGGCGCTGGCACCTTCGCTCGGGTGAGTTCCGAGCCTGTCCGGCCAGCCGGGCCGGGTGCCGTGCCGTCGGCGCCCCGGGAGCGCTGGGCCGACGTCGCCAAGGGCGCCTGCATCGTCCTCGTGGTGCTCTGGCACGTCGTCGTCAAGCACTATCTGCGCATCGAGTGGCATCTCGGCGTACCGCTGCCCGGGGTGTGGGGGACGCTGGGCGAGCAGTTGCTGCCGTTGCGGATGCCGCTGTTCTTCGCCATCTCCGGGCTCTTCGCGGCGAACGCCGTGCACCGGCCGTGGCGCCAGGTCACCCGGGACCGGACAGCCAGGTTCCTCTACCTGTACGCCGGATGGCTGCTGATCCACACCGCGCTGCTCGCCGCCGCGCCGGACTTCCCGACCGATCGGGCCAGCTCGGTCCCCGACCTGCTGGCCGAACTCACCGTCACCCCGTCCAACCTCTGGTATCTCTACGCCCTCGCGCTCTATTTCGCGATCGCCAAGCTGGCCCGCCGGCTCCCCGCGCCGGTGCTGCTCGCCGCCGCGGCCGGCCTCTCCGCGGCCAGCATGGCGGGACTGCTCGCCACCCCGGGCAACCGGGGCGGCGTCTACCAGAACCTGGTGTTCTTCCTCGGCGGCCTGCACCTGCAGGCGTACCTGTCGGGTTGGATCGCCGGCGCGACCCGGCGCCGCCTGCTGCTCACCACCGCCGGCTACCTGGCCGGGCTGGCCGGCATGGCCTGGGCCGGCGCGCAGAGCTGGCCCGGGGTGTGGCTGCTGGTCTCGGCCGCGGCGGTGGCCTTCGGCCTCACCGCCGCCGCGAGGCTGGCCCGGTGGCGCCGCGTCGCCGACCCGCTCGCCGCCCTCGGCCGGCGGACCCTGCCGGTGTACGTCCTGCACCTGCCACTGCTGGCGCTCGCCGACCGGGCACTGCTCGGCCCGCTCTCCGGGCTGGGACGGTCCGGGCAGCTCGCGGTGGCGCTGGGCTATCCCGCCCTGCTCACCGCGGCCCTGCTCGCCCTGACCCTGGCGCTGCACCGAGGACTGCTGGCCCTGGGTGCCGGCTGGCTGTTCGACCTGCCGGCGCGACGCCACGTCGGCCGTCGGCGGCGCCCTTGGCCCCGGTGGACGGCGATCCGGCGGAGCCGGTGGTGAACGAGGTCAACGGTGCGGTGATGCGCCGGGCCGAGGTTCAGTGGCCGGAGGTGGTGGATGTCGGCGGTGATGATCCCGTGGCGGCAGGTGCGGTGTGCGCCGGGCCGAGGTTCAGTGGCCGGAGGTGGTGGCCCGGGGTACGGCACGGTCGAGGCCGGGCGGCGGGCACCAGACGGGACCGGGGGAGTCCTGGCCCGCATCGTCGGGCGCGGTCGGGCATTCCGACGGGGCGCAGCCGCGCGACTCCCGGCTCCCGTCCGGACCGGTCAGGGTGACCAGGGTGCGGTCCGTCGGCTTGCCGTCCGGAAGGGCGTACCGGACGGTGCAGACGATCTGGGCGACCGCGGTCGCCGACAGCGCCGTCACGTCGGTGCCGAGCTTCACCGTCGTACCGGACGGGTCGGATGCCGTCACCCTGGCCGGCGCGGCGCCCGGCGGGATCTCGGAGGTGTAGCCCTGCTCCCGCTCCGTCGGGTCCGGACCGGCCAGCAGCAGCGCCAGCGCGCCGTCGACCGAACCCGGCGGGGTGGACGGACGCAGCACCAGCGTGACGCGGTGCTCCGCCACGAAGAAGAGGCCGACCCCCTGGGCCGGTCCCGGCGGGGCGGGTCCGCCGGTGATGACCTCGGTCGGCCGGACGCCGCAGCCGGTGGCGAGCACCGTCAGCAGCGCGACGGCGGCGAGCGGTACCCGGCACCATCCTCGACCTCCGCGTCGCGTCCGCCGGATCCCGGTCACCGATCTCCCCCAACGGGTCCGGCCCGGCCCTCGGCGAGCGGCGCCGGGTCGACGCAACGGCGCGGCAGCCGGAGCGTGAACACCGCGCCGCCGGCCGGATCGTTTCCGGCCACCAGACTGCCCCGGTCCGCGCCCGCCCGGTGCAGCCGGGCGTTCTCCCAGGCGATGGCGAGGCCGAGACCGCTGCCCTCGGAGCGGGTCCGGGCGCTGTCCGCCTTGTAGAAGCGGTCGAAGACGTGCGGCAGCACCAGCGGGTCCAGGCCCGGGCCATGATCGCCGACCGACAGGACGACCCGGTCCGGCTCGGTGCCCAGCCGTAGCGACACCGGCGGGGCGCCGTGCCGGAGCGCGTTGCCGACCAGGTTCGCCAGGATCACGTCCAACCGGCGAGGGTCGAGCCGGGCCAGTACGCCCGGCGGCAGATCGGCCACCACCCGCTCGGTCCAGCCCCGGGCACGCAGCGTCGCCCGTACCGCCGCGGCCACGTCGATCTCGTCGAGGGCGAGTGCCGCGGCGCCGCTGTCGAACCTGCTCACCTCGATCAGGTCGTCGACCAGCCGGGTCAGGCTCTGCGTCTCCTGACTGACCAGCCGGGCGGCCCGTCCGGCGTCGCCGGGCATCCGGGGCGCCTCCTCGTCCAGTACGTCGGTGACCGCCGTCATCGCGGCCAGCGGAGTACGCAGTTCGTGCGAGACGTCGGCCACGAAGCGCCGGGCATCCGCCTCCATCCGGCGCAACTCGCCGACCTGCCGTTCCAGCCGCTCGGCGGTGTGGTTGAAGGTACGCGCGACGCGAGCGAGCTCGTCGGAACCGCGTACGGCCAGCCGGGTGCTCAGGTCACCCTCACCGAGCCGGCGGGCCGCCTGGCCGAGGTCCCGGACCGGCCGCAGCACACCCCGGGCGGCGAGCAGCGCCAGCAGCACGGCGAGGGCCAGCGACAGCCCACCCGTCAGCCATGTCGACATCGCGAGCCGGTCGATGCTGCGCTGCTCGGCCTGGAGGCTGTGCAGGCGGTAGATCTCCAAACCGGACGGTCGCGGCGCACCGTCCGGCTGGCTGACCATCAGTTGGGTCCCGATCACCAGGTACGGGAAGCCGTGCGTGACCTGCCGCTGCCAGACGACCCGGCCGTCACGCACCGCCGTACGCAGCTCCGGCGAGAGTACGGCGGAGACCTGGTCGTACCTGGAGCTGTGCCCCTGGTACGCGGCGATCGCAGTGTCGTCGCGGTCGGACAGCTCCGCGGCGATCGCGTCGAGATCGGCCTGACTCGGTGGCAGGCTTCGGATCGGGGTGAGCTGGGCGATCTGCTCCGTCAGCGTGACGACGGCCGCGTCCTGGGCCTGTTGCAGGATGACGTCCCGGGCCTGGACGTAGCTGGCCCCGGCCACGACCGCCGTGGTGGACAGGCCGAGCGAGGCGAAGGCGAGCAGGAGCCGGACCCGCAAACCCGCCGACCACCGGAGCCGCACCGCTGGTTCCGGTCGCATCACGAACCCTGACCGCGCCGCGAATCGCGGCTGCGCCCTGAATCCCGGCTAGGCCCTGAATCCTGGTTGCGCCATGGGCCCTGGTCGCGCCCTGAATCCCGAACGCGCCGGGGAGCCTGGTGGCGGCACGGTTGACGGCGGTGCCGCCGGGCGCGGCTCACAGCGGGCCGAACCGGTAGCCGAAGCCGCGGACGGTCTGCACGTAGACCGGGGCGGCCGAGTCGTCCTCGATCTTCGCCCGCAACCGCTGCACGCAGGCGTCGACCAGCCGCGAGTCGCCGAGATAGCCGTGCTCCCAGACCGCCTCCAGCAGTTGCTGCCGGCTCAGTACCCGACCCGGCGTGCCGGAGAGTTCGAGCAGCAGGCGCAGTTCGGTCGGGGCGAGACCGATCGGCACTCCGGCCTTGCTGACCACCAGCGCAGACCGGTCGATGGTCAGCGCGCCGTACCGCGCCACCGCCGGTTCCGGACCGGACCGCCGGGACTCGCCGCCGGTCCGGCGCAGCACCGCGCGGATCCGCGCCTCCAGTACCCGGGCCTGCACCGGCTTGACCACATAGTCGTCGGCGCCGGCCTCCAGCCCGGCCACCACGTCGATGTCGTCGTTCCGGGCGGTGAGCATGATGATCGGCAGGTCGCCGGCCGACCGGATGCGGCGGCACACCTCGAAGCCGTCCATCCCGGGCAGCATGAGGTCGAGGACGACGACGTCGGCGGTGTCCGTACGCAGCCGGGCCAGCCCCTGCTCGCCGGTTGCCACGGCGTCCACGGTGTGACCCTGGCGGGTCAGGGCCAGTTGGAGGCCGTCGCGCACCGTCTGGTGGTCCTCGATCAACAGCACCCGAGACATGTCACCAACTATCGCATTCCCGCTGAAGTTGCCCTGTCGATCATGAGGCGCGGGATGGAACCGCACCTCCGCTGCCACGCCGTCCGGTTTCCGAACCCGGCCAACGTCCCGGCGTCGTACCGGTCCCGTCCAACCGGCGTCCCGGGATCGTGTCGCGCCCGGGCAACTCGCCGCCCCGGGGGCCCGCCGATCCGAACCGGCCGGCGGCTCGGGTGGAACCGACGAAATCCACCGAACGCACCAGGACCAGGACGGTGGCGACGACCAGGACGACGAACCCGCTTCCGGCCGCGATCGCGACGAAGAATCCGCCGACGCCGCCGGACGCGGCGTACGGGGTGAGTGACGGGGCGAACAGCAGCAGCCCCAGCAGTGGCACCCCGCCGAGCAGACCGAGTGGCCCGAGCAGACCGAGCGGCCCGAACCCGACGGCGGCCGGACCGACCCGGGTAGCCCCGCCGGCCCGGGCCAGCACGGCGGCGGCCAGGCAGAACAGCGCCGCCGCCAGCAGTACGCCGCCGAGGACGTCACTGAACCGGTGCCAACCAGCGATCATCGTGGCCGCGGCGACCGTGCAGACTCCCACCGCACCCGGAACGGCGCACCACGGGCGGGCCGGTGCGGGGAGCACGAGCAGGACGGCGAGCAGCAGCGCCATCGCCGCCGCGACGTGCCCGCTGGGAAAACTGTTGTGCGTCGTCGAGGTGAGCACCCCGAGATCCGGCCGCAGGATCACCTGTTTGGCGACGCTCGCGGCGACCACCGCGGCACCGACCAGGCCGACGCCGACCATCCCCGCCCAGGGCCGCCGCCCCAGCACACCGAGCAGCAGTACGGCCACCAGCAGCAGACCCAACACGGCCGGATCGCCGAACCAGGCCAGTACGCTGCCGGCCGGCTCGACCAGGTCGGTCGGCTGCTCGTACCCGCCGCCCCGCTCGGCCCGGGGCAGCAGCCTCCCGTCGAGGGACTGGCCCGCGCCGGTGCCGACGAATCCGACGGCGGTGAGCGCGAACGCGAGCAGGTATCCGAGCCCGGCGCGGCGCAGCCGGCGGGCCGGTTCTCGGTCGGCGGGTACCGGCCGGCGGTCGGGCCGCCCCGGGGATCGGAGCGGTGTCGTGGACGGGTACGGCGATACCGGATGCACCACCCGAGAATGGCGCGCCGGGGTCCGGAAACCGTGCGGGTCATGTCATGGTTCTGTCACGGCCGCCGGCGTCCGGCTGCCGCGGCGCCCCCGACGACAGCGGGCCGTGTCGCCACCTCCCCGGCCCAGGTCGGGGACGCCGGGCCGCTACCAGCAGCTCCCGCAGACCGGCCGGGGTCCCCAGTCCGCCGAGACGAGTCGGATCATGCGGTCGACCAGCGGGTCGGCGGTGTCCAGCGACCGCACGTCGAGTTGGTGGTCCAGCAGGTCCCACACCACCCGGACGCACTCGACCCGGACCAGGTAGTCGGTGACCACGCAGATCGCGAAGTCCATCCGCCCGGTCGGCACCTTCTTCCGGTCCGAGAACGGGCTGACCCCGGCCGGCGCGTACGGCCGCAGGTGCGACTCGTACACGAGGCCGACCGGGAATCCGGGCTCGTAGATGCCGTACCCGAACGCCGCGCCCGCCTTCTCGTCGACGCAGTCGAGCTGCCCCGCGAGGGTGAGGAAGTCACCCTCCTTGGTCCCGTCCACCGTCGCCACCTCGATGGTGCCGGAGGTGCAGTCGATCCGCTCCCAGACCGGCTCGGCGGCCATCGCCGGGCCGGCGGTCAGCGAGGCCAGCACAGCGGCGACCAGCGCCGCGACCAGGCGTCTTCTCATCGAACCCTTTTCAACCTGGACAGCGGGGCGGGTCCGCCCCGACCGCCACCTCGGGCGACGACGGACCGTAGGGGGAGGTGGGAAAGGGTTCATTGGTGGTCTCCCTCGACCGGCGGTGTGTTCCTCGGTGGGCTCGCCGCCTGCATCGCGCCGAGGGCGAGACCGAGTTGGAAGCGGTTCTCCACGCCGAGCCGGTCCATCAGGGACCGCAGCGCGTAGGTGACCGAGCGGGTGGACATACCGAGTTCCTTCGCGGCGCTGGTGTCGGTATGCCCCTCGGCGAGCAGTGCGACGACCGCCTTCTCTCGTGGTGTGAGCACGACCTCGGGTACTCCGTTCCGACGTGGATCCGTCGCGTCCGTCCAGTGGCGGGCGAACAGCGAGACGAACGACTCGACCGCCGCGGGTTCGACGATCTCCCACGTGCCCCGGTGCAGCCCGTTCGGGTCGACGGCGACCAGCGCGACACGGCGGTCGAAGATCATCAGCTTGTGTGGCAGCCGAGGCGCCTCGCGGTACTCCCCGCCCAACCGCGCGAACTCGCTCGCGTGCCGCGACGACCGGTCACCGTCGGCCGGTGCCCGACCCAGCGAGCGCAGCCGGATCCGGCGCCGGAGCAGCGCGATGTCCATCGGGGCGGCGATCGCCAGCGCGTCGGTGCTGAAGACCTCCTCCGGGTTCATCGCCAGGTGCTCGACCCGCTCCACCGCCACCAGTTCGGCGATACGCCGGCGGGTCGCCTCGCGGTCCGGCAGCCGCCGGGCCGGAAACGGGCGGACCATGCCCGGCCGCAACAGGCCGGCCGCGACCTCGGTCGCCGGGGCGGCCCGCCGGAGGGCGCGCCGTCGCAGGTTGGTCACCGCCACGTCCACCTCGGCCGCCCGCCAGGTCACCGCCTCGGTGCCGTGCCCGGCCGGCGCGGCGGCCGGCTCGACCAGGTCGGCCTCCGCCAACTCGTCCAGTGCGGCGCGGACCCGGCGCACCGCGAGACCGAGACTGGTGGCGATGCCGCCGGTGCTCCGGGAACCGAAGGTGACCAGGCAGCGGTAGACCAGATCGGCATCGGCGGAGACTCCCCAACGGACCAGTAGCGGCACCGCCCGCCCGACGGCCAGCACCCCCGTGCTCCTGCCCGTCATGAACAACTCCCTCCCCCTGGGAATCGGTACGTCGCGATACAAACACAGGACGGCACCGATGTCTCGGGCCAGCAAGATCACCAGGTTGATTCGTTGCGTGATCACGCAACGCGAGGGCGGCCGGCGAGGCTCGTTGAACCGCAGGCCCGGAAATCCCGTTCTAGCTCACGGGCGGCGAGGCCGTTGCGAGCCTGGCCCGCCTCGCCAGTACGACCGCCAGGAGAGGATCCTCGGGTTGTCACTCTTCACACGCTTCCGCCAGGTGCCGGACCAGGAACGGACGTCCACGACGGACGACCCGCCGCCGGGCGGACGCCCCGGGGACGACCCGGCCGGGGACGACGACACCGACTCCGCCGCCGACCCGGCCACGCCCGGTCGGATCGAGGCGGCGGCGAGCAGTCGGGACGCCGTCGACCCCTCGCCGGCCGGGCACGGGGAGAGCGCCGGCTCCGGAGGTGGCGGCGACGGTACGGGCGGCGACGGGGCGGCGGAACAGCGGCACCGCTCGCCCGTTCGGCGGATCGTGACGCAGTTGACGACGGTACTGGCGGCCCTGCTCGTGCTGCTCGCCCTGACCGCGGGCAACAAGCCGGACCAGTTCACCCTCGGCACGCTGGCACGGATTCCGGTGGAGGCGCTCCTCGGCGTCGTCCTCGTCCTCGCGTTGCGGCCGGGGGCCCGACGGGCGGCGGCCGTACTCGGTGGCGTCGGTCTCGGCCTGCTCGCCCTGCTCAAGATCGTGGACATGGGCTTCCACGCCGTACTCGCCCGGCAGTTCGACCCGGTCCTCGACTGGATCCTGCTGGACGACGGTATCTCGTTCCTCACCGACTCCTTCGGCCGAGGCGCCGCGATCGGTGCGGCGATCGTGGCCGCGCTGCTCGCCGTCGCGGTGGTCGTGCTGACCACCCTGGCGGTGCTCCGCCTGACCGACCTGGTGGCCCGGCACAGCGTCGCCGCGACGCGCACCGCCGTGGTGCTCGGCGCGGCCTGGCTCGCCTGTGCGGTGCTCGGCGTACAGATCGTTCCCGGCGTACCGGTGGCGGCCCGGAACACGGCCGGCCTGGCGTACGGACGGGCACAGCAGATCCGCGACGGCCTGCGCAGCCAGCAGGAGTTCAGCCGGCAGGTCGCCGTGGACGCCTTCCGCGACGTTCCCGGTGACCGGCTGCTCACCGGCCTGCGCGGCAAGGACGTCCTGCTCGTCTTCGTCGAGAGCTACGGTCGGGACGCGGTCGAGGACCCGGAGTTCGCGCCGCAGGTCGGTGCGGTACTCGACGCCGGTACGCAGCGGCTGGCCGCCGCCGGCTTCGCCGCGCGCAGCGCCTACCTCACCTCACCGACGACGAGCAGCGGCAGTTGGCTGGCCCACTCCACGTTCCTGTCCGGTCTTTGGATCGACAACCAGCAGCGGTACCGAAACCTCGTCACGACCGACCGGCTGACCCTCACCGGCGCCTTCCGGCGGGCGAACTGGCGGACCGTCGGCATCATGCCGGGCGTCACCCGGGCCTGGCCCGAGGGAGAGCTGTACGACTACGAGAGGATCTACGATTCGGGCCAGCTCGGCTACCACGGCCCGAAGTTCAGCTGGGCCACCATGCCCGACCAGTACGCCCTGGCCGCCTTCGAACGGTACGAACACGGTACGCCGAACGCGGCCCCGTTGATGGCGGGGATAACCCTGGTGTCCAGCCACGCGCCCTGGACCCCCACTCCCCGGTTCGTCGACTGGGACGACCTCGGTGACGGATCCGTCTTCGCGCCGATGGCGAAGGAGGGTGAGCCGAAGCGCTCGCGCTGGGTCAATCCGGCGAAGGTGCGTGCCGACTACCGGCAGTCCGTCGAGTACTCGCTGAACAGCCTGATCTCCTACGTCGAGAAGTACGGCGACGACGACACGGTGGTCGTCTTCCTCGGTGACCACCAGCCCTCCCCGGTGGTGACCGGCGCCGGTGCCAGCCGGGACGTGCCGATCACCGTCGTGGCGCACGACCCGGCGGTGCTGGACCGGATCTCCCGGTGGGGCTGGCAGGACGGCCTGAAGCCGGGCCCGCGGGCGCCGGTCTGGCGGATGGACTCCTTCCGGGACCGCTTCCTGACCGCCTTCGGGCCACGGCCCTCTTCCTGACCGACTCCTCGCACCCCCCGCGATCCGGGGTGGCCGGGCCAGGCGCCGAACGGTGTCTGGCCCGGCCCGGGCGTCAGGGTTTGCGGCCGATGCCGCCGAACCCGTCGACCGGTTCCGCGTCGGGGCTCTCCGGGCGCCACCGCGAGATGGAGACGATGCCCGGCTCCAGCAGGGTCAGGCCGTCGAAGCAGCGTTCGATCTGCTCCGGGCTGCGCAGCACGTACGGGACGGCACCGGTGTCGTCGTAGCCCTGCTGGGCCTCGTCGAATCCCTCGGTGGTGTTGGTGCTGTCCCAGAGCACCAGGTAGCTGCCGCTGGGCACGGAGGCCATCACCCGGGCCACAATGGACCGTGCCTCCTCGTGGTCGGCGACGTGCCCCAGTACGCCCATGAACATGACCGCGATCGGCTGGGTGAAGTTCAGGATGTTCCGGGCGTCGGCGATGATCTGGTCGGGATCGTGGAGGTCCGCGTCGACGTAGCCGGTCACCCCCTCCGGAGTGGTGTTGCTGAGCAGGGCGCGGGCGTGGGTGAGCACGAGCGGGTCGTTGTCGACGTAGACGATCCGGGACTCCGGGGCAGCCCGCTGGGCCACCTGGTGGGTGTTGTCCAGGGTCGGCAGGCCGGTACCGATGTCGAGGAAGTTGCGGATCCCCGCCTCGGCCGCCAGGTGGTGCACGGCCCGGATCAGAAAGCGCCGGGACTGCTTGGCCAGTGGGACGATGCCGGGAAACTGCCGCCGGTAGGCGTCTCCGGCCTCTCGGTCGGCGGCGAAGTGGTCCTTGCCGCCCATCCAGTAGTTCCAGATCCGGGCCGAGTGCGGCACGCCGGTGTCGAGCCCGTCCGGCCATCCGCGATCTACTGGCAGCGCTTCCTTCGTCACTTGGCTTCCCCAGGGTTCCCGTAGCGAACGCGACCACTCCACCGTAGATCGTCGATCTGTCCTACGCACCCTCCGGTGGACGGTCCGCTGCGCCGGCCCGACGGGGCGCCGGCCACCGTTCGGGTACGGCTCAGACCACCAGGAGGATGGTCATCCCGAGGTACGTGACCAGCAGCAGTACGCCCTCGAAGCCGAGCCGCCCCCAGCCGCAGGTCTGCCGGACGAGCAGCCCGCCGAGCAGGATCGCGGTCATGAACAGCCCGCTGGTGGTGATGAACAGATCCTCGCTGCCGGCGGCGTGGTAGATGGAGCCCTGCCGGTACGCGATGTCGCCGACCACCAGGGTGATCACGTCGAGGATGTTCCCGCCGAGTACGGCGGCCACGGCGAGGGTGACCGCCCCCCGGCGGACGGCGGCGATCGCGGTGACCGTCTCCGGCAGCCCGTTCACGATGCCGAGCAGGACCCCGCCGGTGAACCCGGTGGTGAGACCCGTGGTCTCGACGACGCTCTCGGCGGCCAGCGACACCGCCCAGCCGCTCGCCGCGACGAGTACGCCGACCAGCACGAACCGCCCCCACAGCGTGCCCATGCCGTGCTTGTCGAGGGCACCGTGGTCCTGTGGTACGTCGGGTTGCGTCTCCTTGGTGCCGACGGCCTGCCACATCGGTCTGGTGCCGGCGGTCCGGATCAGTCGGAGCCCGCCGAGGTAGCAGGCGACGATCACGACGGACACCGGGTGGATGCCGCCGATGGTGACGTTCGGGCTGTAACTGCCCAGCAGGGCGAGGGCGAGCAGGGCGATCAGCAGGCAGCCGAAGAGCAGGTTCGACGGGGCGGCGGCGGCGTGTTCGAGGTTGACCCGGCGGTAGAAGGCGTCCGCGACCGCGACCGCGGTGGTCTGGGCGGCGATCCCGCCTACCGCGTTGCTGTAGCCGAGCTGCGGATGGTTGCCCGCCGCGGTGACCGCGGTCATCACGATCCCGGAGAGCCCGGTCGCGACGCCGAAGAAGACCACCCCGAAGACGGCCTCGCCCCAGCCGGTCCGGTCCGCCAGGGCGTCGCCCAGGGCGACGAGCCGGATGCTGCCGAGGATCGTGAGCAGGCCCGCGACGGCGAAGACGCCGACGCTCGGCCCGAGTGGCCAGGGCGTGGCGGGGAGAAAGCCCAGCATCGGGGGGTTATTCCCGAGTTGCCGGCTCCGAAGCATGCGCCTGGAGCGCTGCGTCACCGCGGCGGCGGGACCGGCAGCCCCCGGCCGTCGGCCGGGAACGGTCATGCCCTGGCGGTCAGCCTGAAGGCGGTCATGCCCTGGCGGTCAGCCGGGAACCGTTACCGGTCCGGACTGTCCAGCCACATCTCCAGCCCGTCGAGCAACCGATCCAGCCCGAAGGTGAAGCTCTCGTCCCAGATCCGCTCCGGGACGTACGCCGCCCCGCCGACCTCCTGCCGCCACTTGTCGTAGTGCGGATGCTCGCTGGCAATCCGCCCCAGTCGGGGTTCCAGCTTCGCCGCGATCTCGGCCATCGACATTCCGGACTGCCGCATGCTGGTGACCATCGCCGAGATGGTCGTCGCCGAGCCGATAGCGTAGGAGGTCAGCAGCGCACTCGCGTGCGAGAGTTCCAGCCCGGAGAAGCCGGCCGCGGAGAGCAGCGCCACGGTCCGGTCGCCGATGCGCATCGCGTTCGGGCCGTAGTTCGGGCGTACGCCGAGCAGGCCGATCACCCACGGGTGGCGGAGCAGCATCTCCCGGGTGCCGGCGGTCAGCACCGAGGCGCCGATCCGCCAGCTCGTGTCACCGACCTCGGGGACGTAGACCTCGCCCATCACCTCGTCGACCGCGAGTTCGAGCAGTTCGTCCTTGTTCGTCACGTACCAGTACACCGAGGTGGTGCCCGAACCGAGTCGAGTGCCGAGCCGGCGCATGCTGAGCCCGGCCAGTCCCTCGGCGTCCAGCAGTTCGATCGCGGCCCGGACGATCTGCTCCCGGCTCAGCGAGGGCTGTTCGCCCCGGGTCCGGGGCGGGCGCAGCCACACCGAGTTGGTGAACGGGTCCGATTTCGGCGGCATCCATGGTCCCTTCGACCCGGCCAGTCTACCGACCGTCGTACGGTGTTCGAGATTGCTGGTACGGTGTTCGAGAATTCTCGCACGCTGTACGAGCGGAGGTCCCATGCCCACACCCCACCCGCGTCGCTGGTGGATCCTCGGCGTGCTCTGTCTGAGCCTGCTGGTGGTCGTCATCGACAACATGGTGCTCAACATCGCCATCCCGTCGCTGATCCGCGACCTCGGGGCCAGCGCCTCGGACATCCAGTGGATTCTCGACTCGTACATCCTGGTCTTCGCCGGGCTGCTACTGACCGCCGGCAGCCTCTCCGACCGGCACGGCCGCCGACGTGGCCTGGTGATCGGCCTGGTCGTGTTCGGCGGCGCGTCCGTGCTGGCCACGCTCTGCCAGACCCCCGGCCAACTCGTCGCGGCCCGGGCCCTGATGGGGGTGGGCGCCGCCTTCCTGATGCCCGGCACGCTCTCGATCCTCACCACCGTCTTCGCCGAGTCCGAGCGGAAGAAGGCCATCGCGATCTGGAGTTCCGTGCTGGTGCTCGGTGCCCTGGGCGGCCCGACCGTCGGCGGCCTGCTGTTGCAGCACTTCTGGTGGGGATCGGTGTTCCTGCTCAACGTCCCGATCGCCATCCTCGGCATCGTCGCCGCGCTCGTGATCATCCCCGAGTCACGCGGTCCGGCCAGCCGGCCCGACGTGGTCGGCGCGCTGCTCTCCACGGTCGGCATGACGGCGCTGGTCTGGGCGGTCATCTCGTCGGTCAAGGACGGCTGGTCGTCCCCGCCGACCGTCACCGGCCTGGTCGGCGCGGCCGTGCTGCTCACCGCGTTCGCGCTGTGGGAGCGCCGGGTCGCCGAGCCGATGCTGCCGATGGCACTGTTCCGGGACCGCAACTTCGGCGGGGCCAGCCTCTCCATCGTGCTGCTCTCGCTCTCCGCCGGCGGCGTACTGCTCGCCCTGACGCAGTACCTCCAGTTCGTCCTCGGGTACGGGCCGATGCGGGCCGGCCTGGCGTTCGTCCCGATGCTGGTCACCGTGATGGCCTGCAACGGCCTCGGGGTACTGGTCGACAAGCGGTTCGGTGCCCGGGTCGCGGTCGCCGCCGGGCTGTCGCTGATGGCCGTCGGCTTCGGCGTACTCGCCTCGATCGGGCCCGCCGACGGCTATCCGACGCTGGCCGTCGCACTGGTGCTGATCGGCGCGGGCAGCGGCGTCACCGGACCGCCGGCGGTCGGCACCCTGCTCGCCGCACTGCCCCCGGAACGGGCCGGCGTCGGCTCGGCGGTCAACGACACCGTGCAGCAGATCGGCGCGGCGCTCAGCGTCGCGGTGCTGGGCAGCGTACTGGCCGCCGCCTACCGGGCCGCGGTGCCGGCGGAGGTCACCGGGCCGGCCCGGGAATCCATCGGCGACGCCCTGCGGATCGCCACCGCCACCGGCGACGACACCCTGGCCCGACTGGCCCGGGACGCCTTTGTCGAGGCGATGTCCAGCACCGCGATCGTCGGGGTGGTCGGTGGCATCGCCGCCGCCGTCGTCGCGGCGCTCGTGATCCGGCCGAAGCCGACTCCGCCGGCACCGCCGGCCGTGGAGCGGGAACCGATCGTGGCGGACGGAGCGGTCACGACCCGGTGACCCCAGCACGGTCTGACCCGCACCGGCCGCGCTGGAGGATGCGGGTCGGACGGCGATCCCTTCCGCAGGCTGCCTGCCGGCACGGTTGGCCGGTCGAGCACCGTCGGCCGGCTCGGCCGGTCAGCCGGTGAACCGCAGCACCGGCTTGATCGTACGGCCGGCGTGTACGTCGTCGGCGGCGCGCTGGATCTGTCCGAAGTCGTACCCGGTGACGAGCCGGTCCACCGGTAGCCGGCCCTGCCGGTGCAGCCGGACCAGGGCCGGGATCAGCGACTGGGTCTCGACGCCGCCGATGGTCACCCCGACCGCCGACCGGCCGGGCAGCATGGCGTTGACGTCCACCCGGCACGGTGGTGCCGAAGGGCGGCGCGCCGACGAACGCGAAGGTCCCGCCGACGGCCAGGCTGGCCAGGCCGGCGGAGATGACCGGCGGCGCGCCGCTGGCGTCCAGGATCCGGTCGACGCCGTGCCCGTCGGTCAGCCGGGCGAGGGTCTCGGCAAGGTCGTCCGAGCCGGTGTCGACGGTGTCGGTGGCGCCGAGCTCGCGGGCCAGCCGGAGCCGGTCCGGCACCCGGTCCACCGCGATGATCTGCGCGGCGGGGCTCAGCGCGGCGGCCATCACCGCACTCAGCCCGACGGTGCCGGTGCCGAGGATCGCGATGCTGGCCCCGGGACGCGGCCGCAGCGGCGGCGCCGACCGCCTGCACCACACCGGCACCCTCGTGGCCGAGTACGCCGGGCAGTGGAAACGGGGCGAAGCCGGCCTGCACGGTCAGATCGGTCTGGCATATGCCGGCGGCGACCATCCGGACCACGACCTCGTGCTCGGCCGGGCCGTCCAGCACGATCTGCTCGACGACGAAGGGCTTGCCGGCGCCGCGGACGACCGCCGCGGTGGTGGGGATCGACATCTGGTCTCCTGCGGTCGGCCTGCCACCCGGATCGGTCGTCAGCCATCGATGAACCTAACTGTTTGTTTGTAGCCTCCGGATCACCGGGCGTCAAACCCGGCCCGCGTAGAGTGCACCGGCTCGCGGGAGCCGGACCGGACGTGCCGACTCCGGGCACGTCCGGTCCGCCGACGCCGGGTTCCGGCCCGGGCACGTCCGGTCCGCCGACGCCCGGTTCCGGGGACGTCCGGGCCGGCTCAGCCGGTGCGGCGACCGGGGTTGGCATCCACCGCGTCGACCAGCGTGGCCAGTGCCCCGGCCATGGTGGCCAGGCCGCCGGTCGGCGGTCCGCCGGGCTCGACCAGGTAGCCGTCCCGCCGGATCTCCACCATCAGCGCGGTCACCCGCCGGTCCCGGCCGTAGTGCCGCAGCGGCACGTAGCAGCCCGCGAACGGGGTGTCCACTCCGGTACCGCCGCAGCCGGCGAAGGCGGCCCGGCCGGCCGCCAGCAACCAGTCCGGGGTGTGCGCCGGATCGGTACCGAGGCAGACCGCCGGACGTTCGGTGCCGCCGATCTCGTACGGTAGCCGGCGGCTCGGATAGGAGTGCACGTCCAGCACGGTCACCCGGCCGCGTACGGCCAACCGGGCCTCCACCAGGTCGGTGATGGCCCGGGCGTAGGGCCGGTACCAGCGGTCGAGCAGCACCTCCTCGCTGACCGGGTCGTCGGCGCGCAGCGGGGAGCCGTCGCTGGTCCTGGTGTAGACGGCGGCCATCCCGACCGCCCGCATCGACTCCCGCTCGTCCGGGAAGCGCTCCGGGTCGACGACCAGCCGGGAGAGCAGGTTCACGAACGTCCACGGGGTACGCCGGGTGGAGGTGGCGGCCCGGGCCGCGATCAGGTCGGTGTGCGCGTCGGTCATCCGGGCCAGTTCGGTCGCCAGGGCGGCGTCGTCGAGCAGTAGCCCGGCGCGTACGTCCGGCGGGACCAGCCGACCGGCGTGCGGGACGTGCAGGACCACGTCGCTGTCGGCGGCGCCCGGCAGGACCCGGAAGCCCACCGCCGGCTCCGCCCCGCTGTGCCGCACCACCACCGCCGTCCCGTCGACCCGCTGCCGGCGGACGTTAGCACGGCGGCGGCCGGCGTGACCGCTGGTCCTTCCGGGGCTCACCGGTGCAACGCCGCGCACGACCGGCGGGATGGCCGCTTCCGCGTGCCGTCGAAGCTGGACGGTTCAGGTTCCGACAGATGTGCGTTGTTCGATCGGCTCCCTCGCCCGTAACCTACGCACGCCCCTGACCGGCGAAAAAGGAGTGTGCATGGGTCGGATCAGTAGGATCTGGCGGGTCGGACTCGCGGTGCTTCCGATGGCGGCGGTGGCCGTGCTGGGCTCCGCGCCACCGGCGTTCGCCCACCGGGGACCGTCGATCGTGGTACGCGACGGCGTGACCCAGCCGGTGTTCGGCTACGCCGACGCGATCCGGGAACGGCTCTTCGTCGACTCGACGTTCGACAGCGACAACGACGGCAAGCGCGACATCATCGCGTTCGACGTGATGCGGCCCAGGGCCACGGCCGACGGGCTCAAGGTGCCGGTCGTCATGGACGCCAGCCCCTACTACTCGACCGTCTGCCGGGGCAACGAGTCCGAGTGCAAGGCCGACCTGGACGGTGACGGCCTGCTCGACCGGTGGCCGCTCTTCTACGACAACTACTTCGTCCCGCGCGGCTACGCGGTGATCCTGCTGGACATGGTCGGTACCAACAACTCCACCGGCTGCCCGACCACCAACGGCACCCCGGACAACCTGAGCGCCAAGCAGGCGATCGACTGGTTGAACGGCCGGGCCACCGCGCGGAACGCGGCCGGGAAGGTCGTCAGGGCCGACTGGCACAACGGCCGTACCGGCATGGTCGGCAAGTCGTACGACGGCTCGCTGGCGATGGCGACGGCGGTGACCGGGGTGAAGGGCCTGACCACCATCGTGCCGATCAGCGGCCCGGCCGAGTACTACGACTACACCCGCAGCAACGGGGTGATCACCCGAGGCAACAGCTATGTGTCGTCGCTGGCCAACACGGTGACCAACCCGGACCGCCGGGACTACTGCAAGCCGGTCCGGGACGCGCTGGGCGCCGCCGACGGTGACGAGACCGGCGACTACTCGGCGTTCTGGACCGAGCGCAGCTACGTCCGGAACGTCGACAAGATCAAGGCCAGCGTGCTGCTCTACCACGGGCTCAACGACGACAACGTCCGGCCGGACCACTTCAGCAAGTTCTGGTACGAACTCGCCGAGCACCGGGTGCCGCGCAAGCTGTGGCTCTCCCAGGAGGGGCACGTCGACCCGTTCGACTCGCGCCGGGCGGTCTGGGTGGACACCCTGCACCGCTGGTTCGACTTCTGGCTGCACCGGGTGCGGAACGGGATCATGGACGAGCCCCGGGTCGACCTGGAACGCTCCGCCGACGCCTGGGAGACGCACGCCGACTGGCCGATCCCGGGGACCCGCGAGGCCGAGGTCTTCCTCCAGCCCGGCACCGGCGGCGCGGGCGGCCTCAAGCTGAGGCCGGTGTGGAAGCCGACCACCCAGACCTTCGCCGACGACCCGGCGCAGCGCCAGGACGCGATGATCAACAACCCGGAGACCGTCCAGTCGAGCCGGCTGGCGTACCTGTCGGAGCCGCTGCGCGCCCCGCTGCACATCTCCGGTACGCCGGTGGTGAAGCTGCGGGCCTCCGCCGACAAGACCGACACCAACTTCGGGGCGATCCTGGTCGACTACGGCACCGCCGAGCGGGTGGCGCACCGGGCCTCCGGGGAGGGCATCATCACCCTGGAGACCCAGGACTGCTGGGGTGAGACCAGCCCGACCGACGACGGGTGCTACAAGCAGACCCAGAAGCGGGTGGCCACCGCCGACCTCGAACTGGTCACCAAGGGCATCCTGGACGCACAGAACCGGAAGTCGATCCGCACGGCGACCCCGCTGGTCCCCGGCAAGCTCTACGACTTCGACTTCCCGCTGCTGCCGGAGGACTACGTCTTCCAGCCGGGGCACCGGATCGGCGTGATCATCGTCGGCAGCTACCCGCAGTACTCCAGCCAGGCCGACCCGAACCGGGCCACCATCGACCTGGCGCTGAAGAACAGCCGGATCGTGCTGCCGATCGTCGGTGGTACCCGCGCCGGGTACGCGGCCGGGCTGTGACCGTACGCCCCGCCGGCTGTCGAAGACGGCCGGCGGGGCACCGGGACAGTTCCACGGTGGTCGCCGGCGGTGCCCGCCCTGGTCCGGCGGTGCCCGCCCGGGGCGCCGGTACGGCTCGGCCGGGCCACCCCGCCGGGCCGCCGTCAGGTGTATGATCCGCCGGTTGAGCCCTACCCCTGCGGCGTGTGCCCCGGACGCCGGCACCGGGCTCGCGACCATATGGAGGATGGCGCATGTCCCAAGGCCAGGAGCTGTTCGACCTGCACGAGGACAAGACTTCGCGGCCCAGCTTCGAGACCACGCTGCGCGGTTACGACAAGCGGCAGGTGGAGCAGTATGTGGCGCAGACGGCCCACGAGCTCTCGAAACTGGTCTCCGAACGTGAGCAGGCGTTCAGCCACATCCAGGGGCTGACCGTCCATCTCCAGCAGGTGCAGGCCGAGTTGACCGAGCTGCGGGACCGGCCGCCGCAGGTGGACCGGGCGTCGTTCCGCGACCTGGGTCCGATGGTCGACCAGATCATGGCACTGGCGGAGAAGCAGGCCGGAGTGATCGTCGACGCCGCCGCCCAGCGGGCGACCGAGCATCAGAACGAGGCGGAGCGGGTCCTCGCCGACGCCCGCGAGCAGGCCGAGAAGCTGGTGGCCGAGGGTGAGGCCGGCCGGGAGCGCGCCGAGCAGGAGGCGCAGCGGGTCAGCGAGCGGAGCGCCCAACAGACCGAGCGGGCCCAGGCCCAGGCCGAGTCGATGCTGGAGGCGGCGCGCAACCAGATCCAGCAGGAGATCGAGGCCGCCCGGGCGCGTACCCAGCAGGAGCTGGGCCAGTGGCAGGCCAACGTGGAGCGGGAGCTGACCGAGCTGCGCAACACCACCGAGGCGGAGCTGGCCCGGGCGCAGAAGCAGGTCGAGGAGGAGAACGCGAACCTGCGGTCGGAGGCCCAGCAGTACGCCTCCGAACTGCGGCGCCGGGCGGACGAGCAGGCCACCGCGCACCAGCAGCAGCTCGCGGCGCTCCAGGAGGAGATCGAGACGCGGCAGCAGTCGCTCAGCCAGCTACAGGCCGCGCAGGAGACCGCGCAACAGCGGCTGGCACAGTCCCGCCAGGAGGGTGCCACCGCGGAGCAGGAGTTCGCCCAGCTCCAGCAGCGGCTCGGCGAGGTCCGCCAGGACCTGACCGCCGAACTCAACCGGCTGGACGAGGCTCGCCGGGCGGCGGAGCAGGCCGAGCGGCAGGCGGCCGAGGTACGGGCCCGGACGCAGCGCGAGGCGAAGCGGCTGGCCGACCGGGCCGCCGCCGCGGTGATGGCAGCCGCCGCGATCACCGGAGAGACCGGTGAATACCAGATGGTGGCGGTGCGCCAGGAGGCCAACCGGGGTCCGGCCGAGGTGTCCGCGGAACCGGTCGAGCAGCCCGAGCAGCCGGAGCCGGTGGAGCAGCCGGAGCCGCCGGTGAACATGTTCGGACCGGTGGAGCAGCCGGAGCCGCCGGTGAACATGTTCGAGCCGGTCGAGCAGCCCGAGCCGACCGTGAACATGTTCGAACCGCAGCAGCCCCCGCACCAGCCGCAACACGGGCACTCGCCGCCCGTCTACACCCCGAACGGCGGCGACCCCAGCCGCTACTAGGGCGCGCGTCGAAGTCGGTCCCAGGGCCTGACTGCCGCCGTAGCGACCTTGTCGTCGACGGCGACATGAAGTCGACGGCGACATGAACAGGCGGGCCGGGCCGCTGTCCGGAGGAGGCACAACCGCCCGTCGGAACAGCACGCCCTCATATACTTCGGGCGTGGATGACCTCGGTGCTTTCACGAGTAGGCATCCGGTCCGTAACCGGCGGCGCTGGGTCATTGCCACGCAGGGCGCGATGGTCGGGCTCGTCTCCACGGCGCTGTTGGTCGTGCTGGTCCTGCACCCGGTCTGGAGCAACGCGGGGGGCCGGCTTGCCGGCCTGCTTCTGGTCGGGGTCACGGTTGGGTTCCTCGTGGCCGCGGTGCAAGCGGCCGCGGCGGTGCGTGGCGGAACCAGCGAGTCGTTCGAGATCCACGAACACGGCATCGCGCATGCTACGAAGAGCGGGCGACGCGCCTGGACCTGGCAGCAAATCACCCGCATCCATCGTCTGAGCCACCCCGGGCGGTTTCCCCGCAACGGCTGGGACTTCCGTTGCACCGTCAGGTTCGACGACGACTATGTCATGGTCGAGGTCAGCCCGGGCTACTACCGGGAGGTGCCAAGGTTAGACGACAGCGAGCTCGCACTCCTCGCGATCGCGGCTCTCGTCTGCATTGTCGGCCTCGCCTTGTCCCTCTCCTACCTCGCCGTCGGCCTCCGCGCACAGCTCCGACGGCGGTGAGACGACCTCGCGGATCGAGTCCGGGGCGTACCTCCGCCAACGCGCGACTCGACGGCGACGACGCCACTGTGGTTGGCCGCGGCGGTACTCGTCACCGTGCCACTCGTCGGCGACGTCGCCCATGCGGTCGCGCCGGCCGGCCAGCAGCGCAAGACCGGGACGCAGGCGGGTTTCGAACAGCAGGCACGGGCGGCGGGTTCAGCCGTCGGCCTGGTCAGGCCGCCGGCTGTCGGCCACCGCCGCGGGCGCGTCGGCGAGGGAGAACCGTTCACGCAACCGGGAGTAGAACCGGGACGGGCGCAGCCGGACCAGGCGGGCCGGTTCACGCGCCGGCAGCACCGTCACCCAGTCCCCGGGATCGAGTACGCCACGAAGCTGCCCGTCCACGCTGACCGCCACCTGGCCGGACCGGTCGAGGACGCGTACCGTCACCGCCTCGTCGGCGGCCAGCACCAGGCTGCGGTTGAAGACCATGTGCGGGGCGACCGGGGTGAAGACCAGCGCGCCGAGCCGGGGGGAGAGGATCGGGCCTCCGGCCGCGAAGTTGTAGGCGGTGGAGCCGGTCGGGCTGGCCACGACGAGGGCGTCGGCCGAGTAGGACGCGAAGAGGGTGTCGTCCAGGTACACCCCGAGGCTGGCCTGCCGGTCGCGGGCCAGCTTCTCCAAGACGATGTCGTTCAGCGCGGTGACGTCCAGCGCCACGCCCGGCTGGCCGACCGGTTCGGCGCTGCGGGGCAGTGGCGGGGGCGGCGGCAGCAGCGGCCCGCGCCCGTAGCGGAGCAGCGCCTCCATCCCGCCGGGGATCTCCAGCGGCCGGGAGGCACAGAGCGTCAGCATCAGCCGTTCGTCGAGCTGTACCCGGTCGGCGAAGAACGCGTCCAGCGCCATGTCGATCTCGGTGGGCTCGATCTCGGTCAGGAAGCCCACCCGGCCGACGTTGATGCCGAGCACGGGTACGCCGTCCTTGGCGGCGATCCGGGCGCCCCGCAGGAAGGTCCCGTCCCCGCCGATCGTCACCACCAGCGCCGGATGGCCGGCGGCCTCGGCCTCGTCGCCCGCGTTGCGACGTTGCCGCTGCCCCCAGGACGGCTCCCAGACGTCGATGTCGCTGACCCCGATGGAGTGGTCGGCCGCCCAGCGCCGGACCGCCCCGGCCGCCGCCACCGCCGCCGCCCGGCCTTCGTGCACCACCAAGCCGATCCGCTGACCCGTCATGCTCTCTCGTCTCTCCTGCCTGGCGCCCACGCCACCGGCCCTCCAGCGGTGAACGATACGGTCGCGGTCCCGGCCACTGCCTATCACGAACATGGTCGACCAGCCCGGACCGCCCCGTGTCGCGGTCGACACCGCTCGGCTTGACAGTGCTGCGGCGCGGAGTCAGGCTGGGGCCACTGTAAGCGCTTCCGGAAGCGATCCGCCGCTCCGGATTCTGTAAGCGCTTCCGGACTGATTTGACCAGAGTTGATGGAGTTGGCAATGGCGGTGCAGGACCGACGACAGGCGACCATCTACGAAGTCGCCCAGCGCGTCGGCGTCTCGATCGCCACCGTGTCCCGAGCGCTGCGCGGCACCGACTACGTCGCACCGGAGACCCGCCGCAGGGTGCTGGCGGCGGTGGAGGAGTTGCAGTTCCGGCCCAGCCGGCTCGGGCAGTCTCTGGCCGAGGGGCGGCACGCGGCGAACGGCATCGTCTTCCCCGACCTGTCCGGCCCGTACTACTCCGAGGTGGTGCTCGGCTACGAGGAGGTCGCCGCCGAGCTGGGCAACAGCGTGCTCATCCTGGCTACGCACGGTCGACCCGACCCTGCGCGCAAGGTGCTCGAACTGGCCCGCCGGGTGGACGGGATGGTCGTGATGGGCCGGACGGTCGCCGACGGGATCGTCGCGCAGGTGGCGGAGACCGGCGTCCCGACCGTGCTGCTGGCCAGGGCGGCCGTCGGCGCCCTGGACACCATCACCGCCGACAACGACAGCAGCGCCCGGCGGCTGGTCGAGCACCTGCTCGGACACGGCTACCGGCGCTTCGGCTACCTGGGCGACCCGGACTCCTCGCCGGACGTGACCGACCGGTACGCGGCGTTCCGGGCGGCACTCGCCGACGCCGGGCACACCCCGCCGAGGACACCCGTGCGCTGTGCCTTCGACGTGGACGCCGGGCACCGGGCCGCCCGGCGGGTACTCGCAGGACCGTCCCGTCCGGAGGCGCTGGTCTGCGCGAACGACGAGGTGGCGCTCGGAGCCCTGGCGGCGGCCGCGGAGCTCGGGCTGACCGTTCCCGGCGACGTCGCGATCACCGGGTGGGACGACGTGATGGCCGCGCGCTACGCCGGGCTCACCACCGTGCACCAGCCGATGCGGAAGTTGGGCGCGACCGCGGCCCGGTGGCTGCAGGACCGGATGGCCGGCAGCCAGGCAGCGGTGCGTCGAGAGGTTCTCCCGACCCGGCTCGTCGTGCGGTCGAGCTGCGGTCCACATGGCGCCGAGACGGAGGTCTGAGATGAGGACATGGAGACGGGCGGGTGCCGCCGTAGTGCTCGCGGCGATGGTCGCGGTGACCGGCTGCGGCCGGGACACCGGTGCCGGCGAGGAGGCGGCCGCGCCCGTCGCGGAGGGCAAGGCGAGCGGCGACATCACGGTCTGGGCGATGGGCACCGAGGGGGAGAAGCTCTCCGTCCTCGCCGCGGACTTCATGCGGGAGAACCCGGACGCGAAGGTGACGGTGACGCCGATTCCGTGGGACGGCGCGCACGACAAGCTCGCCACCGCCATCGCCGGGAAGCAGACCCCGGACCTCAGCCTGATCGGCACCACCTGGATGGGCGAGTTCGCCAAGACCGGCGGGCTGGACCCGACACCGACCGACCTGATCAAGAAAGAGGACTTCTTCGAGGGGGCCTGGAACACCACGGTCGTCGACGACACCTCCTACGGCGTGCCCTGGTACGTCGAGACCCGGCTCTTCTACGTGAACTCCGCCGTCGCCGCCCGGGCCGGGATCACCACCCCGCCGAAGACCTGGGAGGAGTTCAAGTCCGCGATCGCCGCGCTGAAGTCGAGGGGCGGCGCGAAGTGGGGCGTCAACCTGCTGCCGCCGGGTTCGGCCATCGGTTCCTGGCAGAGCATCATGCCGTTCGTCTGGTCCAACGGCGGCGACGTGGCCACCGGCGACAGGTTCACCCTCGACAGCCCCCAGGCCGTCGAGGCGTACGGGTTCTACAAGTCGTTCTTCGACGAGGGGCTCGCCCCGAAGGACCTTGCGCAGGGCGCGCTCGAACCGGCCTTCCTCGCCGGTGAGATCGGGGCGTTCCCCTCCGGCCCCTGGCATATCGGCGTGCTCAAGGAGCAGGGCGGCGCGGGCAAGTTCCAGTTGTGGCAGATGCCGGGCCGGCAGTCGGCGACCTCCTTCGTCGGCGGCGGTGACCTGGCGGTCTTCTCCGACGCGAAGAACCGTGACGGTGCGTGGAAGTTCGTCGCCTACCTGAGCCGGCCGGAGGTGCAGACCAAGTGGTACCAGACGGTCAGCGACCTGCCGGCGGTCAAGAAGGGCTGGGACGACCCGGCGCTGCGCGGCGACCCGCTGCTCTCCACCTTCGGCAAGCAGTTGGAGGACGCCAAGTCGCCACCCGCGATCGCCACCTGGGAGCAGATCGCCGCGGCGATCGACGGCGAGGTGGAGAAGATGGCCAAGGCCGGCGCCAAGCCGGCGGACGCGGCCAAGGCGATGCAGCAGCGGGCGACCTCGATCGGTACCGGGGTCTGAGATGACCGCCGTCGCCCCCGACGCGGGCAGCCGGCGCGGACGTCTCGGTCCGCGGCTGCGCCGGGCGGCGGTCGGCTGGGGCTTCGCCCTGCCGTTCACCGCGCTGTTCGTGGTCTTCCTGGCCGGCCCGGTGCTCGCCTCGCTGCTGATGAGCTTCACCGACCTGCGCAGCGCCGACGTCCGGAACCCGTTCGCGGTCAACATCGTCGGACTGCGCAACTACACCCGGCTCTTCGGTGACGAACTCTTCGTCCGGGCCGCGCTGAACACCGCGATCTTCGTACTGTTCGGTGTGCCGCTGACCATGGTGGCCGGACTGGCGGCGGCACTCGGGCTCAACTCGGGGCTGACCCGGTTCCGTACGATCTTCCGGGTCGGCTACTACCTGCCGGTGGTGACCAGCATCGTGGCGGTCGCCGTGGTCTGGCGATTTCTGCTCCAGCCGGACTCCGGGCTGGTCGACAGCCTGCTCCGGCTGGCCGGGCTGGACGGGCCGAACTGGCTGGGCCGGACCGACCTGGCCCTGCCGTCGCTGATCGTGATGGCGGCCTGGCGCAACCTCGGCTACCAGATGGTGATCTTCCTGGCCGGGTTGCAGGCGATCCCGCGGCACCTATACGAGGCCGCCCGGATCGACGGGGCCACCGGATGGCAGCAGTTCCGGTACGTGACACTGCCGTCGCTGCGTCCCACGCTGCTCTTCGTCGGGGTGATCGCGACCATCGGCTACCTCCAGTTCTTCGAGGAGCCGCTGGTGATGACCCGGGGCGGCCCGCTCAACTCGACGATCTCGGTCTCGTACCACATCTACAACCAGTTCGGCTTCGGCAACTACGGCTACGCCTCGGCGATGAGCTATGTGCTGTTCCTGGCGATCGTGCTGCTGTCGATCCTCTGGTTCCGGCTGCTCCGCTCGTCCGAGGAGGTGTCGCGGTGACCGCCCCGGTGACGAGAGACCGCCCGCCGGTGGCCGTGCCGCCGGCCCCGGCCAGCGGTCCCGCCGCCCGGCGGCCGGTACGCCGCCGTCGCGACCGGGTCGCCACGATCGTCCTGCACGTGCTGTTGGTGGCGGGCCTGCTCGCCATGGTCGGCCCGTTCCTCTGGATGCTGCTCTCGTCGTTCAAGACGGAGGCCGAGATCCGCCTCGTCCCGGCGACCTGGTGGCCGGAGCAGTTCACCCTGGCGAACTACCGGGAACTCTTCGGCCGGCTGGACTTCCCGACCTACTTCTTCAACTCCGCGCTGGTGGCCACCCTGGTCACCGCCGGCAACCTGGTGTTCTGCTCGGCCGTCGGCTACGCGCTGACCAAGCTGCGCTTTCCGGGCCGCCGGGCACTGTTCGGGCTGGTACTCAGCTCGGTGATGGTGCCCAGCATGGTGACCTTCGTGCCGCTCTTCGTGCTGATCGCCAACCTGGGGCTGACCAACACCTACGCCGCGCTGGTGCTGCCGTTCCTGGCTGGGGCGCTGGGCGCGTTCCTGATGCGCCAGTTCATGCTCTCCATCCCCGACGAGTTGGTCGAGTCCGCCCGGGTCGACGGCGCGAGCGAGCTGCGGATCTTCGTCCGGATCGTGTTGCCGCTCTGCCGGCCGGCGCTGGCCGCGCTCGGCATCCTCACCTTTCTCGCCAACTGGAACAGCTTCATCTGGCCACTGGTGGTGGCCACCACCGAGGACAAGTACACCCTGCCGGTCGCGCTGGCGCTCTACAGCGTCGGGCAGAACCAGACCAAGTTCGGCCTGCTGCTCGCCGGCTCGGTCGTGGTGGTGCTGCCCGTGGTGATCGTCTTCCTCGTGTTGCAGCGGCACTTCGTGCGCGGCATCGCGACCACCGGACTGAAGTGACGTACCTCCGGAGGTAACCCCCATGATCCGTCCCCTCCGGTTCGCCCTGACGGCGACCCTCACCCTCACCCTCGCCCTGACCCTGCCGGCCGGCGCCGCCACTGCCGCGCCCGCCGCACCGACGGAGTCGGCCGTGCCGGCCGGCTCTCCGGCCGGGGCCGTCGACCGGGCCACCGCGCTCCGCTGGGCAGCCGACACCTGGCGCTCCATGATGGCGATGACCGACCCGGGTACCGGACTGCCCGCCGACAACATCGACGGCGACCTCGCCACCGGCAGCCGGGCGAAGTACACCTCGCCGACCAACATCGGCGCGTACCTCTGGTCGGCGCTGGTGGCGCGCGAGCTGAGGCTGATCGGTGAGCGGGAGTTGGTCCGCCGGGTCGGTGCCGCCCTGGACTCGCTGGCCCGGCTCGACCGGCACGCCGACTCCGGCATGTTCTTCAACTGGTACGACCCGGCGACCCTGGAACTGCTGCGGACCTGGCCGGTCGACGGCACACCCGTGCAACCGTTCGCCTCCAGTGTGGACAACGCCTGGCTGGCGACCGCGCTGATGGTCGCGCACAACGCGCTGCCGCAACTGCGCCGCAAGGCCGACCCGCTGCTGAACGCGATGGACTTCGGGTTCTACTACGACCGGCAGGCGCTCGGTGCCGACGCGCCGGTCGGGCTGATGCGGGGCGGCTTCTGGGTCGAGCCGCCGCCGGGCTGCTCGCTGCCGGGCAACTACCGTGGCCGGGGGCCGGACGTGCACTACACCTGCCACACCTACGGCGCCTTCAACAGCGAGACCCGCATGATCAGCTACGTCGCGATCGCCCGTGGCCAGGTGCCCCCGGCGCACTACTTCGGCCCGTGGCGGACCTTCCCCGACACCTGCGACTGGTCCTGGCAGGAGATGAAGCCGGTCGGCGGCTACCGGGAGTACGCCGGGGTGCGGGTCTTCGAGGGGGCCTACCGCTACCGGGGCCTCCAGTTCGTACCGTCCTGGGGCGGGGACATGTTCGAGGCGTTCATGCCGGACATCTTCGTGCCGGAGACCCGGTGGGGGCCGGACAGCTGGGCCCGCAACCACCCGGTCTACGTACGCGGCCAGATCGCGCACGGCCTCGACGACGCGGAGTACGGCCACTGGGGCTTCTCGCCCGCCTCCGACCCGGCCGGCGGATACCGCGAGTACGGCGTGGACGCGATGGGGCTGGACGCCCCCGGCTACACCAGTGACCAGGAGCGGACCAGCGTCGACCACGGGTTCGAGGGCTGCCCCGACCGTCCTGCCCAGCCGGAACCGCCGGCGTACGGCGACGGGGTGGTCACCCCGCACGCGGTCTTCCTGGCCCTGCAGTACGCGCCGGCCGAGGCGCAGACCGAACTGGCGAAGCTGCGCCGGGACTTCGACATCTACGGCCCCGGCGGCTACTACGACTCGGTGGCGGTGCGCAGCGGCACCGTCGCCAAGCGGTATCTCGCGCTCGACCAGGGCATGGTGCTGGGCGCGCTGGGCAACCTGCTCGGCGACGACGTGCTCCGCCGACAGTTCACCCGGGGCGGGGCGGAGCGGCTGCTGCGGCCGGTGATGCGGCTGGAGGAGTTCTCCGTACCGGCCCGGCAGTGACCCTGGATCGCGCAGAACAGCCAGACGGAGGATCAGGCAGGATGAGCGAATACACGACCAGCACCGAGAACGCGGAGCGGGCCCGGGCGGACTGGCAGGGGCGGATCGGGCGTCGCCGGACCGGCGACGCCGACGACCGACCGCTCACCCTCGACGCTCCGACCGCCCTGGTCGCGAGGTCGGGCCGGGGACAGGTCACCCTCGACTGGACACCGGTGCCGGAGGCGATCGGCTACCAGGTGTACCGGTCGACCGGGGACGCGCCGCCGACGCCGCTGGACCATCACGGCGGCGACGTGCTGGCGGTACCGCATCCGCCGTACGCGGACACCACCGGCGAGCCCGGCCGCCCCTACGAGTACGCCGTGGCGGCACTGCGCGACGTCGACCTGCCCGGGGTGCTGTCGGAGCCGGTCCGGGTGGCAGCGCTGCCCGAGACCGTCCCGGGCGCGGGTGGGGACGGTCCGGCCGCCGCCGGAGCGGAACCGCTGGTGCGGGTGATGGTCGAGGCGTCCGGCCCGACCCGGCCGGTGCACCGCCCATGGCGCCCGATGGTCGGATCCGAGCACCTGAGCCACCTGCTCAGCGCGGAGACGACCGGCGGGCAGCCGATCGGGGCGGACCTCGCCGAGGCGCTGCGGATCATGCGTACCGAACTGGGCGTCGGCAGCGTACGGGCGCACGCCATCCTCTGCGACGATCTCGGCGTGTACCGGGAGGTCGACGGTGCGCCGGTGTACGACTTCAGCGGGGTGGACGAGGTCTACGACAAGCTGCTGAGTCTCGGCCTGCGTCCCGTGGTCGAGCTGTCGTTCATGCCACGGGATCTCGCCAGCGACCCGTCGAAGACCGTTTTCGCGTACGGGGCGGTCGTGTCCCCGCCCCGGGACTGGCAGCGCTGGGCCGAGTTGATCCGTGCTCTGGTCAGCCACCTGATCGACCGGTACGGCCGGGAGGAGGTGCGGCACTGGCCCTTCGAGGTGTGGAACGAGGCGAACCTGGAGGTCTTCTGGTCCGGTACCCGGGCCGAGTTCCTGCGGCTCTACGAGGTGACCGTCCGGGCGGTCCGGGACGTCGACCCGGGGCTCACGGTCGGCGGCCCGGCCTCGGCCGCCGCCGGCTGGGTGGGTGAGCTGCTCGACCACGTCGACGCCTCCGGTGCGCCGATCGACTTCGTCTCCACGCACACCTACGGCGTCCCGCCGCTGGACCTCCGCCCGCTCTGCGCCCGGCACGGCCGGCCGGACCTGGGCATCCTGTGGACCGAGTGGGGGGCGACGCCGACCCACTTCAACCCGGTCGGCGACGAGGTCTTCGCCGCCACCTTCCTGCTGCGCGGCATGCGTTCGGCGGCCAACCGGCTGGACGCGCTGGCCCACTGGGTCGCCTCCGACCACTTCGAGGAGCTGGGCCGCCCGCCCCGGCTCTTCCACGGCGGCTTCGGCCTGCTGACCGTCGGCAACCTGCGCAAGCCCCGGTTCTGGGCGCTTGCCCTGGCCGACCGGCTCGGCGAGCACGAGTTGCCGGCCACGCTGACCGGAGACGGGGCGGAGAGTCTGGTCGAGGCGTGGGCGGCCCGGGGCGACGACGGCACGGTGACGGTACTGGTCTGGAACGGCACGCTCGACCAGTCCAAGGCCGGTGGGGACCGGCGGTTGGACCGCGACGTCCGGGTCGAGCTGCACGGACTGGACGCCGGCAGCTACCGGGTACGCCACTGGCGGATCGACCGGGAACACTCCAACATCCGCCGGGTCTGGCAGGACCTCGACGGCGGCGACTGGCCGACCGGCGAGCAGTGGGAGCTGCTGCGCGCCCGGGACATTCTGGACGAGTACCGGCCGGAGCAGGTGGTGCCGGTGGCCGACGGTGGCTGCACCGTCGACTTTCCGCTGCCGATGCCCGGGGTGTCGTTCCTCCGTCTCGAACCGGCACCGTAGCCGTCCGCCCATCGGACCCAGGCGAGGCCGGTCCTGTGTGGAGTGCGAGCATGGCGGCCATGGAAATCTACGAGGACGAGCGTTCGGTGTCGCGGGCGGACCTGGCGGGCTGGCTGCGCCAGTTGGCCCACCAGCTCGATTCGGAGGGAAAGATCTTCTACGGCGCGGCCGGTGCGGTCACCGTCACCGACCAGGTCGAGTGTGAGCTGGAGATCGAGCGCGACGGCGCGGAGATCTCCGTCGAGATCGAGTTCTCCTGGACGGATCCCACCGCCGCCAGCGCCGAGGACGAGGACGAAGAGGACGAGGAGGAAGACGAAGAGGAGGAAGACGAAGAAGAGGACGAGGAGTCGACCGAGGCGTCGGCCACCGAGCCGGGCGACGAGCCGGCGGCGGAGGGCGCACCGGTGGACGCCGAGCCGGTGAAGTCCGCGGAGGCGGCGGACGCCGAGCCGGTGAAGTCCGCGGAGGCGGTGGCGGAGACCAGCCAGCCCGCCAGCCCCACCACCACCGGAGCGGAGCCCTCCGGCACCGGCGAGCCGACCAGCGAGGGACGGCCCGCCGGAGCGGCATGACCGCCCGGTGCGGACAGTGACGGGTGGGCCAGCCGGCGGTTCCGGGGGCCGGCCCACCCTTGCGGCCCGACCCACCGGAATTCCGGCCGGGAACTGACCGGTGTGCTACCTGGGGCGGCCGGCATGGCGGTGCCGGGACTGTTGGCCGTCGACCTCCGGCAGCCCTTCCGGCCGGGGTGCTGAAGTCCCGGCCCCCGGGCTCGGCGGTGCGGTCACTCCCGGAGCTTGGCGCGTAGGACCCTGGCGTCCGGCGCGCCAAGCTCCTCGTAGACGGCGAGGGCCTGCCGCCAGACCGTCCGGCCGTCCCCGCAGCGCCCGGCCGCCCGCAGCGCGTCGCCGAGCCGGTGCAGGGTGGCCGCCTGGTACCAGCGGTCGTCGAGGTCCCGGTAGATCTCGGCCGCCCGCCGGTAGTGGTCGATCGCCGCGCCGTGCCGGCCCAGCTGGCTGTGCGCGGTCGCGGCGGCCTGCAACGCGCGGGCCTCACCCCGGCGGTGGCCGAGCGACCGGAAGATCTCCAGGGACTCCGTGATCACCGGTACCGCCTCGGCGGGCCGGCCGGCGACGGTCAGGGTCAGCGCGATCTGGTAGAGCGAGATCGACATGTTTCCGGTCTCGCCGTGCGCCCGTTCCAGCGCGTACGCCTGCCGGCTGCACCGTAGCGAGCGGTGGTGCTCACCAGCATCCCGGTACGCGGCGCCGAGGTTGCTCAGTACCGTCGCGATGCCCGCCGGGTCGTCCATCTCCCGGAAGATCTCCAGGGCCCGCCGGTGCGTCTGCACCGCCAGCGCGGTCTGCCGGGTGGACCGGTAGGCGGTGCCGATCCCACTGAGCATGTGCGCCTGGCCGATCGGGTCACCGGTGCGCTCGGCCGCGCCGAGTCCGGCCCGGTGGGTGCGGATCAGGTCACCCCAGGCACGGGTCAGGTGCAGGTGGACCCAGCCGGCGTAGGCGAGGCGCCAGCAGAGGTCGTCGAAGCCTTGGGCCTGCGCCAGTTCCACGGTGGCGATCAGGTTGTGCCGCTCGGTCTCGTACCACTGCCGGGCCTGCCGCTCGCCGGAGAAGGTCATCGGCGTGACGTCCCGGGGAGGTCCCGGCACCCTCACCTCGGACTCGCTCGGCTGGAGCAGCGGCCGGGCCTGCAGGGCGCTGCGGGTCAACCAGTCGACCAGCCGGCGTTGGCTGGCGGCCCGCAAGCGTGGCGTGTCCTGCTCGGCGGTGAGTTCGGCGGCGTAGGTGTGCAGCAGGTCGTGCACCACGAACCGGCCAGGCGTGTGCTCGCTGACCAGGTGCGCGGCGGCGAGTTCGTCGATCAGGGTCCGGATCCGCGCCGCGTCGCCCCGGACCAGGGTGGCTGCGGCCGGGGCGGACAGCTCCGGGGTCGGATGCAGACCGAGCCGCCGGAAGAGCCGGGCGGCCGGCGCGCTGAGGGTCCGGTACGACCAGGAGAAGACCGCCCGTACGTCGACGGCCGTGTCCGGGCTGGCGAACCTGTCCAGCCCGCCCTCACTGTCGGCGAGTTGCCGGTCCAGTTCCGCCAGTGCGAAGGCGGGGCGGGCGGCGGCCCGGGCGGCGACGATGGCCAGCGCCAGTGGCAGCCGGCCGCACGCCTCGACGATCCGGTGCACCGCTCCGGGTTCGGCGTCGATCCGCCGTCGCCCGAGTCGCGAGCCGAGCATCTGCCGGGCCTGGTACGCGGTGAGCGGGTCCAGCCGGACCGTCCGGGCTCCCTCGGTCACCACCAACGCGGACAGCTCGCTGCGGCTGGTGACCAGCACGAAGCACCCGGTCCCGCCGGGCAGCAGCGGCCGGACCTGCTCGGCGTCGCCCGCGTTGTCGAGTACGACGAGCATCCGGCGACCGTCCATCAGGGACCGGTACAGCCCGGTCTGCCCGTCGAGGTCGGCGGGGATCTCTGCGGCGGGCAGCCCGAGCGCGCGGAGGAACAGCGTCAACGCGTGCTCCGGGGTCACCCTGGCACGGTCGTCGTAGCCGCGCAGGTTCACCCAGAGTTGGCCGTCGGGGAAGTGCTCCGCGACCCGCCGGGACCAGTGCAGTGCCAGCGCGGTCTTGCCGACCCCGGCCGTACCGTTCAGGACCACGACACCCGGTGCGCCACCGGGGCGGAGGTCGTGGGTGTCGAGCAGGGTGCGCAGCCGGGCCACCTCGGTGTCCCGGCCGGCGAAGCCGGAGACCTCCGGCGGCAGTTGCCGGGGTACCGGCGGCAGCCCGACCGCCTCGGCGGATGCCGTCGGGGTGCCGCCGAGCACCTGGGCGTGCAGCCGCTGGAACTCCTCGCCCGGGTCGAGCCCGAGTTCCTCGGCCAGGTGCCGGCAGCCCTCGTGGTAGGCGTCCAGGGCCTCCGCCCGGCGTCCACTGCGGTGCAGCGCGGTGACCAGTTGCAGCCAGAGCCGCTCGCGTAGCGGGTCCTGGGCGGTCAGCCCGCGCAACTCCTCGACGAGTTCGGCGTGCCGGCCGAGCCGCAGGTCCACGTCGATCCGTCGCTCCAGCGTACGGAGTCGCTGTTCACGCAGACCGGGAACGCTCTCCCGGTGCAGCAGGTCGGACGGTACGTCGGAGAGCGGGTCACCGCGCCACTGCCGCAGCGCGGCATGCAGCGCGGTCGACTCGCCATCCAGATCGGACCGCCGGGCGGCCCGGTCGGCCGCCAGCAGCCAGTGCCGGAACCGCCCGAGGTCCACCAGATCGGTGCCAACCTCGATCAGGTAGCCGTCGGAGCCGGTGGCGATCAGCGGCGGCGAGCCCGCCTCGTCGAGCAGGGCGCGCAGCCGGGTGACGTACAACTGTGCGGCCCGCCGTGGGTTGTCCGGCTGTCGGTTGCTCCAGATCGCCTCGGTCAGCCGTCCGACCGAGACGAGCCGGCCCGGTTCCAGTAGCAGCGTCGCCAGCAGCGCCCGGCACTTCGGCGATCGGACCGGTACCGACCGGCCCGCCACCCGTACGTCGATGGGCCCGAGCAGCCCGAATTCCACCCCGTTGGTCATCGCCCTCTCCGCCCCCGCGTCTCCGATAGGCTGACACATCGGCCGGCAATCCGGAATACGTAGCTTGACGTACACATACAGGGTCGTGGAGACAGACGATAGCGGTTTTCCCACGAGATAGAGATCAATTCTCGGATCCATTGCGGAGTTCCGCAACGGAATGACCATTCGCGGCCGGGGCGACGGCGTCGGGGTACCGGAGCGGCTGCCCCGGTACCCCGCGCCGTGCCGGTCGTCAGCCCAGGTAGCTCCGGCTGAGGACGATCTCCTCACTCGGCAGGCCGAGCAGTCCGAGCACCTGGATCCGGACGGCGGTCTGCACGAGCTGCCCGTTGGGGTTGGTGGTGGACTCGTTGAGGTAGACGACGGCGACCCCGGGGATGCCGATCGTCACCGGGCTACTGGTGCCGACGGCGGCACCGTTGATCGTGCCGACCACCCGGGAGGTCCGGGTGATGCCGGCCGGTCCGGCCACGCTGGTGCTCTCGATGGTGGAGAGGTTGACCAGACCGCCGAGCAGGTTGGCACCGGCGACGGTCGCCCGGGCCGTGGTCGTACCGGTGTCGGGGTCGAGCGTGCAACTGGCGTTGAGTACCCCGGTGGTCAACAGCGGCGGCGCGTTGACCGCCACCGAGGTCCGCGCGTCATCGGGCGGGCAGGTGACGTCGGGGGTCCGGGGGATGGTCAACAGCAGTCCGGTCGCCTGTAGCGCGAAGGCGCCGCCGGGCAGGTAGACGACCACCCGGACCACGGCGGTGGCCGAACCACCGTCGTCATCGGTCACCCGCACCAGCACGTTGTGCGGGCCGAGCGCGGTGAACGCGTGGCTGATCGTGCAGGTGCCGGCTCCGGCGGCCTCGTTGACCGTGCCGGCGGCGAGCGGGCTGCCGTCGTCGAAGTCGACCGAGCAGGTGTGCGTGTCGTTGGTGCCGATGTCGGTGAACGGCGCGGTGAAGCTGACCGGGGTGCCCCGGGTGAAGAGCGCGCCGTCGGCCGGGGCGGAGATGCTGACCGCCGGTGCGACGTTGGTCAGGGTCAGCGTGGCGGTGGCCTCCACTGGCGGGTTGACCCCGTCGTCGGCGGTCAGGGTGAGCGTGTAGATCCCGTTGTCGGTGCAGGTCACCGTCGTGGTCAGCGCGGCCTGGTTACCGAACGCGCAGGTCGCGCCCGGCTCGCCGCCACCGCTGGCGTCCCAGTCCAGGGTGGCCGGTGGGCCGTCCGGATCGGTCACGTCGCCGGCGATGCCGACCGGGGTGCCCTCCTGCCCGGAGTACGGGCCGCCCGCCTCGACCACCGGCGGGGCGTTGATCACGACCGTAGTGCAGTCGGTGACGAAGCCGGTGCCGCCGCCGTCGCTGCCAAAGGCCCGTACGCAGATCTCGTGCGTACCGGCGGCCAGTGCCGGGGTGCTGGTGCTGTAGGTGACGTTCTTCGGCCCGGGTGCCTGTGGCAGGTCGGGCTGGATGTCGGCGTTGCCGATCGGCGTGTAGGGGCCACCGGGTCCGGTGGTGCTCAGCGCCAGCGAGCTGAGTTCGGAGGTGATGATGCCGGGCAGGAAGTCCGGCAGATCCTCGGTGTCTATCTCGCGGCACTGCCCGCCCGGCACTGTCGCGGCGGTGATCTGTTGGAGGCTGCCGCGCCCTTCGCCGTCGTCCGTGCAGGAGGAGCCGGAACCGACCGCGAAGGTGAAGATGTCGACCTCCTCCGGGGTACCCACCAGCGCGTCCGCCACGCCGCCGTCCGCACCGTCGGTGGCAACGCCGTCGGAGAGGAAGACCACGATCTTGCGCTGCTCGTCCATCGCGTCGGCCACTGCCCGGGCCCGGGAAACGGCGTCCGCGAAGTCGGTGGCGCCCTCGACCTCGCGGTGGGTGAAGTCGTCGACCCCGCCGTTGCCCGCGGCGTTGGAGAAGGCCGAGGCCAGCACTTCCTCGATGTCCCGATCGCCCGCGTCCGGCCCGGTACCGCCGAGGTCGCTGTCCGGGCCGGTGGTGAGGTCGTCGGGGGTGCCGCCCGGCACGACGTCGGCGGCCACCGCCGTCGACCCGAAGACCACCGCCCCGACGCTGCCGACGGTGCCGGCGATGGCGGGATCGGTCACGATCTTGTTGTTGAGGTTCCGGGCGGCGGCGATCTCACAGTCGATGATCCGTCCGCAACTGTTGGCGCCCGCGTCGGTGCTGCCGGAGACGTCCAGCACGTATACGACCGCGGTGTTGGCCACCGGTTGTCCGGTGCCGACCGTCGCCGTGCCGGTCACGGTCACCGGACCCGGGGGCAGCACCGCCCCGTTGGTCGGGGTGTCGATGGTGACCGAGATGCTGGTGCCGCCCGGCAGGTTGCCGTCGACGGCTCCCGCCGGTATCCCGGTCGCGAGAACGAGTGCCAGCGCCGTTACCGAGACAACCGTGGTGCCGGTCCAGGCTGACCTTGCACGCTTCATTGATTCCTCCTTTGTCGGGGCGTGGAAACGGGGGTACGACCCGAGCTCACGCAGACGGAGTATGGAGGGAGATGAATGTAGTTCTTGCGCTTTAATTGACAGCCCGTTGACTGAATTCAGGTAGCTCTGTTTCTGTCGATCTGATATGCATTAGTCAATGGTTGGATGAACGGACTGAGTAGTTCCGGCCGCTCGTGTTGCGACGGGGGCGGACCGTCCCTTGACGACTGGCGAAATGCCGGGGTCGTGGGCAGACCGGTGCGGCGGCCACAAGTCTCGACATTCCCGGCCGGACCTGAATGGATCTCCATCCGGATGTGCCGTCCACGTCCGCCCGCATCCCGGGCGCCGCACTGTCGTCGTGCCGGTGTGTTCCGGGAGGAGGACTGTTAGGTGGTCTGATCGATCGACGTTTGTCGTCGTCAGGTCGAGGGTGGCGGCGTGCCTGGTCAGATCGTGATGCCGGCCCCCGGCTCGGCCAGGGCGTGGAAGGTGATGCCGAGCGGCTCGACGTACCGGCGGTAGGTCTCGTAGCGCTGCTGGAGGAAGAAGTCCCGGGCGTAGCCGTCGTGCACCGGCAGGACCGCACCGGGCTGAAGCTCGGCGACGAATCCGGCCACCGCGCGCTCGGTCAGGAAGGGCGCCATCACGGGTACGGCCGCCACCGCGACACCCCGGTACGCCAGTAGTCCCGGGTGCAGCGAGTCGCCGCAGTGCAGCAGCCGCCCGCCGACCAGATAGCCGGTGTTGCGCGGGGTGTGGTCGTCGAGGATCGGCTCGTGGTCGGCGGGAACGGCATCCAGGCGCAGCGGCCCGATCCGGTGCTCTCCGGTCTCCGCCACGGTCACGTCGAGCCCGTGTCCGCGCAGCGCCTCGGCGGTCTCCCGATTGCCGAGCAGTCGCGCCCCGGTCCGGCGCACGATCTCGACCAGCGCCTCCGGGTCGGCGTGGTCCGGATGGTGATGGGTGAGGGCGACGGCGTCGAGCCGACCGAAGTCCTCCGGGCGTACCCGCCCCTCGACGAAACCGAACCGGCCGGGATCGATCAGCAGCCGCACCCCGTCCTGCTCCACGAGCAGGCACGAGTGCAGGTACTTCGCGATCCTCACACCGCCGACCTTTCTCCAGGTATCCCGACCGGCTACCCGGACGTCGCGGGGGCAAACCCGGAATCGGGCGGGTCGCCACCACGGCCGGTACGCTGGCCGGATGCGGCACGGGCGCGGTGACTGGGCGCAGCGGTGGAACGCCGAGCGTCTGGACAGCCGGGTGACGGAGCTGCTGCGCCACTGGTCCGAGGATCCGGCTGGAGCCGCTGGCCGGCTCGACGCGGTACTCCGGGCCGCCACGCCGCAGTCGGTGCTGTTCCTGGCGGAGACCTACCGACGTCGGCACCACTCACTCGAACCACTGCTCAGCACCGGCACTGACAGCAGCACCGGCACCGGCGCCGGCCGGTTTGTCGAGGACTCCGGTAGCTACCCGACCGGAGTCGCGGCGCTGCTGACGCTGGACCGGTCGGGTCGGCTGCGCGAGGCGGGGCTGCGTCGGCTGGCCGCGAGCGAGGAGCGGTTCGTGCTGCCGTACCTGCTGCTGCGGCTCGACGACCCGGTCGACCCGGTCCGCGACATCGCCGTCGATGCGGTGCGCCACCGGCAACGGGTCGACGGTGTCGAGGTGCTCGTACCGATGGCACCGCTGCTCGACCGGCTCGCCGGCCGGCGGCGGGCGGGTCCGCTGGTCGGGGCCCTCCGTCCCTAACCGAGCCCGACGACGTGGTTCTCCCAGGCCCAGGCCGCGACCTCGACCCGGTTGCGCAGCCCCAGCTTAGTCTGGATGCCCGAGAGATGGCTCTTGACCGTGCTCAGCGAGATGAACAGCTCGGTGGCGATCTCCTGGTTGGTGCGTCCCCGGGCGATGGCCCGGACGACCTGGATCTCCCGTTCGGAGAGCGCCCGGGCGGGGCGTCCGGTGCCGGGTGCCCGCACGGCCCGCAGGTGGCGCAGCAGCCGGACGGTGACCGAGGGCGAGACCAGGGCGTCTCCGGCGTGCGCGGCCCGGACCGCCTCGACCAGCAGCGCCGGTCCGGCGTCCTTGAGTACGAAGCCGACCGCTCCGCCGCGCAGCGCGCCGTAGACGTACTCGTCGAGGTCGAACGTGGTGACGACGACCACCCGGAGCGGGTCCGGGACGTCGGGTCCGGCCAGCGCGCGGGTCACCTCGATGCCGTCGAGCCGGGGCATCCGGATGTCCACCAGACAGACGTCCGGGCGCAGCCGCTGGGCGAGCACGACCGCCTGGCCCCCGTCGGACGCCTCGGCGACCACGTCGATGTCCGGCTGGTCCTCGAGGATGAGCCGCAGACCGCTGCGCACCATCGCCTGGTCGTCGGCGAGCAGCACCCGGATCGTCATCGGCGACTCCCGGCCGGTACGGGCACGCTGGCGCGTACCGCCCAGCCGGCGTCGGGACACGGCCCGGCCCGGAGGGTGCCGCCGAGCGCTTCGAGGCGTTCCCGCATCCCGATCAGCCCGTAGCCGGCACGGTGGGGATAGCGTGTCCCGCCCGGTGGGGCGTCGTCGACGACCTCGACCGTGACCGCTGACCGGTCCCGGGCGACGGTCACCGTGACCGACCGGGCGTGCGGGGCGTGCCGGGCGACGTTGGTCAGCGACTCCCGCACCACCCGGTGGACCGTACTGGTCACCTCGGGCGGCCACGTCGAGGTGTCCTCCCCGTCCGGCAGCCGCAGCCGTACCGCCGGCCCGTGGCCCTCGAAGCGCCTGACCAGGTCGCCGAGTTGTTCGGGGTTGGCGCTGGTCGGGGCCGCGTCGTCGGCGTCGCGCAGCAGCCCCACCACCCGGCGCATCGCGGCCAGCGCGTCCGAGCCGGCCGACTCGATGCCGGCCAGGGCGGCACCGGCCCGCTCGGGGTGCCGGCGGGCGACGATCTGCGCCGCCTGGGCCTGCACCACGATGCCGGTGATGTGGTGGGCGACGACATCGTGCAGTTCTCTGGCCAGTTCCAGGCGCTCGTCCCGGCGTACCCGCTCGGCCACGGCCCGGCGGCGGGCCGCCAGCAGCCGCAGGCCCAACCCGCACGCCAGCGCGGCGAGCCAGCCCAGGGCGTTCAGTCCGGGGACGGCGCCGACACCGATGCCGGAGGAGGGTGGGAAGGCGAGATGGGCACCGACCACGATCGCCAGCCCGGCGACTGCGATCGCGGCGGCGGACCGTGCCGGCAGGGTCCGGATCGCGGAACCCACCAACACGGAGAGCGCGAGGGCCATCGCGGGGCCGGGCTCGGCGGGCAGTCCGGCGGACCGGGCGACCAGGATGGCGACGGCCGCGAGGGTGAGGCCGGCGACCGCCGTCCAGAGCCGGTGGCGCCGACGCGCCAGGGCGATGCCGCCGGCCACCGCTCCGGCGGCGCAGTCGAACAGCCAGTAGCGGCCACCCCAGCTCGCGGCGAGCGCGGCCGCCGTGTCGACGAGGGCCGCGACGAACAGGATGCCGAGCCCGGCTTCGGCGGCGACCCGGGCCCGGCCGGCCAGCCGCTTCGGAACGTTCACGCTGGCCAGGTTACGGAACCCGGCTGGCTGCCGAACCGGCCGAAAGTACGGTCGCGCGCCCGGCGGGGTTGCCGGACGGAGACGGGCGCCGGGCCGTTGCCGGGGCTACAGCTTCCGGGCGACTCCGGCGGCGACCTTGAGCATGGTCGGCGGAGCCTTCTCGTCCGGCCACCACTCCTGCACGTCGACGACGCCGGGCGAGAGCAGTTCGAAGCCGTCGAAGAACCGTTCGATGTCGTCCCGACGGCGGAACGTCATCGGCGCGGGGGAGTTCACCGAGATCTCCTCCAGCTTCGCCCTGGCCGCCGGGTCGCTGCCGTCGATGCAGAACTGGGAGATGCAGATGTAGCTGCCCGGGGCCATCCGCTCGCGGAACCGCGCGATCAGCGCCGCCGGATCCTCGGCATCGGTGACCAGGTGGAACAGGCCGATGAAGAGCAGCAGCACCGGTTCGTCAAGGTTGATCAGCCGCCGCACCTGCGGATTTTCGAGGAGGTCGTCCGGCCGGCGGACGTCTGCCTGGATCGAGGCCACGTTCTCGTCGGTGGCCAGCAGGGCGCGGTTGTGGATGAAGACGATCGGGTCGCTGTCCACGTAGACCACCCGGGCGTCCGGGGTGATGGCCCGGGCGGTCTCGTGCACGTTCGGCGCGGTGGGGATGCCGGCGCCGATGTCGAGGAACTGCGTGATGCCGGCGTCGGCGCACATCTGGGTGACCCGGAGCAGGAACCGCCGCTGAGCCTTTCCGAGGGCGGGCAGGTCCGGGGCGAGCGCGATGACCTGCTTGGCCGCCTCCCGGTCCACCGCGAAGTTGTCCTTGCCGCCGAGTACGTAGTCGTACGCGCGGGCGTGACTCATCTGCGTGGTGTCGATACCGGACGGCACGGAGTCCTGGTTGGTCACGAGCACTCCCGGAAAGTGGATCGAAGGCTGCGAACGGCGAGCCGATCTTAGCCCGCCGACCGGGCCGGTGCCGGCGCGGAGGGCCGGCGGGAAAGGGGCTTCCCGGCGGCTCTGCATGGACGGTCACCGTGCGGTGGCGGTACGCGATTCGCGCCCGGAAACAGTGGCCCGAGGGGTTGAGCGGGCGACCGCCGCGCGGTAAGTTCACCTCCAGGTGAGTAAGACTCAGGATGAGAACAACGGAGGGTCCGCCGATGCGCCCGGAGTCCACGTTTCTGGCCGGTTACGACCCGACGGCGTTCCCACCCGTCGCGGTCACCGTCGACATCGTGGTGCTGACCATCCGGGACGGTGCGCTGCACGTACTGCTGGTGGAGCGGGCCGAACACCCCTACCGGGGACGGTTGGCCCTGCCGGGCGGTTTCGTCCGGGACGAGACGCTGGCCGAGGCGGCCCGCCGCGAGTTGGCCGAGGAGACCGGGCTGCGCCCGGGCGAGGCGGCCCTGGCCCGGGTCCACCTCGAACAGTTGCGCACCTACGGCGACCCGGGGCGGGACCCGCGAATGCGGGTGATGTCCGTGGCATACCTCGGATTCGCGCCGAGCCTGCCGGATCCCCGGGCCGGTGGCGACGCCGCCAGCGCCGCGTGGCTACCCGTGGACGACGTCCGGGACCTCGCCTTCGACCACGACATCGTGCTCGCCGACGGCCTGGAACGGGCCCGCGCCAAGCTGGAGTACACCCCGCTGGGCACGGCGTTCCTCGGGCCGGAGTTCACCATCGGGGAGCTGCGCGCCGTCTACGCCGCCGTCTGGGGCGAGCAGCTCCATCCCGGCAACTTCCACCGCAAGGTGCTGTCGGTGCCCGGCTTCGTGGAGAGCACCGGCGGGACGACCAGCCGGGGTGGTGAACGGGGTGGGCCGAGGGCCCGGCTCTACCGGGCGGGCGACGCCACCCTGCTGCATCCGGCCCTGCTCCGGCCGACCCGGGAGGAGCAGGTCCGGTGAACCGGCCCGACGGTTCGGGGGCGAGGAACGGGCCCGGCGGGGCGGGACCGTCGTGCCGCAACGGGCGCTACCGGCCGACCCGACCGGGCCGGCGCAGCAGCGCCGGGAGCCAACCGGAAGGGGAGGGCACGATGACCTTTGACGAGGCGGTCGCCCTGGTGGAGCGGGTGCGTACCCCGGCCGAGATATTCGTCGACGGCGCGACGACGTACCGCCGGTTGGTCAAGATCCTGCACCCCGACGTCGCACCGGCCGGTCGCACCGCGACCGCGACGGCGGCCCTGGCCCGGCTCGCCACGCTCTGGGCCGCGACCAGCGCGGTCATCCGGACCCGCCGGCACCGCTGGTCCGTCGGCGCCGAGTTCGCCAGCGGCGACGTCGGCACCCTGCGCGAGGTCACCGACGGACCCCTGCGCGGCCTGCTGAAACTGCCCCGCGACCCGGTCGACGGCGATCTGGCCCGGGCCGAGATCGACGCCCTCGACCGGCTCGCCCGCTGCGGCGAACACCGGTTCCGGGCCTACGCGCCGCGCCTGCTGGACACCGTCACGCACGACGACCCGGCGACCGGGATCCGGCGCACCGGACCTGTGCTGGAACGGCTCGACGGGTTCGTCAGCCTCGCCGAGGTGGCCCGCCGGCATCCCGACGGGGTCGACCCGCGCGACGCCGCCTGGATGTGGCGCCGGCTGCTGGTCGGGCTCGGCTGGGCGCACCGGGCCGGCCTGGTGCACGGCGCGGTACTCCCCGAGCACGTGCTGATCCACCCCGCCGAACACGGCCTCGCCCTGGTCGACTGGTGCTACTCGGTCCCGCCCGGCCAGCGGATACCCGCGCTCGTCGCCCGGCACCGCGACAGCTATCCGCCGGAGGTGCCCGGCCGCCGCCCTGCCACCCCGGCCACCGATCTCTATGCCGCCGCCGAGTTGATGGCCCGGCTGATCGGCCCGCGCCTGCCGGCCGCGCTGCGCCGGTTCGCCGACGGCTGCCGCCTGGAGCGGCCGACGATGCGCCCCGACGACGCCTGGCGGCTGCTCGCCGAACTCGACGACCTGCTGCACGACCTCTACGGCCCCCGCCGATTCCGACCGTTCGCCATGCCGGCCTGATCTCTCAGGCCCGACCGAAGGGAAACACCATGGGCAGTGGACGCTGGTCAACCGACGTGTACTCGGCCGCCGCGAGCTACCGCGCGGCCACCGGGGCGAGCCCGTTCGCCTACAGCGACGGCGGTGCCCGTACCGCGCATCCCGACCTCAGCCCCTACAAGGTGACCGCCCGGGAGAGCCGGGACAGCACCGAGCACCCGCACTCGACCCCGATCGCCGTACTCTTCGACGTCACCGGTTCGATGCGCGACGTGCCCCGGGTGCTCCAGGCAAAGCTGCCGCAACTGCTGGGACTACTGCTGCGCAAGGGCTACGCCCGGGACCCGCAGATCCTGTTCGGGGCGGTCGGCGACGCCACCTGTGACCGGGTGCCGTTGCAGGTCGGCCAGTTCGAGTCGGACAACCGGATGGACGACCAACTGGCCAACATCGTCCTCGAAGGAGGCGGTGGCGGCCAGCAGACCGAGTCGTACGAGCTGGCGATGTACTTCATGGCCCGGCACACCGAGCTGGACAGCGTACGCCGGCGCGGCCGGCCCGGATATCTCTTCCTGATCGGCGACGAGCTGCCGTACGACCGGGTCAAGCCGGCCGAGGTCCGCCGGGTGATCGGGGACCAGCTCACCGAGCCGATCGCGGTCACCGAGATCGTCCGCGAGCTGCGGCGCAGCTTCGAGGTCTACTACATCCTGCCGGGTGGATCCAACTACGCCGGCGATCCGCGCATCCTGAACGCCTGGCGGAAGCTGCTCGGCCAGAACGTCCTGGAGCTCGACGACCTCGACGCGGTCTGCGAGACCATCGCGCTCACCGTCGGGCTCGGCGAGCAGGCCATCGACCTCGACGCCGGGCTGCGGGATCTCGACGACGTCGGCTCGACCGTCGGCGCCAGCGTCGGCCGGGCGCTGGCGACGGTCCGGCGCGGCCCGGCCGGCAGCTCGGTGGCCCTGACCGGGCTCGACGACGGCACCGGCGGAAACCTCCGGCTGTGAACCACACCGTCGTCGTCGACCTCGGCTACGGGGACGCGGGCAAGGGCACCACGGTGGACTGGCTCTGCGCGCGGGAGCCGGTCACCGCCGTGATCCGGTTCAACGGGGGTGCGCAGGCCGCACACAACGTGGTGACGCCGGACGGGCGGCACCACACCTTCGCCCAGTTCGGCTCGGGCACGCTGCGCGGGGTGCCCACCCACCTGTCGCGGTTCGTCGTGGTCGACCCGCTGGCCCTGGCGGCCGAGGCGGCGGCGCTGGCCCGATCGGGGGTGCCGGACCCGTTCGGGCTGCTGACCGTCGACGGCGACGCGTTGCTCGCCACCCCGTGGCACCGCGCCGCGAACCAGCTCCGGGAGCTGCGGCGCGGTGCCGATCGGCACGGTTCGTGCGGGGTCGGGGTCGGCGAGACCATGGCGTACGCGCAGCGCCACCCCGACGCGCCGCGGGTCGCCGACGTTCGTGATCCGGTACGCCTGCGTCGCCGGCTCACCCGGCTCCGCGACCGGCTCACCGACGAACTCGGCCCGATCGACGCACCGCCGCTCGACGACGTGCTGGCGGCGTTCCGGGCGTTCGGCGAGGCGGTCGCGGTGGTGGACGGGACCGCCGTGCGGCGGCGCCTGCTCCGCGCCGGGCCGTGCGTCTTCGAGGGTGCGCAGGGGGTGCTGCTGGACGAGTGGCGGGGCTGGCACCCGTACACCACCTGGTCGACCACGACCTTCGACAACGCGGCGACCCTGCTGGCCGAGGCGGACCGGTCGGCGCTGCGGCTCGGCGTGGTACGCAGCTACACCACCCGGCACGGGGCGGGGCCGTTCGTCACCGAGGATCCGGCGCTGCGCCTGCCGGAGCCGCACAACGGGACGGGGTGCTGGCAGGGCCCGTTCCGGGTCGGTCACTTCGACGCGGTCGCGCACCGGTACGCCGTGCAGGTCTGCGGCGGGGTCGACGCGCTGGCCGTCACCCACGCCGACGCGCCGGACCGGGAACCGGCGCTGCGGGTCTGCACCGGTTACGAGGTGGCCGGGGCGCCGCTGTTCCGGCTGGTCCCCGGGCCGGCGCGGGATCTCGCCCACCAGGCGGAGCTGACGGCGTTGCTGCACCGGGCCCGGCCGGCCGTGCTGTTCCGGCCGGACGACTGGCCGACGACGATCGGTGCGCTACTCGACCTGCCGGTGCTGGTGACGTCGTACGGTCCCCGGGTCACCGACAAGCGTCGCGGCACCGGGTGCGGCGCGCGGCCGCCGTCTCGACCGGGAGCGCGGCACGCCGGCCGGGCGACTCCGGCCGGCCTCACAGTTCGGTGACCACCAGGTCGAGCTGACGGGGGCGGCCGGCGACCGCCGGCTGCTCCTCGACGGTGTACTTCAGGTCGCGCAGCGCCTCGACCAGCCGGCCGGCGGACCGGGGCGCCGCGCCGGCCAGCAGCAGGTCGCGGACCAGCCGACCCTTGCTGGCCTTGTTGAAGTGGCTCACCACCGACCGCCGGACCTCCCCGGCGACCACCTGCTCGTGCAGCACCCGGACCGTGACGGTGCGCTCGGCCAGCCGGCCGGTGGGTCGCCACATCGCGGCGTACCCGCTGGAGCGCAGGTCGAGCACGGGCCCGCCGCCGGCCGTCCCGGCGAGCACCGGGTCGAGCAGCCCGCGCCAGTACCCCGCCAGCCCGCCCACCCCGGGCAGGTTCACCCCGACCGCACAGCGGTACGCCGGGATCCGGTCGTCGATCCGGATCGCCCCCCAGAGCCCGGAGAAGACGAGTACGGAACGCCGGGCCCGGGACCGGGCCGGACCGGGCAGGGTGCCGAGGCCGAGTGCGTCGTAGAGCACCCCGGTGTAGACCTTGGCCGCCGGCTGGGCCGGCGCGGTGCGCAGCCGGGCGTTGCGGTCCAGCTCCTCGTCCTGCCCCGGGCTGAGCCCGAGCACCTCCCGGGCGCGGTCCCGGTCCGGCCCGGCGCAGAGCGCGACGAGCGCGTCGAGGACGCGTTCCCGCCCGGGGTTGAGCGCCGGCTGGGTCAGCGCGTCCGGATTCACCGGCCGGCCGGAGCGGGGCGCGGTCTTCCCCTCCGACGGAGGCAGCAGGATCAGCACGACCAGCAAGCCTACGCAGCGGGCCGGCCGGCGCGTACGGGGCGTGCCGGGCGGCCCGCCCCGGACGCGTACCGGTCGGAGCGGTCGGTCAGGCCGCGCTGCCGAGGGCGTGCTGGGCCAGCAGTTCGCCGTGCTTGCCGGCCGAGGTGTGCCCGGCTTCGAGGTTCTGCCGGGCCAGGTCCCGCAGCGGCTCCATCGCCGGGGTGATCTCGGCCAGAGTCAGCTCGACCTCGCTGACGTGCAGGTCCAGTTCGAGAATGTCCCCGAAGAACCGGCGGTAGTACGGGGTGGCGTGGTCCCAGCCCTCCCGGGGCGTACCCGGACCGTAACCGCCGCCCCGGGTGACGATCAGCGCCGCCGGCCGGCCGCGTAGCGGCGACTCCTGGCCCGGGGCCAGCCGGGGGTCGATGAGCAGCATGTCGATCCAGGACTTGACGTGCTGGGAGACGCCGTAGTTGTAGAGCGGCACGGCGAGCAGGTACGCGTCGGCCGCGACGAGTTCGTCGACGTAGCCGGCGGCAAGGGCGGCGGCCTGCGCCTGGGCCTCGGTGCGCTGGTCGGCCGGGACGAATCCGGCGCTGACCGCCGCGGGCCAGGCGTCGGCCGGCACCGGCGAGGCGGCCAGGTCGCGCCGGATGATCAGCCCGGACGGGTGGGTACGGGTCCACGCCGCCTCGGCGGTGTCGGCGACGGCACGGCTGACGGACTGCTCGCCGCGGATGCTGGCGTCGAGTCGGAACAGGCTCACTCTTACCTCCGAAAGAAGCTCTGCTATCCCGACCAAATTAGTCACAGACCGACTGCCACACAGTAGAACTGTGATTTAGATTATCTTCAGGTCGATACTTCTGTATCACAGAACATCTAGCGGGCGATGATCTTTTGGACGGGTATGCTGGTCACGTGTCCGACACCGCAGCTCCCGCGCCATCCGCCGCCCGTTCCGAGGACGGCGGCGGTCGGATCGCGGCGGAGTTGCTCAAGGACGACTTCGGCTGGGCGCTCGGGGTGATCATGCGGCGCTACCTCCGCGCGGCAGAGGAGATCGTCAACGACGTGCCGGGTGGGCCCCGGGGCTACCAGGTCGTCGCCTCGGCGAGCCAGAACCTGGCCACCAACCAGGGTGCGATGGCCGCCCAGCTCGGCATCGACCGGACCGTCCTCACCTACCTGATCGACGACCTGGAGGCCGCCGGACTGGTCTCCCGGCAGCCCGACCCGGCCGACCGGCGCAGCCGCCGGGTGATCGCCACCGAGGCCGGGAAGGCGCTCTGGCAGGACCGGCAGGCCGCCCTGGCCAACGCCGAGGCCGAGATCCTCCGGGTACTCGGCCGGGACGAGTCGGCCTTCAAGGAACTCCTGCAACGCGTGGCGATACACGCGGACCGGCTCGACCCGATGCACAACGCCTGCCAGGTGGTCGAGGAGCTGAACGAACAGGAGAACCGGAGCCGCCGCCGGCGCTGACCGCGCCCCGTCGACGGCCATCGCGCGATCAGCTCGACGGCCATCGCGCGGTCAGCCCGGCGAGCCGTCGTGCTCCACCACTGCCCGCAAATCCGCCGGCGGATGTATCTGCGCCGGGGGTAGCCGCCTCTGTACTGGTGAGCCGGGCCGACCCGACCCGGCTGTACCCCGTCCGGAATCGGTGGCCCATGCTGTCATCCTGGGTATCGCTGCTGCTCCTCGTCGCGGCGACCGGCATCGTCCTGGCCGTCGTGCGGCACCGCCGCCGCACTCGGACCACGCCGGCCGGCCGTCCGTCCAAAATCGACGTGACCGCCGAACTGCCGACCTTCAACATCGTCGCCCTCGGTGCCCAGGAGACCGGCAAGACCGTCCTGCTCGCCAGCATGTTCCACCGGCTCAGCACCGAGCTGCGCGAGGGTGGCTTCCGGCTCGTCACCGGGCTCGAACAGGCAGCCGACCTGACCGACCTCTACGCGACCCTGCGCGACCCGGAGGACACCTGGCCGCCCGGGACGATGATCGGACAGACTCGTTCGTTCACCTTCGACTGCGTCGGCACGGCCGGCGGTCGGGATCACGCCGTACTCCGGTTCAACTACCTCGACTACGCCGGGGAACTGGTCGGCGGCGGGCGGGCGGCGAGCGTACCGGCGCACGGGCGGCAGGCCAGTCAGCAGGATCTGGAGCAGCGGCTGGGCGCCGCGCACGCGATCTTCGGCATCATCGACGGCCGACGCATGGTAGACGCGCTGCGCGGTGGCCGGGAGGGCCAGCTCTACCTGGAGAACACCATCGTCCCGATGATCGTGCTGATGCGTCGGGCCGAGTGTCCGGTGCACTTCGTCCTCACCAAGTGGGATCTGTTCGACACCGTCGGCGCCGAACAGGACGAGGAGAACGACCGGCTCGAACTGGCCCGCAAGGAACTGCTGTCGTACCCGCCGATCCGCAACCTGGTCGAGCAGCGACGCCGGGCGCGCAAGATGGTCCGGCTCATCCCGGTCAGCGCGATCGGACGGCAGTTCGCCACGATGACCGCCGAAGGGCGCATGGTCAAGCTCCGGCACGGCCGGCTCCGGCCGGTCAACGTCGAACTACCGCTCTGCGCCGTGCTGCCCGACCTTTTCGGGCAGGTCAGCGCGCAGCTCGACGAGGCCGTCGAGCGGAAGATCGTCGAGGAGTCCCGGGCACTCTCCCGGCTCTCCGCCGCCGAGGCCGTGTCGGGGGTCGGCCGGTTCCTGGCCCGCCCCGCCGGACAGGCCGTACGCCTCGCCGTCGGCCTGGCCGTCGGGCGGAACGCGTTCAGCGAGCAGATCGTCAGCACCTTCCTCGACTGGATCGGGGAGCCGTTCGAGGCGAAGGCCCGCCAGGTGGCGCAGACGATCGACGACGCGCACCGTTCCGCCGAGCAGATCCGGTTCGCCAGGCAGGCCGTGCTGGAGGAGTTCCGGGAGAACATGGTCGTACTCCGCCGGCAGTTTCCCGCCTCCGACCTCACCACCTGGAGTGTCCGGTGAACGCCGCGCCGGCCCGGTCCGGCTGGCCGTTCCTGGTCGGTCGCGGTCGGGACGCCGGCTACCGGATGCTGCTCACCCCGGCTGCGCTGGCCGACCGGAACGACTCGGACGGGCTGCTCGCCGCGGTGACCGGCGAGGTGCCGGCGGACGCGCCACCGGTGCTCGCGGTCGTCGGCCCGGGCGGGGCACTCTGCGTCGTCTACCGCACCCTGCGGCCCAGCACCGCCGACACCGGCGCCACCGGTCCCGGCCGGTCCACGCCGTTGCTCGACCGGGCCGGCCGGCCACTGGTCCTGGCGTACGGCTTCGTGTGCCGGGGCGCCCGGGTGACCCGGGTCGACGAAGCCGACCTGCGGTACGCCCGCGAAGTGGCGCTGGACGCCTTCCGCCGGTTCCACGCCGACGAGGCGGCGTACCGGACGGCGGTGTCGGAGCCGTACCCGCTGCGCTCGGAGATCGTCGGGCGCCCCGCCGGTCCCGCCGGGCAGGCCCGCTCCACAGCACCACCCGGCCAGCCCCGCGCCGTGCCACCGGGGGAGCTGGCGGCAGCACCGGATCTGGCGCCGGCCTGGCGCACCGACCCGCTGCCGCCGCCCGGCCGGCTCCGCGACGACCGCTGGCGACCACCGGCCCTGCTGCTCGGGCTCTGCGCACTGCTGCTGGTGCTCGCAGGGACGGGTCTCTGGCTGGCCACCCGGCCGCCCGAGGTACCGGTGCCGGGCATCGTGGGGCTGCCGGAGGCGGACGCCGTACGGGACCTGCACCGCGCCGGGCTGCGCGCCGTACCCGGGCAGCAGCGGTGGGGCGCGGGCTGCCGGCCGGGCTGGGTGGCCGAGCAGTTCCCGGCGGCGGGCACCCGGGTCCGGGAGCGGACCGAGGTGGTCTACGTCCTCTGCGTGCAACAGCACCCGCAGGTCCCGCCCGTGCCGCCGTCGACCGCGCGCTCCGCATCGGCGCCGTAGCGGCGGTCACGCCACCGGCGAGATCGAGGCTGTACGACCGTAACGATCATCGGCGTAGGATGGCGCCGAGCGGCGGGATCGGTCATCGAAGCGTGGTGAGAGGCGGGTCGCGGGTCGGTATGGCGGTTCGCGGCGTGCCGGGCACCTTCCCCGCAGCGGCGTCGGGCCCGCGACGCCGCCCGGCGAGCGGCCGGACAGCCCGGACGATCGGGCGGTTCGTGGTGCCGACCCTGGTCGCCGCGCTCTTCGCCGCTCCACTGTGGTTCATGGTGGTCGGCTCGCTCCGCCCCGCCGGCCTTCCACCGCCGCGTACCCTCGAGGTCCTGCCGCCCGAGCCGACGCTGGCCGCGTACGCCCGGCTGCCCGAGCTGATCCCGCTCTTCCGCTACCTGGCGAACTCGGCGCTGGTCGTCGCGCTCGCCGTACCGCTGACGGTGCTGGCCGCCTCGTTGACCGGGTTCGGGATCCGGCTGCTCGGCCCGGCAGCCCGGCGGCGGGTGGTGCTCGGCCTGCTGGTGGTGCTGCTGGTCCCGGTCACCGCCGTCTGGGCGACCCGGTTCGAGCTGTTCCGGCTGGTCGGGGTGGTCGACACGTATGTGCCGTTGCTGGCGCCGGCCCTGCTCGCGGTGAGCCCGTTCCTGGTGCTGCTCTACGCGTGGAGCTTCGGTGGCGTACCGGAGAGCCAGCTCGAGGCGGCCCGGCTGGAGGGCGCCCGGTGGCTGTCGGTCTGGCGCCGGGTGGCGCTGCCCCAGGTACGCCCGACCACCCTGGCGGTGGCGGTGCTCGCCTTCACCTACCACTGGGCCAACTTCATCGACCCGCTGCTCTACCTGCACAGCGGTGACCGCTACACGTACGCGCTCGGGTTGCAGTTCCTGCGCCTGCTGAACCCGACCGACTGGCCGCTGCTGATGGCCGGCGCTGTCGTGGCGACCCTGCCGTGCGTACTGGTGTTCCTGCTGGCCCAGCGGATCCTGCTCGACGACGACCCGTTGGCGGCACTGAGATCTGGAGGACGCAGATGACCCGATCCTGGCGGCGCTGGACCGCCGGCCTGCTCGTCGCCGGCCTGCTCGCCGGCTGCGGCGCGGACGATCCCGGGGAGAGCGCCGGGATCACCGTCGTGCTCTTCGGCGACGCCGAGGAGATCGCCGGCTACCGGACGATGATCGAGGCGTTCGAGAAGTCCAGCCCGGACGTGGACGTCACGCTCTCCCCAGTGGCCACCCAGGACGAGTTGATGGCCCGGCTGACCACGGCGTTCGCCGGCGGCACCCCACCCGACGTCTTTCTGCTCAACTACCGCCGGTACGGCCGGTTCGCCGCGCAGGACGCGATCGAGCCCGCACAGTCCTATCTGGACGCCAGCGAGGCGCTCGCCGAGGGCGACTTCAGCAGGGCCGCCCTGGACGCCTTCCGGTTCGACGGAAAGACGCTGACCTGCCTGCCGCAGAATCTCTCGTCACTGGTCGTCTACTACAACGCCGACCTGTTCCGCGCCTCCGGCGTGACCCCGCCGAAGGCCGGCTGGACCTGGGACGACTTCCTCGGCACCGCGAAGGCGCTCACCCGGGACGGCCGGTACGGGGTGGGCGTCGAACCGAGCGTGCCCCGGCTGGCGCCGTTCGTCTGGTCCAACGGCGGTGACCTCGTCGACGACCCCGACCGGCCCAGCACGCTCACCCTGACCGGCTCACCGGCCACCCGCGAGGCGGTCGACTGGTTCCTCGACCTGCAACTGGTGCACCACGTCGTACCGCCGGACGCCGAGGAGCAGAGCGAGTCGAGCGAGGCACGGTTCCTGCGCGGCACGCTCGGCATGTACCTGAACAGCCGGGTCGCGGTCCCCACCCTGCGTACCGTCAAGGACTTCGAGTGGGACGTGGCGCCGCTGCCGGTCGCGCCGGGCGGGAAACCGGCGTCGATCCTGCACAGCGACGCGTACTGCATGAGCGCCGGGCGGCCCGATCACCGCGACGCCTGGCGGTTCATCGAGTTCGCGATGGGTGCCGAGGGGCAGCGGATTCTCGCCGCGTCGGGGCGTACGGTCCCGTCCCGGCTCGGCGTCGCCCGCTCCGACGAGTTCCTGAAGCCGAGCCTGCCACCACGCTCCTCGCAGGTCTATCTCGACGCCGAGCCGCACCTGCGGGCCACCCCGCGCACCGCCACCTGGTCCCGGGTCGAACGCGAGACGGACGCCCTGCTGGAGGAGGTGTTCTACGGCCGGGTCGGCCGTGAGGAGGGGCTGCGCCAACTGGAGGAGAAGGTACGGCCGCTGTTCCGGGACCCGCCCCGGTGAGTGCCGACCGGGGCGCGATCCGGCTGGAGGCGCTGGGCAAGGCGTACGGGCCGGTCACCGCGCTGCGCGAGGTCGACCTCGACGTGCGGGCCGGCGAGCTGCTGACCCTGGTCGGGCCCTCCGGCTCGGGCAAGTCGACGATCCTGCGACTGGTCGCCGGACTGGACCGGCCGGACTCCGGCCGGATCCTCGTCGACGGCACCGACATCGCGCCGGTACCCCCGCACCGGCGGGCCGTCGCGATGGTCTTCCAGGACTACGCCCTCTACCCGCACCTGACCGTACGCGGGAATCTGCTCTTCGGGATGCGGGTCCGCCGGGTGCCGAGGGCCGAGGCGGACCGGCGGGCCCGGGCCGCCGCCGAGCGGCTCGGCATCGCCGACCTGCTGGACCGCTATCCCGACCAGATGTCCGGCGGGCAGCGCCAGCGGGTGGCGCTGGCCCGCGCCCTGGTCCGGGAGCCCACCGTCTATCTGCTGGACGAGCCGCTGGCCAGCCTGGACGCCCAGCTCCGGTTCGCCACCCGGGCCGACCTGCTCGCCGTGCACCGCGATCTCGGCACCACGATGGTGCACGTCACGCACGACCAGGCCGAGGCGATGACCCTCGGCGACCGGCTGGCGGTGCTGGACGCTGGCCGGGTCCGCCAGGTCGGCCCGCCGCAGCAGGTCTACGACGAACCGGCCGACCTGGCGGTGGCCGGGTTCCTCGGCAGTCCGCCGATGAACCTGGTGCCCGGCGGTGGCGTGCTCGGCGGCGCCCCCGGGCTGACCGTCGGGGTACGCCCGGAGGACATCGCCGTCGACCCCGACGGGCCGCTCGAGGCGACGGTGGAGGCGGTGGAGGCGCTGGGCAGCGAGGCGATCCTGCTCACCCGCTGCCCGGACGGCACCCGGCTGGCGGTCCGGACCGGACCCCGGCACGGGCTGCGAACCGGTGCCGGGCTTCGGCTGCGTCCCGACCCGCGCCGGCTGCACCGCTTCGACACCGAGACCGGCCAGCGCCGAGCAAGCGTCGCCGAGACCGGCCGACGTCGATGAGCAGCCGTGCCCGGCGTCCGCTCACCCCGTGGATGTTCCTCGCCCCGTACGGCATCGCCGTGCTGCTGCTGATCGCACTGCCGGCGCTGCTCAACGTCGGGTACGCCTTCACCGACCACACCGGGCTGACCCGCGACCCCCGGTTCACCGGGTTGGCCAACCTGCGCCGGCTCTTCGCCGACGACTTCTTCCTGGACAGCCTGGAGGCGTCGCTGTTCCACGTCGTGGTCTCGGTGCCGCTGCGGCTGCTCGCGGCGGTCGGGCTCGGCCTGCTGCTCGCCGCGCCGAGGCCCGGCGGCAGGTGGTTCCGGGTCGCCGTCTACCTGCCGACGGTGATCCCCGACGTGGCGCTGGCGGTGCTCTTCCTCTGGGTGCTCAACCCGCTCTACGGCCCGCTCAACCAGCTCCTCGGGCTGGTCGGGCACCCCGGCTACACCTGGCTGGCCGAGCCGACCACGGCCCGGGTCGGAGTGGTGCTGATGCTGCTCTTCCCGATCGGGGAGGGCTTTCTCGTCGTCCTCGCCGCCCGCCGCCTGCTCGACGGGCGGCTCTACGAGGCGGCGGCGCTGGAGGGCTGCGGCCCGTTCGGGCAACTGCGCCGGCTCACCCTGCCGCTGCTCGCCCCGGTGCTGGTGCTGCTGGCGGTCCGGGACACGATCCTCACCCTCCAGGTCAACTTCGTGCCGGCGTACGTCCTCACCGACGGCCGCCCGGCGAACGCGACCCAGTACCTGCCGGTCTACATCTTCGACCACGCCTTCGAGTTCTCCGGATTCGCCTACGGGGCGCTGCTGACGATCGTCCTGATGGTGATCAGCGCGGCCGTCATCACCGTGCAGTTGCTCGCGGTACGACGCTGGCGGGTGCTGCGCTGACCGTGGCATCCTGCACCGATGAGATCCCGGGTGCTCGTGCTCGCCGTCGCCGTGCTGGGGCTCGCCGGCTGCGGTGGTGACGGCGGTACGGGCGGGTCGGCGACCACGGACCGGAACGAGGCCATGCTGGCGAACCTGCCGAGCTGCGACCGGGTGCCGATGGACGAGGGCACCGAGGTCACCGCCGAGGTCGCCGGTCTGGTGCTGCCGGAGGGCGCCCGGGTGACGAGTACGGCCGCGCAGGGGGCGCTGACCACGGTGGAGGCGACGATCCGGCTGACCCCGCTGGACGTACGGGCGCACTACCAGGAGCGCACCGACATCGAGCTGCTCAGCGTCGAGGACGAGGTCTTCGAGTCCGAGGTGCTGCTCCGGGCCCAGGACCGGCGGATGTACCTACGGGCCACCGCGCTCTGCGCCGACGGCACCGCGCTGACCGCCGTGGTCGGACCCGACTCCGACGACGCGGGCCTGCCGGGGTTCCGCAGCGGCGGCGGCGGATAGCACCCGGCCCGGGGGTTGGCCCGGAGGTCGAAATGGGACAGCGGTGCATTGACCTTGATCGGTGATCAATCTAGCCTGGCCGCACACCGACCGGACTCGGATCGCACTCCCGTGTGGACAGGAGAGCCCGCATGAAGGCCACACCCCGCCCACCTCGCCGCGGCACGGCAGTCACCGCCACCCTGGTACTGCTCGCCGCCGGCGCCCTCGCCTCCTCGTCGTCGACCTCCCTGGCCGTACGCCCCGCCGATCAGCTCTCCCTGGCCACCAGCATGCCGACCGGCCCGATGGAGATGCCCGCCGAGTGGATGACGTCGCAGCGGCTCAGCGACGGCAGCCGGGAACTCTCCGCAGCCAAGTACGTCAGGGCCCGGGGCGAGGCGGACGGGATCGCCGTGCGCAGCCGGGGCGCCTACCACGACCTGGCCCGGCAGAAGTGGCACTTCTTCGGCCCGACCAACATCGGCGGGCGGGTCGTCGACATCGCCGTCGACCCGTTGGTCGACGACCAGATCTTCGTCGCCGCCGCCTCCGGCGGGATCTGGAAGTCCAGCGACGCGGGGATGACCTACCAGTCCGTCTGGCCGGGAAACTGGGTGCAGAGCATGGGCGCGGTCGCGATGACCCGCAGCGGAGTGCTCTTCGCCGGCACCGGTGAGGCGCAGCCGGGCGGTGGCTCGATCACCTTCGGCGGGGACGGGGTCTACCGGTCGTACAACCGGGGCAGGACGTGGCAGCGGGTGGGGCTGACGGAGAGCCACGCCATCGCCCGGTTCGCCATCGACCCCCGCAACGAGCGCCGGATCTTCGCCGCCGCCGCCGGCAACCTCTTCAAGCCGGGCGGTGAGCGGGGCGTCTACCTCTCCGAGAACGGCGGCAGCAGTTGGCGCCGGGTGCTCACCCCGCCGAACGGCACCACCGGGGCGACCGAGGTGCTGATCGACCCGACCAACCCGAACCGGGTCTACGCCGCCCTCTGGGACCACCTGCGCGAGCCGCACCAGCGGACGTACGGCGGGCCGGGCTCCAGCCTGTGGCGCTCCGACAACGGCGGTCGGAACTGGCAGCGGATGACGAACGGGCTACCGACCGACGCCGACCAGGGCCGCTGGGGCCTGGCACTGGCGCCGAGCGACCCGAAGCGGCTCTACGCGTACGTCGGCACCGCGCTCGGCCCGTTCCGGGCGTTCTACCGCTCCGACGACGGCGGCGACACCTGGACCCAGACCCCGGTCACCGCCAACCAGGCGTCGCAGTCCACCTTCAGCTGGTGGTTCGGCAAGCTCTGGGTGGATCCGTTGGACGCCGATCACGTCTTCCTGGCCGGGGTGAACCTGGTGCGCTCGACCGACGGCGCGCAGACCTTCGCCTCGGTCAGCGGGGTGCACGCCGACCAGCACGTGATGCGCTGGGACCCGAAGGTGCCGGACCGGGCCTACCTCGGCAACGACGGCGGGATGTACCGCTCCGACGTGAACGGGGTCGGCGGCTGGACCAAGGCGACGTACGAGCCGTACACCCAGTTCTACACGGTCGACGTCGCCGAGACCGATCCGGCGCTGAAGGTGGCCGGCGCGCAGGACAACGGCTGCAACCGGGGCTACAACGGGGTTGGCGGCCCGTGGGACGCGATCGGCTGCGGCGACGGGCTCCAGGTGGTCATCCACCCGGAGGCGTCGCACATCGTCTTCGGGTGCAGCCAGTACGGCTCCTGCTACCGCTCGGAGAACAGCGGCGGCACCCCACGGCAGACCATCGGCACCAACCAGACCGTCTCGGACCGGCGCAACTGGCAGACGCCGCTCCAGTTCGACCCGAGCGACCCGGACGTCATGTACTACGCCGGCAACATCGTCAACCGGTCCACCGACAACGGTCGTACCTGGACGGCGATCAGCCCGGACCTGACCGGCGGCGGACCGAACGACCCGAACGGCTACCCGTGGGGCACCATCACCACGCTCGCGGCGGCGCCGACCGACGGCCGCAAGCTCTACGTCGGCACCGACGACGGCCGACTCTGGTGGACCGACGACACCGGGCAGAACTGGCACCAGGTCGACCCGGCGGAACTCCCCGGCACCTGGGTCACCCGGGTCGCGGTGCACCCGAAGGACAGGAACATCGCGTACGCCACCTTCTCCGGCTTCCGGTCCGGCAGCGACCGCCCGCACGTCATGGTGACCCAGGACGGCGGTCGTACCTGGACGGACATCGGGCGCGGCCTGCCGGACGCGCCGGTCAACTCGGTCATCCCGACCTCTGACGGCCTACTCGTGGTCGGCACCGACGTCGGGGTCTACCTCTCGGCGTGGAACGGCGGGGAGTGGGCGGCGCTCGGCACCAACCTGCCGCAGGCGGCCGTGATGTACCTGCGGTATCACGAGCCGACCCGGCAACTGACCGCCGCCACCTTCGGCCGGGGTGTCTACGACCTCAAGGTGCCCCGGTGCCCGGGAGCGTCGACCCGGCTGCCGCTGCGCAAGCCCGGGATGGGGGTCGTCGGCGCACTCGCCTCCTGCCGGGCCCGGTGACCGGAGGCGCTGTCCAGCGTTCGTACCCGAGCGCGGGGCGGGGACGACGTCCCCGCCCCGCACTCGGCCGAGTTGCCGACCGGCCCTGGTCCCGCTTCCTAACCGGCGCTGTCTACGTCGAATGGCCACGCCTACCTTCGTGTTCATGGGTCCTGACGACGTGATCGACCATGAGGGGCCGGTGCCGCCGTACCGCCAGCTCGCCGCGATCCGGGCCGCGCGGATCGCGCGCGGGGATTGGCAGCCCGACCGGGCGATCCCGTCGGAGAACCAGCTCGTCGCTACGTACCCAATCGCAAGGACGGCCGTGCGCCGGGCTGTCGCGCTGCTGGTGGAGCAGGACCTGATCTATGTGGTACCGCAACGCGGAATGTTCGTCCGGCGGCGATAGTCCGCTGCCGTCCGCAGCGGCCCGGAGCGGTGGGCCGGTGCGGACGGGCTCCCCGACCACCGTCGGGCGCCGGTCCGCAAGGGCATGGCCGGCAGCCGATGTTCGCCTAATTCGCCGGGTACGCGGACTGGCATCCGCAGGTCCGGGCCATCCTGTCGGCGGTCGACGAGACGTACGTCTGGGCACTGTTCGACCGCGCGCCGCTGCCGCGCTGGTCGGTCGGGCGGGTCACGCTGCTCGGCGACGCCTGCCACCCGATGCTGCCGTTCATGGCCCAGGGCGCCGCGCAGGCGATCGAGGACGGCGCGGCGCTGGCCACCTGCCTGGCCGAGCCGGGCGCGGACCCGGTGGCGGCACTGGTCCGCTACCAGCGGGCCCGGCTTCCCCGGACCGCCCGGATGCAGGCGCTGTCGGCCGACAACAAGATCCGGTTCCACCTGCCCGACGGGCCGGAGCAGCGGGACCGGGACGCCCGGATGGCCACCAGCCGGACCGACTGGTCGAACGAGGCGGTGGCCTGGATCTACCGGCACGACGCCTCGGCCGTCGAGCCGGAGGCCGTGGCGAGCTGACCTGATCCACCGGGGTCAGCCCGGACCGGGCCCGGCTGTGGCGGCCCGAGGATCCCATTCGGCGCCACGGCCGGTGCGGATGGGTGGCTGACGGCTATCTCACAGCGGCCCGTCACAGACGCGTCCCCCTCCGAATGGCCGGCAGTAGACACCACCGTCCGCACCCCTTGGAGGGAAGATGAGCACCACACCTGGGCCGGTCGCACGGCCGAGGCCCGCGCGTCGGGTGACCACGGCGCTGGCCGCCGCGACCTGCGTCGCACTCGCCGGTGCGGTGGCGGGCCTCGGACCGACCACCGCCGGGGCGTCCAGCCACCGCGAGGCGCCGCTGGTCGCGATGGACCCGGCGATCGACAACACCGACCTGTACGCCTTCGTCAGCCCCGAGCGCCCGGGCTATCTCACGTTCATCGCCAACTGGACACCGTTCGAGGAGCCGAACGGGGGACCGAACTTCTACCCCTTCGCGACGGACGCGGCGTACAACATCAAGGTCGACAACGACGGTGACGCCAAACCGGATGCGGCGTTCCGGTGGACGTTCCAGAACGTCGACCGGCGGGGCGGCTCGACGTTCCTCTACAACAACGGCCCGGTCACCTCGCTCGACGACGAGAACCTGCTGTTCCGGCAGACCTACAAACTGGAGTCGTCGTTCGACGGCGAGCCGTTCAAGACCCGGGTCACCGGCGGGCCGGTCGCACCGTCCCGGGTCGGCAACGCCTCCATGCCGGACTACGCCAAGCTGCGCGGGGACGCCACCACCACGCTGCCCGGCGGTTGGAAGGTCTTCGTCGGCCAGGCCGACGACCCGTTCTTCCTGGACCTGCGGGTCTTCGACCTGCTCTACGGCGGGGACCTCAGCGAGACCGGCCAGGACACCCTGGCCGGCTACAACGTCAACAGCATCGCACTCCAGGTGCCGTTCTCGGACGTGGCGCTGCGCGGCGACCCGAAGCGCAACCCGGTGATCGGTGTCTGGGCGACCACCGACCGGCCCAGGGTGCGGATCTCCGGCAGGGTCGGCGAGGTGCCGCGCGGCGGCGACCGGGTGCAGGTCTCCCGGTTGGGCAACCCGCTGGTCAACGAGGTGGTGGTGCCGGCGAAGCTGAAGGACGCGTTCAACTCGCTGCCGCCGGAGAAGGACGCCACCATCCCCGAGGTGGTGGCCCGGGTGACCAACCCCGAGCTGCCCCGGTTGATCGAGACGATCTACGGCGTACCGGCTCCGGCGACGCCCCGGCAGGACCTCGTGGAGATCTTCCTGACCGGGATCACCACGAGGACACCGGACGGTCCGATCAAGGTCGACCTCAACTCGCAGCTCAACAACCAGGACGTGTCGCCGGGCCGGTTCCGGCCCGCCGAGATGCTCCGGCTCAACCTGTCGACGCCGGTCGCCGCGACGCCGAACCGGCTGGGCGTACTCGGCGGTGACCTGCAGGGCTTCCCGAACGGGCGGCGGCTCAGCGACGACGCCGTGGACATCGCGATCCAGGCCGTCGAGGGGGCGGCGCAGACCGGCAAGCTGGTCGACGCGCTCGCCGCCGGAGACCGGGTGGACGCGAACGACAACCGGTTCGGCGGCTCCTTCCCGTACCTGGCCCTGCCGAACGTCGGCGCGGTCAACAAGGGCGGCGGCTCTGGAGCCGGCGCCGGGGCGGCTCCGGACGGCGGCGACCAGGCCGCCGGATCGCCGCAGCCCGCCGACCCGTCGGTGACCCCGGGCAGCCTCGCCGGGCTGGCCGGCCGGGACGGCGGCGACACCCCCGCGACGATGGTCGCGACCACCGTCGCCTGGGGACTGGCCGGGGTGGCCGCCGCGCTCGGCACGCTGCTGCTGGTCGGCTGGCTGCGCTGGCGCCGCCGTCCCGCGCCGGTCGACTCCGAACCCACCCAACCGCTGTAGCACCCGGCCCTGGGGCATGGCGGGTCGCGTGCCGGCCATGCCCCCGGCCCGGAGACCGAAGGAATCGCGGAGGAGAGGAAGCGGAGAGATGAGGCGGCTACTGCGAATCCGGGTCCGTTCCCTGGTGGTGCTGGGACTGGCCACCGTGCTGCTGCTCGGCGTCGGCGGGGTGCTCGGGCTCCGCGCGCCGGCACCGGCGGCGGTCACCGGCGAGGTCGTACCCCGGGTCGACCGGCTCGCCGTGACGATCGACCGGGCACAGGAGCAGCTCCGCCGGGTCCCCGGCGACCACCGGAGCTGGGCGGCGCTCGGCCTGGCGTACCTGGAGAAGTCCCGGATCACGGCGGACCCGAGCTGGTTCGGCAAGGCCGAGGGGGCACTGCGCCGGTCCCTCGCGGTACGCCCGGACGGCAACGACCCGGCGCTGGCCGGGCTCGGCGCCCTGGCGAACGCCCGGCACGACTTCGCCGGTGCTGCCCGGCACGCCCGGCAGGCGTTGCGGATGAACCCGTACAGCGCGGAGGCGTACGCGGTGCTCGCCGACGCCGAGACCCAGTTGGGCCGGGCCGACGCGGCGACCGAGGCGGTGCAACACCTGCTCGACCTGCGCCCCGGGCTGACCGCGCTGACCCGGGCCGCCTACGACCGGGAGCAGCGCGGCCGGATCTCCGAGGCGACCGCCCTGCTACGGCGGGCCCTCGACACCGCTCTCGATCCGGCCGATGTGGCCTTCTGCCGCTACCAGCTCGGCGAGCTGGCCTGGAACGCCGGCGACCTGGCCGGCGCGGAGCGGGAGTACGCCGCCGGCAGCGCCGCCGACCCCGGCTACCTGCCGCTGCTCCAGGGGCGGGCGAAGGTGGCCGCGGCCCGGGGCCGGCCCGACCAGGCCGTCGCCGGCTACGCCGACCTCACCGCCCGGTCACCGACCCCCGGCTACCTCCTCGAATACGCCGACCTGCTCGACGCCGCCGGCCGGCCCGCCGAGGCCGACGCGCAGCGAGAGCTGGCGCACGCCGCGCACCAGCTCTTCACCGCCAACGGCGGCACCGACGCGCTGACCGGAGCGGCTCTCGCGCTGGCCCGGTCCCGTCCGGCCGAGGCGCTGACCCTGGCCCGCCGGGAGTGGCAGCGGCGGCAGTTCGCTGAGGTCGCCGACCTGCTCGGCTGGGCGCTGCACGCGAACGGGCGGCACGCCGAGGCGCTCGGCTACGCCCGCCGCGCCGAGTCGCTGGGCGCCCGCAACGCCCGGTACGCCTACCACCTCGGAATGATCGAACTCGCCCTGGGGGACCGGGCGGCCGCCCGGCGTGACCTGGGGCGGGCGCTCGACGTCAACCCGCATTTCTCCACACTGGACGCGCCGGCCGCCGCCCGCGCCCTCGCCGGACTGGGGTCAGTATGAGACGGATCGCGCTACTGGTCGTCGTCGGACTCTCGCTGGGACTGGCCGGTGCACTGGCCGTCCCGCCGTGCCCGGCCGGCGCGCACCCGCTGGGCAACTTCTCGGTCAACCAGTCGGCGGCGGTGGAACTCCGCCCCGACCGGGTCGCGGTGGCCGCCGAGGTCGACCTCGCCGAACTGCCGACGTTGCAGGAGTCCGGCACGATCGACTCGGACGGCGACGGCAGCGCGAGCGGGCCGGAACGCGCCGCGCACGCCGCCGCCGGCTGTGCCGGGCTCGCCCGGGACTTCGAGGTCACCGTCGCCGGCCGCCGGCTGGGCTGGACGGTCGGCGACACCGCCTTCGAGTACGCCTCCGGCGCCGCCGGGCTGCCGACCAGCCGGCTTCGGTGCCGGCTGACCGCCGACGCCGTACTCGGTTCGGCGACGACGGTCGAGATCGTCAATCGGTACCGGGTCGACCGGGTGGGTTGGCGCGAGCTGACCGCCGTCGGCTCCGGGGTGCGGATCGTCGAGTCCCCGCTGCCGGTGACGAGTGTGAGCGAGGGGCTGCGGGCGTACCCGGAGGACCTGCTCAGCTCCCCACCGGACGTACGCGCGGCGCGGCTGCGGGTGGAGCCGGACGCCTACGGCGGTGCTGCGGGTCCGGGTGCCGCGACGGTGGACGGCGGCTCGGCGTCCGCCTCGGGCGAGTCGTCGTCGGCCGTCGCCGGCTGGACGGCGGATGCCGAGCGGCGGTTGCGTGACCTGGTCGGCAGCCGGCAGTTGACGCCGCTGGTCGGGACGCTGGCCGTGCTGCTCGCCCTGGTGCTCGGCGCGGCACACGCCGCACTGCCCGGCCACGGCAAGACGGTGATGGCCGCCTACCTCGCCGGCCGGGCCGGGCGGCCGAGGGACGCCGTGGCGGTCGGCGCGACGGTGACGCTGACGCACACCGGCGGGGTGCTGGTGCTCGGCCTGCTGCTGACCACTGTCGCCGGACTGGTCGGCGAGACGGTGCTCGGCTGGCTCGGCGTGGTCAGCGGCGGCCTGATCGCGGTGGTCGGGTCGAGCATGCTGCTCGATCTCGTCCGCCGTCGTCGCGCCCGCTCGGCCGTCGACCACCACCGGAACCACACCCACGCGCACGCCCAGGATCGGGCCAATGCCCACCCGCACGACCACGCCCACGGGCACGACGACACGCACGCCCACGGGCATGACCACTCGCACGGCCACGGGGCGGGGCGGCACCACCACCATCACGGGCCCGGCCGGCTCGGCATCCTGGGGCTCGGCGTCTCCGGTGGACTGGTACCCAGCCCGTCCGCCCTGGTGATCCTGCTCGGCGCGATCGGTCTCGGGCGTACCGGATTCGGGGTGTTGCTCGTGATCGGTTACGGCGTGGGCATGGCCGCCGCGCTGACCGCCGCGGGCCTGCTGGTGGTCCGGCTGCGCGAGCGGTGGGACCAGCGGCGGCGGCCCGACCGGTTGACCCGGCGGTGGCGCCGGCTCGCGGCGCTCGCCTCCGCCGCACCGCTCGGTACGGCCGGACTGGTGCTCGTCGTCGGGCTGGTCCTCGCCGGCCGTGCCCTGGGCAGCGTCGCCGTCTAGCGACGACGCCCGGATACCGGCAGATCCGTGGATACCGATCCGGCGGATCGTCGTGTCGAATACGACTCGTGGTCCGGGTGGACCACCCAAGGAAGGCTGGTGCCATGACGGATCCCAGCGGCGCGCGGCGCCGGCCCGACCACCTCACCCCGGTACCCTCGCCCCGGCCCGCGCCGGACGCGGGCCGGGCCGAGGCGGACGGGCTGCTGCGGGCGGTGGCCCTCGGCGACGAGGCGGCGTTCGGCCGGCTCTACGACCTGGTGGCCCCCCGGGTGTACGGGCTGGTCCGCCGGGTGCTGCGGGACCCGGCGCAGGCCGAGGAGGTCACCCAGGAGGTGCTGGTCGAGGTGTGGCGCAGAGCGACCCGGTTCGACCCGGCGCGCGGCTCGGCGACGAGCTGGATCTGCACCATCGCGCACCGCCGGGCGGTCGACCGGGTCCGGGCCGAGCAGGCCAGTGCCGAACGTCAGGTCAGGGTCGCCACGAGCCCGGCCGAGACGCCGCACGACGAGGTGCCGGACCAGGCCGCCCGCCGGCTGGAGCAGCAGCAGGTACGCCGCTGCCTCGGTGACCTGACCGAGCTGCAACGCGAGGCGATCACCCTCGCCTACTACGCCGGGCACACCTATCGTGAGGTCGCGGAGCTGCTCGGCGCGGCGCTGCCGACGGTGAAGACCCGGATGCGGGACGGGCTGATCCGATTGCGGGACTGTCTCGGCGTACTCGGGGTGGAGGCGACGAGGTGAGCGACATCCACACGCTGGTCGGCGCGTACGTGCTGGACGCCGTCGACGACCTCGAACGAGCAGCCTTCGACCGGCACCTGGCCGACTGTCCGTCCTGCGCGACCGAGGTCGGCGAGCTGCTGGAGACCGCCGCCCGGCTGGCCGACGGTGCATGGTCGGTGCCGCCGCCACGGCTGAGGGCCGAGGTGCTGGCCCAGGTGTCCCGGACCCGTCAGGAGCGACCGGGGCCCCGGCCTGGCCGGGACGGCCGGAGTGCGCTGTCCCGGTGGCGTACGGTCACCGCCGCTGCCGTAGCCGCCGCCGTACTGGCGGTGGCCGCCGGGGTGACCAGCTACCTGGTGCAGCAGCAGCGGGTACGCGACGAGCGGGCGGCCACCGTCGCCGCCCGGACCGAGCTGGACCGGATGCAGGAGATCCTCGACCAGCCGGACCTGGTGGTCCGGCGCAACGGGCTGACCGGCGGGGGACGGCTGACCGTCCTCAGTTCCCCGGCCCGGGACGCCGGGGTGGTGCTGCTGGCCGACGCACCCCCGGTCCCGGCCGGCCGGGCGTACCAGTTGTGGCTGATGGAGGGGACGACGCCACGACCGGCCGGGGTGCTGACCGCCGGGGCCGGCGACGACAGCGCCGTGCTGACCGGACTGTCGGGGATGAGCGGGGTCGCGGTGACCGTCGAACCGGCCGCCGGCTCGGCCCGGCCCACCACGGCGGTGCTGACCAGCGTGTCGCTGGGCTGACCACCCCGCCGATCCGGACCGTCGCTCCGGCGCCGCGTCCCGGGACGGATGTCGTCCGCATCACGAACGTCACATCGACTTTCGTCAGATCGCTCTAGGTCGATATCGTGGCGCCACGTGTCCGGTACGGGGGAGGGACCATGCGCTATCGCGTTGGCACAGCCATGTCCAGATCGTTCGCCGCCGCCCTGGTGGCCGGGATGATGACGGCGGGAGGTGCGCTGGTCGGCACGGTGCCGGCCACGGCCGCGCCGCCCGGCCGGGTGATCGAGAACGGTGCCACCCAGCCGGTCTTCGCCAGGGACGCGGCGATCCAGGAGACCGTCTACGTCAACTCCCAAATGGACAGTGACGGCGACGGCTCCACCGACCGGATCGCCGTGCAGGTGATCCGCCCCGAGGAGACCGAGACCGGGCTCCAGGTCGCGACGGTGATGCACGCCAGCCCGTACTTCGGGGACGGCACCGCGCCGCGCGGCAACCTGATCGTCCCGGCACACTTCACCGCCTGGTACGACGACTACTTCGTGCCGCGCGGCTACGCCGTCGTCGAGGTCGACATGCAGGGCACCGCCGGATCGGACGGCTGCGCCAGCATCGGCGGTCCGGAGGACGTCCGCAGCGCGAGCGCCGCGATCGACTGGCTGGGCGGCCGCGCCACCGCAAGCTACTCCGACGGTACGCCCGCGGTCGCCGACTGGAGCACCGGGTCGGTCGGCATGATCGGTGTCTCGTACGCCGGCACCCTGCCGATCGGGGTCGCCGAGACCGGCATCGACGGGCTGGAGACGATCGTCCCGATCGCCAGCATCTCCGCCTGGTACGACTACGCCCGCGCCCAGGGCATCGCGTACGGCGGCTTCGGCAGCCGCTACCCCGAGTCCCTGGCCCGGTACGTCTCCTCGCCGGCACACGACGCCGAGTGCGCCGCCCGGTACACGGCGCTCGGCGACTCGGCGGACGACGCGACCGCCGACATGAACGCCTTCTGGCAGCAGCGTGACTACCGGGACGGGGCCGCCTCGGTGGACGCCTCGGTCTTCCTGGTGCACGGCCAGCAGGACAACAACACCAAGACCACCCAGTTCGGCCGGTACTGGGACGCCATCGCCGCCCAGGGCGTGCCGCGCAAGCTGTGGCTGCACGACGGGGCGCACATTGACCCGTTCGGCAGCGACCTGACGGGGCGGGACACAGTGGGCCGCTGGATGGACCACTGGCTGTACGACATCGCCAACGGGATCATGGACGAGCCGCAGGCCACCATCAAGCGGCCGGGCGGCACGACGAACACCTACCCGAGCTGGCCCGGGTCGGTCACCTCGACCAACTTCTACCTCGGCGGGCCGGGCAGTGGCGCCGCCGGCACCCTGCTGACCGCGCCCGGTCCGGCGGTCAACCAGTCGTTCACCGACAGCCGGGGCCAGTTCGAGTTCGCGATGACCAGCCAGCCGGAGACCGCCAAGCCGAACCGGTTGGTCTACCTCGCCCCGGCGCTGACCACCGCCCGTCGGCTGGCCGGGGCCGGCACGGCGGAGGTCCGGTTCAGCGCCACCTCGACCAGTACGCCGTTGACCGCCCTGCTGGTGCACTACACCGACGGGGTGCCGACCCGGGTGGTGAGCCGGGGCGCGATCGACGCCAAGAACCACAGCTCGCTGACGACCGGTACGCCGCTGACCCCGGGGACCGCCTACACGGTGACGATCCGGCTGGAGCCGAAGGACTACATCTTCCCGGTCGGCAGCCGGATCGGGTTGGTGCTGGTCGCCAACCACGGTGAATACCTGACCACCGACATGTCGGCCGCCGGGGTCACCGTGCAGCTCTCGCCGAGCCGGCTCACCCTGCCGCTGACGAGCTGACGAGTTCGCTGAACTCGGCGGCGGTGCGAAGCCCTCGGTCCCGTCAGGGCGGGACCGAGGGCTTGCCGTCGTTGTGGGCTGCCCTAGCGGCCCAGGTGCCCCGGCTTGGCGACGAAGGCTCGCCACGCTGCCGGAGCAAAGATCAGGGCTGCCCCTTCCCTGTCCTTGCTGTCCCGAACAGCCACGACACCCGGGAGGTTGTCCGCAACCTCCACGCAGTTACCGCTAGCAGTGCTGCGGCTGCTCTTGCGCCAATGTGCGGCGCCAAGATCGATCATGACTCGTACTCCTCAGCAACGGAAGTAATCAGACCATAAGATTGTCTCTCATCTAGTGCTAACTCATTTACGCCAGCCCAAATCCCCTCATATGTGGCGACTTCTGCGGGTTTGTCTAGGTAGAGAGCGCCAGTCGGAGCCTCGCTGTAAACGGTCGAAGGGTCGGGGTGGGCTCCGCGTGCCTCGAAATCGAGGATAGCGAACGCGCCGGCACCGGCCGCTTTATGTAGCCCGGCGCTGAAGGGCAACACGCGGACAGCTACGTTCGGCAACTCCTGAGAAACGGCGATTAGATGACGCAACTGTCCCGCCGTCGTCCGCAGATTACGCGTCGGCCGACGTAACACCGCTTCGTTTAGAATCACCTGCAATTTCGGTGGAGGGGGTAGACGGCGGCTTAGTAGGTGCTGTCGCTCCAGCTTGATGGCAACACGCTTCTCCTTGTCTTCCTCGGGCATGCCAGAGTCGGAGACCTGGATGACCTCGTGCATGTACGCCTCCGTCTGAAGCAAGCCCGGAACTAGCTCAGCCTCGTAGTTGCGTATCCGCTCAGCCGCAGCCTCAAGTCCGACGTACAGCTCAAAGAATGGCGGGATTGCGTCACCGTAAGCGTGCCACCACCCTTTAGCCTTCGTCTCGCGCGCAAGGGACATGAGTTCTTCGGTGAGTTCGGAATCTATCCGGTACAGCTCACTCATGTTCCGGACATCTATTGCCCGCAGGGACGTAGCGCCATTCTCGATTCGCCACAACTTCTGTACCGACCACTCAAGCTCCCTTGCCGCAGCCTCCCTCGTGATCCCCGCATCCTCCCGTGCCTTACGTAGGTACCGGCCCAACTGGCGACGGGGGACCGTCGACCCCTGCTCACTCGTCATGATCGGTTTCCTTCCGTATCGGCCCTGCCTGACGGCACTTCTGCAATGGCTGGCACCGCCGTTTTGAAACGTTTACCAGCGGCGGCGCCGAAAATCAAGATATTCAGGCGTTTTTTCTGTGTGGAACATTGCATCTTGGCCGCTGTCGATCCAGTATGGCTCTCAACCGCCGGCCTCACGGCTGGCCCCTTCTGACCTACGACGAAGGGAAAGCATGCTGAATCGTCGAAGCATCGGGGGCAGTCCAAAACACGATCTCGTCACGTCCGGACGGCGTTGGCTACGGCGGGAGCGTTGCAGATGCGGGGGTAGCTGGCCCTGCCAGCAGCTCCGACACCTACGGCGGCAAGCTGCCGTGTCCAGTGGCCGCTCCAAGCCGTCCCGCTGGCCTTGGGTAGGTCCGGCGGTCTGGTTCGCCGGAGTACTCGGCTATCTGACAACGCCTGCCGCGGTGCTTAGTGGACTCGGCATGAAAGGAATAGGGATGCGGCAGCCGGTCGCGCCTGGGAAACTTGTGTTCGCTCCGGAGGGACGCCACTATCAGCCGTACGACGCCACCCCTCGAATACTGGGGGATCTGCGGATACGGGTCACGGTTGTTCCGCAAGGGCCCCGAGGTCGCAGCGATTATCTACTGTTGCGCGGCTACGTCATCGATACCGATGGGATCGAGGCGGTACAAGAGTCTTGGCACTACGTAAGTCCGACGCATTGTCTCATCTCGTCCGTACCAGGGGAGCACTCATGATCCCCGCACAGCGGCAGCCGCTGCTTCTGCTGCCCGGCGACGAGATACGTCTGAACGGTTCCGACTACATCAATGGTCCACCGGACACGGTGACTCTGTTCCGGATCAAGCGGGTCTCCCCGGAAGCCTCGCTGACAGCCCTTGAGTGGATACAGGTGATCGCTGCCGAGGTGACAGCCGGAGGCGCTGAGCTTGCGTACCGGGCACTGACGGTTCGGGCGACAGCTCTACGCCAGGCAACCGCCGAGCGTGCGGCCGGCCGTTCGGTAGGCGGCCCGTCCCGGGCGTGAGCGCTGCTGCCCCCACAGAAGCGACCCTCGGGACGGGTCCAGTACAGGGAAAGGACCCCTAGTTCGCGGCTAGGGGCCCCTTCCCTGCATTGCCAGCCGATGATCTTGCCCTTGACCAACGGGCATTGAGGGAGCCATTGTGAACGAGCGGGATGACCGAGCGCTGATCGCTGCTGCCGTCATCGTGGACAACGGCCACGTCCTATTGGTCAGACGACGTGTGAACGAAGATCAGATGTCGTGGCAGTTCCCGGCCTGTGAGATCGAACCAGGGGAGTCCGCCGAGGCTGCCGCAGTCCGGGAGGCCGTCGAAGAGACCGGCCTCATGGTGCGCTCGGTGCAGCGCCTCGGCGAGCGCATCCATCCCGCGACGGGACGCAGGATGGTGTACGTGGTGTGCCGGGTGCTCAAGGGGACGGCATACGTCGCGGACGAGGTGGAGCTTGCCGAGGTTGCCTGGTGTAATCGGACGAAGCTCGTGAAGTACGTACCGTATCCGTTCTACGGTCCGGTCCAGGGCTATTTCGACCTGCACCTGGACGATTAGAGCAAGTGCGCGGCGCCCGTCCTACCGTGAGGTCATCGCCTACCGGAAGGCGTTCGGTGCCTGGTCGGGACTGCACGAACTGGAAGGTGCCAGGCGTGGAGACGAGTGTGGTGGTGCTCGACCCGGAAGCGCTGTCGCAGATGGATATCCCGGGGCACGAGACGTGCGTTGAGGTCGGCAAGGTTGCAGATAGGGATGGGGATGCGGCTACTCAGAGGTGAGGCGTTCGACAATCTGCTCCGCACCTTCGACCGGACCGCGTTCCACCTGGAGGTGCAGGACACCTACCACACCTCGGAGGAGAGCGAACCGCTCCGGCTGTTTCTGGAAGGCAAGCCGGACGATTTCGCCTGGCATCAGCCCTGGTTGAGTCTCGTGGCTGAGACCACGGCTGCGGGTCGAAGAGTCACGCGTGCCCGGGTAGTGACCGTGCCGCACGTCGATTACGTGCGCTGGGGCCTGACGGTTGCGAAGCTGAACATCGCCGCTGGCGAGGACATCCGCTGGCTGCCCCGCCACCAGGCCGGCGGCATCGACCTACCGTTTGATGACTATTGGCTGTTCGACGACAGCCGCGTCGTCTTCACCATCTTCGAGCCCAGCGGCCAATTCGCCGGGGGCGCGGAGACCACCGACCCGTACATCGTGGAGCGCTGCCGTACCGTGCACCGACAGGTGTGGCAGCGGGCCGTCCCGCACGCCGCCTACGTCACCAACTGAGTAGCTCTTGTCCGCGACCGCTCACCAGGCACGTGAGTCGCTGGGGCATCAGCTCCGGGACATCAGGCTGCGAGGGCACCGGGCTGGCTGAGTGGGTCGTACGGGATGCAGAGCGGCGGCGCCCGTCCTACCGTGAGGGGATCGCCTAGCGGAAGGTGTCCCGTGCCTGTTCAGGACTGGTTTCTCACCGAGGCGGAGCGGGACAACCCCGACTCCGCCCTACCCGCCTGGACCGAGGGCAACCTGGCCGAGCCGTTGATCCACGGCGTAACCTACTTCGACCGGCTCGCCACCGAGGTCGAAGCCCTCGAAGAGGGCGACCACGTCTTCTTCACCGACTGGCGGGGCGACCCGGACGAGCGGCTGCGCGACGACGGCCCCACCATCGGCGGGCTGCTCTCCGCCGCCGCCCGGCGCGGTGTGGTCGTCAAGGGCCTGATCTGGCGCTCCCACCTCGACCGGTTCACCTACAGCGAGGAGGAGAACCGGCACCTCGGCGAGGCGGTCGAGGCGGCCGGTGGCGAGGTACTGCTTGACCAGCGGGTCCGGCGCGGCGGCTCGCACCACCAGAAGCTGGTCGTACTCCGGCATCCGGCCGAGCCGGAGCGGGACGTCGCGTACGCCGGCGGCATCGACCTGTGCCACAGCCGGCGCGACGACGCCGACCATGGCGGCGACCCGCAGGCGGTGCGGATGGCCAGGGCCTACGGCGACCGCCCGCCCTGGCACGACGTGCAGCTCGCGCTGCGCGGCCCGGTCGTCGGCGCGCTCGACCTGACCTTCCGGGAGCGCTGGACCGACCCGGCGTCGCTGGACCAGCACGGGCCGGTCAGCACCGTACGCGACAAGCTCGACGGCGCGGACCTGCACGCCGACCGGCTGCCGCCGCAGCCGCCCGACCCGCCGCCCTGTGGATCGCACCGGATCCAGGTGCTCCGCACCTATCCGGCGATGCGCCCGGCCTACCGCTTCGCCAGGTCCGGCGAGCAGAGCGTCGCCCGCGGCTACACCAAGGCGATCAAGCGGGCCCGTCGGCTGGTCTACCTGGAGGACCAGTATCTCTGGTCCCGGGAGGTGGCGAAACTCTTCGCCGACGCACTCCGCGACAATCCCGACCTGCACCTGGTCGCCGTCGTGCCCCGGCATCCGGACGTGGACGGCCGGCTCGCGCTGCCACCCAACCAGGTCGGCCGGGAGCAGGCCATCGCGCTCTGCCGGGAGGCCGCCGCCGACCGGGTGCACGTGTACGACGTGGAGAACCACGCCGGCATCCCCGTCTACGTGCACGCGAAGGTCTGTGTGGTGGACGACGTCTGGTGCAGCGTGGGCAGTGACAACTTCAACCGGCGCTCCTGGACCCACGACAGCGAACTCTCCTGCGCCATCCTCGACGACACCCACGACGAGCGGGAGCCCCGCGATCCGGCCCGCCTCGGCGACGGGGCCCGCCGCTTCGCCCGTGAGTTGCGACTGGCCCTGCTCCGCGAGCACCTGGACCGCACCTCCGGCGACGACGCCGATCTCCTCGATCCGGATTCGGCGGTCGACGCCATCGACGCCGCCGCCAACGCGCTGCGGGACTGGCACGCGGGCGGCCGGCAGGGTCCCCGGCCGCCGGGACGGCTGGTCCCGCACGAGACGAGCCGGTTGCCGTGGTACCAGCGGCTCTGGGCCGTCCCGGCGTACCGGCTGGTCTACGACCCGGACGGGCGAGCCTGGCGGGACCGCCGCACCGGCACCTGGTAGACCGGAGCGGGGAGACGGGGCACGTGGTGGGGCAGAGCGTGAGCCGGCGACCGATGGGTTTCCGGCACGGCGGCCGCCTCAACCGGGGAAAGTGAGTCGTTCCTCGTCCGGGTCCGCACCGAGCCAGCAGAGTGCGGCACTCACCAGCGCCTGGATGCCGGTCGGCAGCGCGAGCGCGGCGTGCGGGGCGAACCGCGGCGAGTGGTTGCCCGGGATATGTGCCAGCTTGGCAGCCGCGTCACCGGCGGCGGCACGCCACTGAGCTGGGCTGATCGTGCCCAGCATCCAGTACCCGGTGGCCACGCCGTCCGCGCCGAACACGGGAAAGTCCTCGGCGGCGAGCGACGGCGGCCATCCGCCGACCCGGACGGCGCCGAACGCGTCCGCGTGGGCCGCCCGTACCCGGGCGGTGACCCGCGGATCGGGCCGGTTGACCGGGGCCTGTGCGACCACGGCGATGCGGGGATCGCCGGGTGTGCCGGCGGCGGTGCAGGCAGCCCGGACTATCCGTTCGACCGCCTCCCGCATCTGGCTCAGCGTCGCGGCCGAGTACGCGCGCATCGTGACGCCGATTGTCGCGCTGTCCGCTATCACGTTGGCGCGGCTGCCGGCCGAGAACTGTCCGACGGTGAGCACCGCCGGTTCGGACGGGTCGATCCGCTGGGAGCGGATCGTCTGCAACTGCGTCACGATGGAGGCGGCGGTGACCACGGGGTCGACGCAGAGGTGGGGCATGGCCGGGTGTCCGCCGCGGCCGTCGATGGTGATTTCCAGGGTCACCGAACCTGCCGTCATCAGCTCGCCGTGTGCCACCATCCCGGCAGGCAGTGGCGCGGAGTGCTGCGCCAGCGCGACGTCGGGGCGGCCCCAGCGGTGGTAGAGACCGTCGTCCATCATGGCCGCCGCGCCGAGCAGGGTCTCTTCGGCGGGCTGGCCGACCGTGAGCAGCGTACCCCGCCAGCGCTCCCGGTCGGCGGAGAGCACGGCGGCGGCGCCGGCGAGCGAGGCCAGGTGCAGGTCGTGCCCGCAGGCGTGCATCACCGGGACCTCGGCACCGTCGGCGGTCCGGGTGACGACGTCGCTGGCATAGGACAGCCCGGTTTCCTCGGCAACGGGTAACGCGTCCAGCTCGGCGCGTAGCAATACGGTCGGGCCGGCGCCGTTGGTGAGCCTGCCCACCACCCCGTGCCCACCCACCCCGGTGGTGACGTCGAAGCCGGATGCGCCCAGCCTGGCCGCGAAAGCCTCGGCGGTCTGTGCCTCCGCTCCGGACAGTTCGGGGTTGGCGTGCAGGTGTCGGTACAAACCCAGCGCCTCACGCAGGATGTCGCCCTGAACCGCACCGGTCGGCACCAGCGCCCGGATGGCCATGCGCCAAGTCTTCGTCACCGCGCTCACAGGTCACTGTCATCGTCGGTCGGCGCCCTGCCAGCGCGCTGTGGCCGATCGGTGAGCGTCACCCGGTGGACTGTGATGGCAAAGCCAGGCCCTCGTCCGGAGAGCCCGGCCCCGATACAGCACAAAGGAGTCCCCATGAACGCTCAGAACGAACTCGACCTTCTCGCGGAGGAGATCCTCGCGTTGGAGACGGAGACCTTCGCGATCTCCGACTACGCCGACGTCACCGAGGCGGTCCTCGCCTCGACCTCCTGCTCCGCCACCACCTCGTGCTGCAGCAGCACCACGTCGTGCACGAGCTCCAACTCGTCCAGCTCCTGCTGCGGCTGACCAGCCGACCAACCCTGGAGAGCCCGTGAACGCGCAGCACGACCTCGACCTTCTCGCGGAGGAGATCCTCGCGTTGGAGACGGAGACCTTCGCGATCTCCGACTACGCCGATGTCACCGAGGCGGTCCTCGCCTCGACTTCCTGCTCCAGCACCACCTCGACCACCAGCGCCACCACGTCGTCCACCAGCTGCAGCGCCTGAGCCCTCGCTCCGGCTGACCCGCCGACCAACCCTAGGAGTCCCCATGAACGCGCAGAACGAACTCGACCTTCTCGCGGAGGAGATCCTCGCCCTGGAGACGGAGACCTTCGCGATCTCCGACTACGCCGACGTCACCGAGGCGGTCCTCGCCTCGACCTCCTGCTCCGCCACCACCTCGTGCTGCAGCAGCACCACGTCGTGCACGAGCTCCAACTCGTCCAGCTCCTGCTGCGGCTGACCAGCCGATCAGCAATGGACCCGGTGGTGGCCGGCGCGGTCGAACGCGGCGGCCACCACCGCCATACCGAGGAGTGCCCATGAACGAGCAGACCGACCTCGACCTCCTGGCCGAGGAGATCCTCGCCCTGGAGACGGAGACCTTCGCGATCGCCGACTACACCGACGTCACCGAGGCCGTTCTTGCGTCGACGTCGTGCGCCACCACGTCGAGCTGCAGCTGCACGAGCTCCACCTCGTGCGCGGCGACAAGCGCCTGACCGTCGAAAACGGTTGACGGCGGTGGCCGGCAGGCGCATCAGAGCTTGGCGGCCACCGCCGTGACGAACGCGACGTTACGGGAACGGATGGGGGACCAGCCGCGGCCCGTCGACCGCACCGCCCCGCTCGCGCAGTCTCCGCTCCAGCCGGGGCATCGTGAGGGCCCGTTGGCGACGCCAGCCGAAATCTATCGGCAGCAGGCCGGGCACGATCGTGCAGACGGTACGCAGCCCCATCCCGAGCTGCTCCGGGGTGGTCTGGTCGACGACGATCACCTCGTAGCCCTTGCCGTGCAGCTCGTCCAGTACCCCCTGTAGATCCTGGCGCAGGTCGGGATCGGGCGGCCGGGGCGTACCGTACACCGCAGCCATCGACTCGAGTGGGCGGTCGGCGAGATAGTCCTCCGCGTGTTCGCGCATCGCCGGCAGGCCGAACAGGTCGGCGTGGTCGTGCACGGTCTGGACCAGCGAGTAGTCCTCGGCCATGGCGTCGAGCTGGTGTCGCCGTCGCAGGGTCGTTCGGCGCTTGAGCGGGATGTAGGTCAGCGTTTCGGAGAGCGCGGCGGCGACGGCGCGTTCCGGCGCCAGGTGCGCCGCCGCGGCGAACGACAACAGCCCCGGGCCACCGTCGCGGCGCGCCGCCACCGTGGTGACCACGGGCACGGTCAGGTCGATGCGATTGTCGAAGGCGAGCACGTCGTAGCCCGCGAGCCGGGCGCGGTCGACCATCGTGCGCACCGCGGCGCTGTCGCAGGAGTCCAGGTCGATGCGACGCAACCGCTCCCGGCCGTACCAACCGAGCACGAAGGCGTCCCGTTCGATGAGCTCCAGCAGCCCGTACAGGATCGCCTCCTCGAGGCAGCCGCCGGTGGCACAGCCGCTGGACGAGGAGAGGACGAAGTTGTCCCCGTCCGCCCCTGACATGTAGAAGCAGAACCGCCGCGGCACCAGGATCGGTTCGCCGCTGCGCATCCGGTGTCCCCATACCCAGGGGATCGGTCTGGAGGGTTCGAACCGCCGCACCATGTGGTCGGCGTCGTAGGTCTCGTCGGTGTACACGCCGCAGGAGGTCGGATCGAGTGCCCGGTCGGCGACCTCGGTGTACGCGGCGACCAGCGGTGGGCCCGGGCGGCGCCGGTGGGTGCCGGCGTAGCGTTCCACCCCTTCGAGGTAGGCCAGGCGCAGGCTGTCGGCGAAGCTGTTGGCGTGCCCGCTCCAGGCGATGTCCATCAGGCCCGCGTAGCCACGGTTGAAGACGCCGCCGGTCACCGCGGCGGTCGTCGGCAGTGCGGGGTTCATCAGCGCGCCCGCCCCGATGGCGCCGGACACCGGGTTTGCCAGCGCGCCGACCGGCAGGGGGTAGTCGTGCACGCCGCGCACACGGTACCGGTCCGGCTGGGGTTTCGGGCGCGATCGCGGCGTCTCGAACGGCGTCGCGCCGTCCGGTGCGGCATCGGCACAGCTCGGGCAGAGCGGCTCGCGCAGCAGCGGCACCGTGTACGAGCGCAGACCGCCCAGCTCCACCGAGGTGACCCGGGACAGCGTGGCACTGTCCGGGTCGAGATAGGCGCCGGCTGCGGGCGGCGAGTCGACGAGCGCGCAGAACACGCTCCACACCGCGTCCACAATGTACTCGGGCAGCTCCGGCCAGACGCCGGTGGCGTTGAGCCCGAGGCCGATCTCCAGCGCCTCGCGTTCGGTGCGGCCACGCAGCCGCTGCCACCGCACGCCAAGGCAGTGTCCACAAGGCTTCGAGTGACCGGGAGCACCGCCCCACGGTCCGAGTAGCACCGCGCCGCCGGTCAGGTGGACGTTGGCGGCGCGACGTACCGGGTCGGGGGCGATCGTGACGTCAACGGCACCGAGTGTGACCACCGCGGGCGGCTCGCCGCCGGGCACCCGGCGCGCCGACCATCGGGCGTCGAGGTCGCGCTGGAGCTGGACCGCGCCGGCGGCGAGCGGGGCCTCCGGCGCGGTCTGGAGTGCAGGCGTCATTCCTCGTTGCCCCACTTGAACAGGCGCAGGCCGACCGCGGTGAAGACGGCGCCGAACCCGAGCAGCGCCAGGCAGGCGACCCAGTACGCCCGTGCCTCACCGGCGCCCGCGAGCGAGTAGACCAGGGCATCGTCGACGTAGCGCAACGGCATCGCGTACGAGACGCTCTGCAGCCAACCCGGCATGAGCTCGACCGGGATGAACGCGCCGGACAGGAACGCCATGGGTATGACGACGCAGTTGGTGACGGCTCCCACCGCCTCCGGAGTGTTCGCCGCCGAACCGATGATCAGCCCGAGCGCCAGGAAGGTGGCGATGGTCAGCAGCATGATGGGCAGCGCGAGCGGCCAGGGCCCGGCCACCGTCATGTTGAACGGTGGAAGCATCGCGACCGCGATGAACAGTACGCACTGGGCGATCCCGACGAAGACGGCGACGACGAGGCGGGCGAGCACCACGCTGGAGGCCCGGGAGGGCGTGAGTCGGATCAGCCGCAGCAGGTCGTCCCGGCGCCACTGCACGAGCATGAAGGCGATCCCGAACACCGCCGCGTTGCCCAACCCCCAGGACAGCACGCCCGGCGCGATGAAGTCGATGTATTGGTTGCCAGTCTCCTCCACCTCCTGGCCCTGGAAGATCAGGCCGAAGATGACGAGGAAGATCAGCGGAAAGGCGAAGGTGAAGAAGACCGTCGCCGTGTCCCGGCTGCTCGCCTTGATGGTGGCCCGGGTCAGTGCCACGAAGGCGGTCATGACTGTGCTCCGATCAGTTCCAGGTAGACGTCTTCCAGGGTGGCCGACTTGGTCTGAACACCCGCCAGGTCGGTGGTGGCGCCGAGCGCGGCAAGGACCTGGGGGAGCTGCTGGGTGTGCAGGATGAGCGTGCCGCTCTCCTCCGTCACCGAGTCGACACCGTCGACCTTGAGGGCCTGCTCCGGCGCGAGCCGGCCGACCGGCAGCAGCAGTTGACTGCCCGCGGCGGCCCGGCTGATGAGTTGACGCGGCGCGTCCAGCGCCACTATCCGACCGCGGTGCAGGATGGCGACCCGGTCGCAGAGCGCCTCCGCCTCGTCGAGGTGGTGGGTGGTGTACACGATGGTCTTTCCAGCCCCTTTGAGCTGGCGCAGCATGGCCCACAGGTCCCGACGGGCCTGCGGGTCCAGCGCGCCGGTCGGTTCGTCCAGAAAGATCACCTGGGGCTGGTGCACCAGGGCAGAGGCGATGGCGAGCCGTTGCCGCTGGCCGCCGGAGACGTTGGACACCCGCACATCGGCCGAATCGGTCAGCCCGACCTGGTCCAGCGCCCGCTGCGCGGCCTGCCGGTCCAGGCCGTAGAGCGCCGCGACCGTCTCCAGGTGCTCGCGCGCGCTCAGTCGCGGGAAGAACGCCGACTGCTGCGTCTGCACCCCGATCAGCGGCAGCAGTGCCAGGTTGCGCGGCGCCGGGCGGTGGCCGAGCACCGTGACGGTGCCGGCATCCGGCACCCGCAGTCCCTCGATGATTTCGATCAGCGTGGTCTTTCCCGCGCCGTTCGGGCCGAGCAACCCGATGAACTCGCCGCGCGGCACGGTCAGGGTCACGTCGTCGACGGCGCGCACCTCACCGTAGGACTTGCTCAGCCGCGTGACCGCCACGGCCGGTTCTGCATTCGTCTCCATCGCCTTGCCTCTCACTGGGTTCGTTGGTGGTGCGGGGTTGGCTGGGCTGGTACGGCCCGCACGGGGCGACGCGGCCGCGCGACGAGCCACAGGGTGATGGTCAGGACGACGGCCGCTGCCGACCCGGCGTACGCGGCGTGACCGAGGTACGGCCGCAACAGGTCACCGGCGCCGTACGCGATGGCCGTGCCGGCGCCGGCGATCGTGGCGTGCCACGCCATGCCGTACAGGCCGAGCACCAACCGGGCCCGCCTCGGGTAGCGCGGACCGCGCCGGGTCAGCCAGTACCGGGGCCGCGACCAGAGGTACCAGCGGCTCTCCTCGGCGAGCGCGACCATGCCGACCTGGTGACTGAGCATCTTGTACCCGTCCAGCGGCGGTACCGGAACGAAGTTGACGAGGCTCTGCACCGCGCCGGCGACGACCATCGCCGCCGCGAACCGGTGCCCGGCCGAGCCGTCCGCTGTCACCAGCCAGGCGAACGCGAAGGGGACGACGAGGAGGCTGTTCGCCACGCCACCCGCGGCCGCGATGACGACCTGCTGCGCGCGTGCGGGCAGGTACTGGTACTCCTCCACCCGGCAGCTGAAGGCCAGCAGGTTGAGCCGGACGACCCGGCAGCCGAAATGGGTCGCCGCGACGCCGTGCGCCAGCTCGTGCAGCATCGCGCTGAGGTAGCAGACCGCGACGATCCCGGCCACGTGGCGCCAGTCGCCGAACGCCGGCGCGGCGGCCCGCCACAGTCCGGGAGCCGCCGCCGCGAGCGAGCCGTACATGGCCAGCAACCCGACACCGAGGACGACGCCGGACGGGGCCGAGAAGACCCACGCGAACGCGGCGGCGAGCCGGCCCAGCGTGCGCGGTGGCGCGACCGCGCGCCCCTCCGGCGCCCCGGGCGGCCGCAGCAGGTCACGCTGGTGCAGCAGCCACAGCAGCTGCGACCACTGCGCCGGGCCCAGCCGGCGGCCGAACCGGGCCGCGTACTCCTCGCCGATCTCGGCCAGCGACCGCTGCCCGTCCAACCGGCTCAGCAGGAACCGCTCCTTGGCCGCGACCTCGAACGCCTTGCCGCCACGGACCTTCACCAGATAGATCCGGTCCGGCCCGCGGCCCAGCTCCCGGGAGAACAGCAGGTCCGACCGCACCCGCGGCCGGTTGGCGAGGAGCGTCGCCCCGTCGCTCAGTACGCTGTCGGTCATCTGGCCGCCAACGAGTCACGCACCGCCCTGCCCAGCAGGTACGCCAGGTAGGCCTCGTCCCGGAGTGTGACGTACAGCCGGTTGTTCGTCATGTGCAGGTACGGCGAGAGCAACCGCGGCAGGGCCACGCGCGGGTCGGTGACCGTGACGGCGGGAGTGCCCTCCGGGAAGGCAAACGTCAGCTGCCCCGACTCGGCCAGCCGCCGCGCCCGCTCCCGCAGCTGCGCGGCGTGCTCGGCCCAGCCACGCAGGAACGCCGGCAACCGGTGCTGCTCGCCGCGGTCCAGCGCACCGAGGATGGGCTGGAACCGCCGGTCCAGGTCCGGCGCCAGCCGCTCGTACATGGTCGCGTAGTCGATGCCGTTGACGAAGTCGGTGCCGGCGAAGGCCCGGTGCCAGAAGTCGTGGTAGGTGTCCAGGAACTCGGCCAGCTCGGCGCGGTCGGGCAGGAACGTGCCGGCCGTCACCAGCATCAGCTGCGCCGCGGTGCCCAGGGTCACCGGCCGCAGGTGGAGGTTCATCGTCCGGACCGCGTCGATCAGCACGTCGCTGGAGTACTCGAAATGCCATTCGGCGAGGGCGATACCGGCCGGGCCGCCGTACTTGCCGTACTCCGGCTCGTAGGGGCGGTAGCTGAAGGAGTTGTTCGGCTGCATCCGCACGTTGCCGTCCGGGCCGACCAGCTCGGCCGGCTTGCCCTGGGGGAACTCCAGGTCGAACAGGAGGTTGTAGAGCTCCGCGCGGTAGCCGGCGTCCAGCTCGTACAGCGCCGGTCGTTCGGTCAGGAACCGTTGGATGGCCGCATCGGCCGCGGCCCGTACGGCGGGCTCGTCGGCGGCGGTGCGGAGCTTGAGCCGCAGCCGGACGTGCGGGCCTTCGAGCCAGTAGTTGATGAAGAAGTAGCGGGCCAGCAGGTTCTGCGCGCGCAACTCGTCGACCAGCGGCCGGATGCATTCGGTCAGCATCGGCCGGGCGCTGCCGCCGTAGAAGATGTGGATGGCCAGCCACCGCCCGGGCTCGGCGGCGAGGGCCTCTCCGGCCGCCGCCGGCTCCGTCTCAGGCATCTCCGTCTCAGGCATCTCCGGCTCCGTCCGTCGGGGAGATCGGGAAGGTCTCGATGGCGAACTCGGCGACGTGGCCACCCCGGTCGGAGCTCGCCACCAGCTCGTCGCCGGCGGGCAGCATCTCGCGCAGCACCACGCGGTCCTCGGCGCCGTCCAGCGACGCCTCCAGGGCCAGCAGCGACAGATAGCTGTCACAGTCGACGTACTGGGGCTTCGGTTTCTGCTTCGCCCGGCCACCGTCCGCACCGTGCACGGTCGCGAACATCCGGGCGGGCAACCCGTTCGCCCGTCGCCACCGCTGCCAGCCGAGGAACCAGGCGGTGTCGGTGTCGCCATCACCGCGACGGGGAAGCGCGGCCGCCGTCATCGACCAGCTTCGCCGGCTGATCACCACGTCCCCGACCCGGACCCGTGGACGCGTGGTGACGCCGTCCACGGCCGGCGGCTTCGGCACCCCCCGCCACAGGTCGAGCGGGGCCATCGACGTCGGCGACAGCAGCAGGAGCGTGCGGTGTAGCTGTGGCAGCGCCATCGGCACCAGGTAGCCCAGATATACCGGGATCACCTCCTTGCCCAGCCGGTGGGAACGCAGCACCACCTGGTCGGTGTCGACGTCGTGCTGCACGTACAGGTCGGCCAGGGGCAGCTGGTTGGCCTCCGGCACCAGGCTCGTCTCCCCGGGGCAGACGATGACGTAGTCGGTGAGCTGCGCGTGCAGGTTCAGGTTGGTGGTCGCCGCGCCGCCGGTCACCTCGGCGAAGACGGCTCCCGGCGGCGCGACGGCGGCCGCCTGCGCCCGCAGTTGCGCGGAGAGCGGGGTGTCCTCGAAGCAGTGCGTGAAGCGGCTGAAGGGAAACGACAGCCCGCCGAGGGACTGGTTGAGCACCAGCAGGGGGCCCTCCCGCCGCCGGGCGACCTGGACGAGGTGAGCCTGCGGCCGGAACCCGCCGAGCAGGTCGCGTACGCCTCGACTGAGCTTGTTCAGCACCGTGGGATCGAGCTTCAGCTCGGGCGCGTCCGGTGCCGCCGCGGCAGCCGAGCGCAGGTAGTCGGCGAAGTCCTGCCTGGCCCGGTCGAGCGCCGGCAACTCCGGCCGGCCGAGCCAGTTCTCCTCGGGCCGGTAGGTACCGTCCTCGGCGAACGGTCGCAGGTCGGCGGTGTAGGAGGCGTACTGCTCGTACAGGTCCTCGTGGAAGTCCTCGACAAGGCGCAGCAGGTCGTCGCAGCGACCACCCCTGCCGTACCTGGCCAGGAAGAAGCCGTGGAACGTGACCCGGTGCGGCAGCGTCATGTCGAAGGCCGGCAGCACCCCTTCCACCGCGGCGAGGTCGCCGCCGACCAGCCGTCGCCACTCGTCGGCCGGCGTGGACAGGTCCTCATCGACGCGGCAGTCCTCGTAGAGCAGGGCCTGCGGCAGGGACGCCGCCTCGGCTCCCAGCCAGACCTGGATGTCCCGCAGCGCCTCTCGCAACCGGCGCAGGGCGGACCGCCGGTCGGCGAGTTCACCGACGCGGAAGGCCTCGACGAACTCGATCGGCTCGGCCAGGCGTACCGCCAGGTCGTCGGCCCAGGGCCGGTCGAGGGTGGTGAGGAAGTCCCGCAGGTTGCGCAGCGGATCGGGCGTGTGCACCTCGACGGCGAACCCGTCGACCTGGAGGATGCCCAGCCGGAGCAGGATGGACAGGTACTCCTCGCACTGCTCCGGGCTCGCCTGTGTCTGCTGCCGGAGCCAGGCGGCGAGGTCCGCGCAACGCCACGCACCGTCCTGGAGCAGACCGGTGAGCTGGTCGAGCAGGCCGCTGCGACGCAGGTAGAACAGCCCGTCCTGGATCGAGTCGAAGCTGACCGAGGCGCTGTCGTCGCCGGGCGTGACCCAACGCCGCACGTACCGCACCCGCTCGGCGTCCTGGCGCAGGCCGGGGCTCAACACCACCGGCAGGTCGCCCCGGCGGCCGAGGTCGGCGCTGATCGCATCCACGATGCGGGTCACCACCACCACGTTGAGCCGGACGTAGCTGCGCCACTGCGCCGGCACCGCGAGATCCGGTGCGGTCGCGTCCGGGTCGAATCCGCCGACCCCGATCCCGGTGAACGAGCTGAACGGGCTGGTCTTGCACGCGGTGCGGTAGAGGTACGACAGGACCGACCGTTCGACCCGCCGCATCTTCTTCGCCGGGGGCGGCGCGCCGTCACGCCCCGCGAAGGCGACGAGCTGCTCGTCCAGTGCCGGTGACGCGATCTGGATACCGGCGCGCAGCCGCGGGTCGCCGGAGAGACGCCACAGCTCGGCGCGGGAGCCGTCGATCTCCTTCTCCAACCGGGTGCCCAGCTCCTGCCGCAGCGACGCCATCCGCTGCGCGAGGGCCAGCCACTCGCGTACCGGGTCGACCGCGGCCGGGTCGACCGCGGCCACCGCGGCGAGCGCGCCGTCCTGGTCGGTGGGGAGCACGCCCTTGAAGATCCGTCGGCGCAGCGCGAGCAGCCGCCGCCGGGACTCGCCGTCCTCGTTGGCTCCGACCAGGTCGTGCAGCACGTCGCTGACGCGGTCGGCTACGGCGCGCAGCTCCCCCTCAAGGTCGAGGAGCTCGCCGGCGCAGCTGGCCGCCTCCGGGCAGCGCAACGCTGCCACCGTGTCGTACGGCAGGCCGCCGACCCGTACCGCGAAGTGGGTACCCAGACGGCGCCGCGGCGGCGCGGCATCCTCGACCGCGGGGAACGTCGTCATGGCCCGGCTCATCGCAGCTCGTGCCGGTAGTCGGCGGGCAGGTCCCGCTCGTGGCCGGCGAGCATGATCAGCAGGGGCGTCTCGCCGGTCGCGTCGAGCCCGAGCTCCTCGACGTACGAGACGGCGTCGAACCCGAGCGCGACACCGCAGCCGACATCGAGCGCCGCCGCGGCGGTGTAGACGTTCTGCGCCACTGCGCCGATCGTGGCGTTCACGACGTTGTAGCCACGAGGGCCGACCGCGTCCAGCACCGCGTGTACCCGGATGGTCGGCACTATCACCACCGCGGCCTGCTCCAGGTTGTAGTTGGGCAGGAAGTAGTTGCGCTGTAGGAACATGCCGGGCGGGCCGGGCCGGATGGCGCGCAGCTCGTGGCGCGTCGGGTCGTACTCGTAGCTGCCGGGTGCCACCCCGCGGACGTGGTTGACGAAGACGTAGAACTTCGTCAGGGTTCCGTCGTCGCTGGTGATCTCGGTCGGCAGGTGCGCCGAACATGCGGCGGTGAGCAGCGCGGCCAGGTCGGCCCCGTCCATCGCGACGCTGCCGTCGAACCGGCCGAAGCTGCTGCGCCGGCGGCTCAGCGCGGTGCGGATCGGTATGTCCATCGTGCTCGCCGGTGGGAGCGTCACCCGGTCGCCGCCGTCGGGCACGGCCCTGGCTGCGGCGGCGGCCAGGGCACCCGGCTCCGGCCGAGACGTGGCCGACTCCGCCGTCTCCCGGTGGATGCGCCGCAACGCGTCGAAGGTCAGTACGACGCGGGACTGCTCGGAGTCGCGCCGCAGCACCGAGGCACCGTCGGTCGCCGCGACCGTGACCGTGGCCGTGGTCCCCTGGGACGGGGCGTCGGTCGTCCCGGCCGCCGCCCACCTCAGCGGTACGACCGTGAACAGGCCCTCCTCTTCCGGGGGCACTCCGAGCAGGTGGCTGAGCGCCGCTTGGTCGAACCAGAACCTCGGCTCGATCCGCCGCCGCTGGCCACCGGCCCACAGCCGCCAGGTCTGCAGCAGCGTACCCACGTCCATCGACACCGCGTGATACGAGAAGTTGTTGTACTTGAAGGAGTTCGCCCAGTACTTGACGCCGACCACCAGGAACTGGGTGGTGTCGGCCGGCAGGTCGGCGGCGGCGCGCACCCGTGCCGTCACCTCACCGGCCAGCAACCGCTGCATCGCGTGGTGCCGGCAGGAGTAGTGGTACACGCCCGGGCAGACTCCGGCCCCGGGCCCGGCGACCCAGTAGACGCTGCACGGGTACAGGCCACCACCGGAGGCGGTGCCGCGGTGCCAGTTCGCCCGCGCGTACCACGGATACCCGGGCGTGTCGGTGTTGGCCTGGATGCCGAGCCGGCGGCCGATCAGCCCGTACGAGTCGCGGAGCATGGCGCCCAGCATCGGCAGGCTGAACGCCTCGTCGCCCGGATCCGGAGCGATGCCCGCGCCGACCGTGGCCGACCGGGGCGGCGGCATGTCGGGCAACGGGAACGAGAGGGCACCGGGGTAGTACTTCGTCGGCCGCGGCTTGTCCGACCAGTCGGGCTGGAAGTCGACCGGTGGCATCGGGACCCGGTTGCGCTCGAGGATCGCCGTCGCGTACTCGTGCGCGTAGCTGCCGGCAGTATCGGTTGTCGTCATCGCCTCACCTCAGGGGTACGGGTGCGGGACCCGGTGGATCTCGTCATCACGCAGGTCGTGGTCGGCCAGCCCGGCATGGCGCTGGGCGGTACGGAGGCGGGGCATGTGCAGGGCCCGCTGCCGCTGCCAGCCGAAGTCGATCGGCAACAGCCCCGGTACCGTCACGCTGGCCGTGTGCAGGCCGAGGTCCCGCTGTTCCGGCCGGGTCTGGTCGACCACGATCACGTCGAAGCCCTGCGCGGTCACCGTCGACACAGATCGTTCGAGGTCGTCACGCAGGTCGCCGGCGAGCGGGGGAGCCGGCCGGGCACCGGCGTACGTCTCGGTCATCGAGCGTGGCGCGGCGCCAGAGTCGAGCAGGAACGACGCGTGCCCGCGCATCTCCGGCAGCCCGTACAGCTGCGGATGGTCGTGCAGGTTCAGCACCTTGTCATAGGCGTCGACCATCTCGCGTATTTGGGGCTCCACGCTGGCGGCGCGCACCCTGAGCAGGATCGCGTCGGCCGCGATCTCGCACAGCGCCGCGGCGACCGCGGTCTCCGGGTCCAGGCTCGCCCCGCCGCCGAAGGCGAGCGTGCCGAAGCCGCCGTCGATCCGTTCCGCCACGGCGGTGACCGCGGGGATGTCGAACGTGCACCTCGCGTCGAAGAACCGGGCCCGGTAGCCGTACATCGCCAGCCGGTCCACCATGAGCCGGGTCTGAGGGCGGCGGCTGGTCTGAGGGTCGATCTCGGCCAGGGAGCGCTTGCCGTACCAGGCAAGCATGAAGGCGTCTCGCTCGATCACCTCCATCAGGCCGTGGTACACCGCCTCCACCAGGCTGCCGCCCGAGGCGCAGCCGTTGGAGCACTCCTGGACGAAGCGGTCCTCCACCCTTGCCTGGTGGTAGTAGACCGACACCTCGGGAACCAGGATCGGCCGCGCGTCACGCATCGACCATCCCCAGACCCAGGGGATCGGCCGATCGGGTGCGAACCGCCGGATGCGGCGGTTCGACTGGTAGAACTCGTCCGCGTACACCCCGCACTCGCGCGGGTCGAGTGCGTCTTCGCCGAGATCGTCCAGGGCCGCGACCACCGTGGTGCGCTTGCTGGACGGCCGCATACCAGCGGCCCGCTCAAGTCCCTCCAGCAGGCTCAGTCGTGCGCTGCGCGCGTAGCTGTCGGCGTGGCCACCGTGGATCATCTCCCGCAGGTACTCGCCGCCGCGCACCTGGAAGGCTCCGTGCACCGCCGCCGCCGACCGTGACGTGGCGTCGGGCCGCAGGCCGGGGCCGAGCACGCCGCAGACCGGGTTGACCAGCGCGGTGGTCGAGAGCGGATAGTCGGCGGCACTGCGGATGCGGAAGGCGTCCGGCGCGCGTTTCGGGCTCGCCGTCAGCTCCGGTGCCGTTGGTGCGTCCGGCACCGGACGGGCGCACTCCGGGCAGTCGCCGTCCGGTACCAGCGGCACCCGGCTCACCCGCAGCGTCTCCAGGTCGAGTACGTGGACGGTGGCGGTGGTGCCGGCCGCCGCCGCGAGCAGGGCGCGCAGGGCGTCCGCGGCGAACGGGGTCGCGTAGGGCCAGTCTCCCGCGGCGGCCGTTTCGCCACCCAGCTCCAGGGCGTCGCGCAGCTCCGCCGGCCGGATCGCCTGCCATCGCCGGGCGAGACAGCGGGCACAGCCGACCCCGCCCCGTTCGGGTGCGAGCAGGGCATGCCGGCCGTAGACCAGCACCCGCGCCTGCACTGTCGCGACGCCGCCCGCTGGCACTGTGGCGGTGAGTTCGTCGCGCACGCCGAGTTCGTCGCGCACGCCGAGCGGATACACGACGACGGGCGGCGCCGGGTCGGCGGCGTTCAGCAGCGCGCTGAGTGCTGCGGTGATCCGAGGTTCCGGGTCCACGGCGGCCGAGCTCATCAACAGGACCGTTCCTGGAGCACGACGCGGACCGCGGACAGTCCACCGGCCGGCAGGTCGGCGCCGCCGATCGGCACCACCACGACATCTGTGCCGGCCTTCGCCAGATCGTCCAGCACACCCTGCCAGCCGCCACCCGCGTCGAGCCCGACCGGAGCGGTACCGGCCACCGCGAGGGTGTCGGCGTCGAAGTCGACGAGCATGGGGTCGCACCCGTCGGTGGCCTCCGGGTCAGCCGACTGCTGTCGAAGCTGGACCCGCCCGAGCAGGTCGCACAGCGTACGCACAGCGGCCTTCCGCCACGACGGGTCGGCGGCGATCGACCAGAGCTTTCCGCCGCTGTGCGGCTCGACGCACCGGCCGAGCAGCGTGGGTACCCCACCCGGCGCACTCGCGGTGAGGTCGAGTAGGTCGACGGTGACGTCCAGATTCGCCGCTGACTTGGCGAGGAACCGCAGCTCCGGATCGTCCCCGAGGGCGTCCAGCGGCACCTGCGCCACCGGCGTACCGGCTATCGCGTCCCGCAGCGCGGCGAACGCCAAGGCGGAGGCGAGCCCATCCCGAATCGCCTCGGCGGGGTCGAAGCCAGCCCCGGCTCCGGCGCGGCTCGGCTCGACAGCCCGGTCCGCGTTGGCGATGCCGAACGGCTCGACCACCGCCCGCGGCAGTTCGACCCGCGCGTCGCTCGTCAGGCAGTCGCCGGTAACCGGTTCCGCGTCGTACGCGCCCGCGCCGAGCTGATCGGCGTACGTGACGGCGGCCAGCGCCAGCGCGCGCGTACGGGCCCCGACCACATGGTGTACGTCGAAGGCACTGATCCGCCGGGGTGTCCCCGACGGATCGGTGAACCGTACCGTACCGATCTTGACCGGCGTCTGCTCCCAGTCCTCGTCGTCGTAGCGCTGGAACACGCCGGTGTGCGGCTGCAGCAGGAGGTCCCGCGCGGCCAGCTCGGCGGCCTCGGCGTCGGCCGCCTCGTCCTCGTCGGCGACCTGGGCGGGCGACGGCGCGTCGACGACGACGGCGGCCAGCGGGATCCGCGGTGGTTCCGGCCGGCAGTAGACACACAGTGGGTGCGGCAACAGCGGTTCGCTGACCACGTCGAGCGAGTCCAGGTCCTGCACGATCAACTTGCCGTCGGTCTCCGCGGTCAAGGCGCCGGTGGTGAGCCGGAACACCTCGAACCCCAGAAGGTTGCCGATCATGGCTGCCAGCGGGCCGACCGGACGGGGGAGGGTCGACGGCGCGGCGGCGACCGCCACCTGGCGCCAGACGTCGGCGGCGGCGGCACCGCCGGCGTTGGCCGTCAGCCGCAGCATCGCGCAGTACCAGCAGCCCGGGTGACCGGCACCGCAGGCCGGGCCGACGATCGCCCGGCTGCCGAACGTCCACGCGGGAATCATTGTCTTGCCCTCGGGAACGCCGGCGGCGAGCAGTCGGTGCGCCAACCGGGCGGCGCCGTCGCCACCGGCCACCAGTACGACGTCGGCCTCGGTCAGGTCGGCCCAGCTCAGCCCGTCGCCGCCGGGCGGCCAGTCGAGCACCGTGGACGGTACGCCGGTGGAGCGCAGTTCCGCGGCTTCCGCAGCGGCGGTCCCGTCACCCCTGCCGACGAGCGCTACCCGGGCCATCCCGTTGCGTACCAGGCTGGTGGCGCAGGCGTGCGCGATCGGCCCGCTCCCGATGACCGCCGCGGTGCTGTCGCGGAAGGCGGCGAACCGTTGCGGCGCGCCATCGACGTAGTGGTCGATGTAGCCGATCTGGCTGGCGAACCGCTTCGCCACCGCCGCGCCGACGACCGTCGCCGGATCCACCTCGTCGGGCGGGATGTCGCGGGCGAGCTTGCGGGTCAAGAGGGCGCTGACAAGTTCGCCGACCATGGCGCGTTGCGGCTCGGGCAGCTTGGCGCAGAGCTCGGCTACCGTCCGGCGTCCGTTGAGGTGCGGGACCAGCAGGCTGGCCAGTCGATAGGCGCTGGGTGAGGTGATCCGGAAGCCGCCCGCCGGGTTGTGAAAAAGAACGCCGTCATACGCGGCGGTGAACAGCACATCTCGGCGGATCCGAGGCCGGGTGGCAGCAACGGACTCATACACAGCTGTCATCAGAACTCCGTTCCTGAAGCGGTGAGGGTGACAACGGCATCGGCGTCCGGCCGCCGACCGTCGGTGGCGGCACGGGAGTAGAGCCGAAGGAGTTCGCGCATCCGGTAGTGCCCCGGACGCTCCTCGAACAGGCTGGCGTCGGCGAGCTGGTCGACTATCGCCTCGGCGACGTCGGGGGTGACCCGCAGCCGGTCCGCCACGGCCGGCAGCGCGAGCGCGTCCTGGTCGTGGGTACCGAGGCTCAGGAACGCGTCCACCAGTGCCGGGGGCAGCCGGTTCACCGCCGTGTCGAACCGGCTGAGCAACGACATGTCCGGGTCGCCGGGAAGCGCCAGCCGATTGATCGGATCTTCGCGGAGCCAGGCGACCGACTCGGCCAGGCTCGCACTGGTCCGGGTGAGCAGACGGCCGGCGGCGATCCGCAACGCCAGCGGCAGTTGGCCACACAGTTCGGCGAGCTCCGCCGCGGCGGCCGGCTCGGCCTCCACCCGCTCCTCGCCGATGAGCGTGGACAGCAGCGTGACGGACTCGGCGGGGTTGAGCCCCTCCAGCCGCTCTATCCAACCACCGAACCGCGCGACGACTCCGGCGAGACTGAACTGGCTGGTGAGTAGGACGGCGTCCCCGGGCGTCCACATCGGCGCGACGGTGAGCGCTTGCTGCACGTCGGCCACATCGTCCAGGATGAGCAGGCCGCGTCGCCGTGCGCCCGTGCGCGTCCAGCCCGCCACCCGGGCGGCCAGCTCGTCGGTGGTCAGTGGCTCGCCACCCGGGGCCCGCATTTTGATCATGAGTTGGCCGGCCGGAAAGTCCTCTCTCATCCGTGCCGCCACGTGCCGGGCCAGCGCGCTCTTACCGACGCCGGGTGGGCCGGTCAGCACGACGATGCCCGTCGCGGTGACGAGCCGTCCGGCCACTACCCGGACAGCGGCGGCGCGTCCGACGAACTCCCGCGGCGCCCGGACGGACGGCCGGCTCGCCGCCGTGTCGGGCGGCTCGGCGGGCTGGCCGGAGGTGGTGATCTGAGCCCGCCCGTCCAGCATTTGTCCGGTCAGGATGCTTGACTCGAGCCGCCGCAGGCGGGGCCTGGGGTCGACGCCCAGTTCGCCGGAGAGGTAGTCCTTGATTCTCCGGTACTCGGCCACCGCCTCGGTCTGCCGGCCAGTCCGGTACAGCGCCTCGATGAGCTGCTCGGCGAAGCGTTCGTTCCCCGGGTAGGCGCGGGTGGCCTCCCAGAGTTGGACCAGGGCGGTCGCGGTGAACCCTAGCTGAATCTTCAGGTCGCAGAGCCGCTCCAGGACCCGCAGCCGCTCCTCGTTCAGCCTCGGCACGATGTCGCGGTGCAACGCTTCCGACGGCACGTTGGCCAGCACCGGACCGTTCCACAGCGCCAGGGCCGCCTCGAGGAGCACCAGCTGCTGATCGTCCTGCGGCCGCGAATCGGCAGCCTTGGCCAGTTCGCGGAACCGGACCAGGTCGACCGTCTCGGCGGACGCGCGGACCCGGTATCCGCCAGGCACCGTCTCGATGGCCGTGGCGGTGATCCCATGCCGGACGAACAGCTGGCGCAGCCGCATGGCGCAGGTCTGCAGCGCCCCCTTCGCGGCCGCCGGCTGGTCGTCGCCCCAGATCGCCTCCTGCAGGGCGCCCACCGAAACCACCTCGTTGGGGCGCAGCAGTAGCGCTGCGAGCAGGTTGGTTACCCGGGACGGCGGCAGCACAACTGCCTCCGTGCCCTTGGCGAGTGCCAGCGGACCAAGCACCCGGAATGTCACCTCGGCCTCGGAGAGCCGCTCGGCCGTATCACCGTCCGGATCCGGGTTCGCTGTCCGCACGGCCGGTCGCATCGCACCCTCCTGTTCGCTCGTCGAGCCGGCAGCCAGCGACGGTCCCGTTACCTGGGACTGTTACGCATGACCGAAATGTTTCGAGGCTTGGTCACGGCAAAAGGTAGCCCGCATCCGTAGGCCCCGGATACGTCACATTCCAGCGGTCGTCTCGTGAGCGACGGTCGCCGTGCCGGGGGCGGCCATCGACCGCGACGGGATCAGATTCCCGGAATGAGGCGCAGTTCCATGGCGACCCGGGTCAGCCCGGCCTTGTTGTGCGCCCGCACCTTTCGCCGCACCCGATGGAGGTAGGTGTCCACGGTGGGCTTGGAGAGGCCGAGCTGCTGGCCGATCTGCTTGTGGGTGAGGCCTTGGGCGACAAGCGTGAGCACCTCCCGCTCCCGCGGCGTGAGGACACTGACCGATACGGCGCCGACGGTCCGGTCCGGGTCGTCGCCGGGCTGGTCGGACAGCGAGCGATCGGCCGCGAGGACGGTGCCGAGGTTGCTTCCGAGGTAGAAGTCGCCGGCGGCAACGGCGCCGATGGCCCGGACAAGGCTGGTGACGCTGGCTCCCTTGGACAGGTAGCCCCGGGCACCGGCGCGCAGCGCCGCCCGCACATCGTCGGGGTCCGTCGAGTTCGACATGACCACTACCGGGAGGTTCCCCGGTAGCTGGAGAGGCTGGCGGACCGGCTGGGCAAACGGATCTCCGACCGCGATGAGGGCGTCCCGCGGATACGCGAGCAGCTGCGGATCCGCGAAGGCGGCGAAGACGCCGGCCAATTCCAGGCTCGCCGCGTCCTTGAGCACCTCGATCAGCCCGCGGAAGGTAACGGATCGATCATCGATGATCGCGATCTTGAGGCTCATTGCCGCGGCGCTCCTCTACAGCGGGTCAGCGCGTCACACTTCGTTGATCGATGCAATGTAGATGAGGCCTTGTCGGCTACGCGTACAAGATTTGTATATTCGACGTACATGCCGGAAGACGGGCAGCCAGGTCGACGACCAGGCACAATAGTCCTGGTCTCAGTGCTTTGGCGTGAGCTGTCCACATTGTGAATCAAAAATTGATGGGTACGGCACCGCGGCGATGGTCGCCACCGGGAACGGTGCCGCTGGTGCAGGGCTCGCCGCGGGACCGGTGATCCTGACGCGTCCTGGTCACGACGTTCCCGACGGTCACCTGTGCGGGCAGCCCTGACTGGTCCGCCATCGGGCTTCCCCGGCGGGCGTCACGCGGGGACTCGTCCCGTCGGTGTCGCCCGCCGGGACCGGGTGGGTGTCCTCGTGCTCCGGCCACCAGGCGGCGTGGCCGAGCAGCGCGGTGATGGCCGGCGTCAGGAAGAGCGACATCACGAACGCGACGACGGCGATGCCGCAGGACGTGGCGAAATCTCGGGGTGGAAGCCCGAGTCCTCGGCTTTCTTGCTCTCTTCCCAGCCGCGCCCGGTGGCCAGGCAGGGGCAGCCGGGCCGCCCGGGGCGGACGCTCGCGGCCGGTGGTCAGCCGGGGAAGCATCCGATCTCCGGCGAGCTGAGGTGCTGGTTCGGCGCCGTGTGCGAGCAGGGCAGCAGGGCGGCGACCGCCCATTCGGACTGGCTGTTGTTGTAGATCCCGAGGCACTCGCTACTGTGGTGGACGTTCCGGAACGTGAACCTGTTGGTGGGCCACTCGCCCACCTCGATCAGCAGCCAGCGCTGGAACGGCGTACCGGCGCACTGCTCCTGGTAGGCCAGCTTCACCACCAGGTGCCGGCGGCCGGCCTCCAGGCACTTGCCGGTGTGCACAGCCCGGATCTGGAAGCCGTCGGGCTGGTTCTCCAGGAACCACTTCTGGTTCGCGCCACCATGGCAGGGATACTGGTCGACCAGGTCTCCGTCGTTGAGCCCGCCCCAGCCGACCTCGACGCACATGCCACTTGAACTGGTACTGCGTCGCTGCCCGGGCCGGGGCGGCGGGATAGCTCGCCGCCACCACCGCGAGGGTGGCCGCCAGTAGCGCGCACAGTGGCCAGGCGAATTTTCTTCGTACCGACGTACCGACGAACACGTGGGCTCCTCTCCGCCCGCCCCGAACCCGAGGCGGGAACCGGACTCGACGGGCCGGCCGGACACCGGCGCCATCCGTACGGTCCGTCCCCCGGGAGCCGGTCCGGAAGTGGCGGAAAGTTATCCGTACGGGACCGTACGCAACCTCGCGCCGGTAGTCTCGCCGAAACGTGTTGGCACGTACGTCGTTGGAGGCCGCGTCGACTTTGCGGTCGAACTGACCGCGCTGCGGTAGCGGGCCGCGCTGACCGCCCGACTGCTCGACCGGCTCACCCAACCGCCGCCCGAGGGTGGCGGCATCCGGGTGCTGGCGACCGGCAGCGCGGACCACACGGCGCGACTGTGGGACGTGTCGGACCCGCGTCACCCGGTACCGCTGGCCACCCTGAACGGGCACACCAACGGGATCGCCGATCTCGGGTTCAGCCCGGATGGCCGGCTGCTCGCCGCCGGCGGCCTCGACCACACCGTGCGGCTGTGGGACGTCGCCGAGCCGGTCCGTCCGGCCGCGCTCGGCACGCTCACCGGGCACACCGAGCGGGTCGACGCGGTGGCGTTCAGCCCGGACGGTCGTACCGCTGGCCAGCGGTGCCGCCGACGCGACGCTGCGGCTCTGGCACACCGGCGTCGAGCACGCCGCCGACCGGGTCTGCGCGCTCGCCCACCCCCGGATCACCGTCGCCGAATGGCGCCGCTACCTGCCGGACCTACCCTTCCAGCCGCCCTGCTGACCGGGGACTCCGGTGACCGGGCGATTCGGGTGACGGAACGCCCTTCTGACCGGGCACCGAATCGAGGCTCCGCCAGCAGGGGCGGCCGCCGAGCGGCCAGCCGGTGCGGGCGCGTCCGCCCCCACCGACCGGCCGCTCGACATCCTCGCCGGGCCCGGGCGGGCCCGGTGAAACCGGTACGGCTCGGTTCAGCCGACCGGGTTGAGCAGTTCCGCCCTGCCCTCGAAGGCGTACAGCAGCAGGTCGACCATCCGGAACGTCTCGTCGTCCGGCCCGAGGGTGGGCCGCCAGGTCGGGTCACGCAGGATCGAGATCCGGCTACCCTCGATGGCCCGGTGGAACACCTCGGTGACGATCCGCGCGCCGACACCGTCGAGCCGGCCGCCGTTGAACTCCGCCTCGCGCAGGATGTAGAACCACAGCGGCGTGTTGGTGGTCAGCTCGGTCTTCTGCTCGTCGGTCAGCCCGTCCAGCACGGCGCCGTCCAGGCCGCCCAGGATCTCGTCGGCCTTGAGCGGCACCAGGTCGAAGAGCTGGGCCATCTGTTGACCGCTGGCCAACCGCACCATCACGGCCCGGGTGAGGTTGCGGAAGGCCAGGTTCAGCTCGATCGCCGGCGGCGCCTCCTGGCCGCCGAACGATCCGAGCGGCAGGTTGCGCAGCGGGTCCACCATCCGGGTGTCGATCCGCTGGGTCAGGTTGAGCTGCCGCTGCCCCGGATCGGTCTCGTCCCGCTTGACGACCGCGACCAGGTCGTCCCGGCCGGCCTCGGTGAAGTCGTACAGGCGGCGGAAGTCGGCGATCCAGTTGGTGGGCAGTCGCTCGAACGACCCGGACTCGGGATCGGCGACGGTGCCGTCCGGTGAGAGGATCCCGCTGGTGCCGGAGAACTGGAACAGCAGCTCCAGGGTGCCGGGCGCCAGCACGCCGGGGAGGCCCGAGGTGTTGAAGACGCGGTTCCAGTCGTACACGGCCCGGATCATGCTGTGTCCCAACCGGTAGGCCGCGACGGAGAACTCGATCGGCATGGTCGGCCGGTCGCCCGGCTGCACGGCCCGGTCCCGCCGCCCCGAGCCGTAGCCGGCGGAGACCTCGAAGAACCGGCGGCCCCGGCTGAACACCTCGTCGACCACCTCCGGCGCGACGATCCGGGGCAGGAAGTCGGTCGCCAGCAGCCACTGGTAGTGCTTCACCACCACCGAGCGGGCCGCCCGGAACAGCGCCGGTCCGGAGAGCCCGCCCTCGGCCAACTGGTCGACCACCCGGTTGTGGAACCGGATGAACGCCAGGTGGGTCTGGGCGACCACCAGGTTCTCGTCGTTGCGGGCGTCCGGGATCAGCGCCGCCCGCCGCTCCCGCTTGCTCGACCCCAGCCCGGACCGCGGCAGGTCGAAGCCGTCCCGGTCCTGGTTGACCACGGGGTCGTCGCCGGCCACCGCTGCGGTGGTGCCGGTCTTCAGGTGTACGCCGTCAGCCGAGTAGAAGACCCGGTCGTGCTTGTCCCCGGGCCCCCGGCCGTAGAGCGAGTCGAGGTCGAGCGCCGGGGAGCGGCCCTGGAGCAACTCGTCGACGGAGACGTCCTCGCCCAGGGCTGCGGCGGTGTTGTCCATGGTCAGGTCGTGGTCCACGAACTGGCCGAGGTACGTGTACCCGGCCGGAACAGCCGGGTCCGCCGAATCGGCGTTCGCACCGGCCACCATCGCCTCGGCGACGGCGGTGCGGGTCGGCTCGGATAGCTCCCGACCCTCCGGACCGAGCCGGGAGAACCGGAACTTGCGCAGCTCGGCGGTTGTCGACGGGCGGCGGGTGGTCGGTTCGTGCCTGTCGTCGAAGCAGAGCAGGCCCTCGCCCTCGACGAGATAGTCCTCCCGCATGTGCCGTTTCATTCGTCGTTCCTCCCTCGTGGTGACCGGCACCCGGACCCGGTTCGACTGACGGGGGAGGGATGTGCACGACAGGCGCGTACGCACGGCGACGCAACGTGCGTCCGCGCTGCCTGACCCCCGTGAACGTCCGCGATCGGCGCGGACCAGCCGACCCGGCCCGGTGCACCATGCCGGTCTCAGTCGACTTAGGGCCAAGAGTCCGCAGCACCGCCAGGGTCGTCCACCTAGTGTCGAGCATGCGACCGAAGCCGAGCCGGACCGTCACGCTGAGGCAATTAGCCAGTCACGGTAAGCAGTTTCTCGGTGTTCGCTGAGCGTCCCCTGTGGACTACCTGTCTCGCTCGCGCAGCGGGTACGGGATGAAGGTGCTCCGGTTCTCGTCGAGGTCGAGTTGCCGGCCGATCGGCTGGGCGGCCCGCTGCGGGCAGGTCATCCGCTCGCAGGTCCTGCAACCCGGCCCGATCGGGGTGGCCGCCTCGGTCGCGTGCAGATCCATCCCGGCGGAGTAGACGAGCCGGCCGGCGTGCCGGGTCTCGCAGCCCAGCCCGATCGCGAACGTCTTGCCGGGCTGGCCGTACCCGCCGTGGTGCCGGGTCACGGTGCGGGCGATCCACAGGTAGCGCTGGCCGTCCGGCATCGCCGCCACCTGGGTCATCACCCGGCCGGGAGCGCCGAACGCCTCGTAGACGTTCCAAAGTGGACATGTTCCGCCGGAGCGGGAGAACGGGAAGCCGGTCGCCGACTGGCGCTTGGACATGTTGCCGGCCCGGTCCACCCGGACGAACGAGAACGGCACCCCGCGCGCCCTCGGTCGTTGCAGGGTGCTCAGCCGGTGGCAGACGCTCTCCCAGCCCATCGCGAAGTGGTCGGTCAGTAGTTCGATGTCGTATCGCATCGTCTCGGCCGCGGTGAGGAATTCCCGGTACGGCAGAATCAGTGCGGCGGCGAAATAGTTCGCCAATCCGACCCGCATGAGGATCTGGGTCTGCAAATCGCCGAGGTTTTCCTCCTCGATGATTTCGTCGATGACGTCGGCGAATTCCAACAGTGCGATCTGGGCGCCCATCCGGATCGCCCGTTGGCCCGAGCGCAGTGAGGTCGACAGGTGCAGGGTGCGGGTCTCCGGCCGGTAGCGGTGCAGGTCGCCGGCGAGCGAGTCGGGATCCTGTCGGACTATCCGGATGCCGTGCCGGCCGGCGAGCCGGTCGCTGAGCGCGGCCCGGGTCTCGCCCCGGCGGATCCCGATCTGCGCGGCCAGTGCCTCGGCCGCCTCGTCCAGCTCCGGGACGTAGTTCTGCCGGCGGTAGAAGAAGTCGCTGACCTGGTCGTGCGGGCTGCGACCCGGCACCATCCCCCGGTCGCCGACCACCTCGGCGAGCTGGTCGTCGACCTGCCGGTAGCGTCGGTAGAGGTCGATCACCGCCTCGGCCACCTCGGGCAGCTTGCCGGCGAGTTCCGTGAGGTCGGGCAGGCTGGCCCGGGTCGGCAGCGCCTCGCGCAGTTCGGCGACCAGCCGGGGCGTGTCGTGCGGTGCGAAGTATGCGGTGTCGACGCCGAAGACCTCGGTGATCCGGATCAGCACCGGGACGGTCAGCGGGCGGGAGTCGTGCTCGATCTGGTTGAGGTAGCTGGGCGAGATGGCGAGCTGCCGGGCCAGCTCGATCTGGCTGATGCCGTGCTCCCCGCGCAGCCGGCGGAGCCGCGCACCTGCGAACGTCTTGGCCACGGCGCCTCCCTCCGCCCGGATCCAGTCACATTAACACATCTGTAAAGCAGCTCATTCGCAACTTCGCAGAATACGGTCGAGACTTTTCAATAGTTGGCTGTTTCCGTGTCTCGACCCGTTGACGGAGACCGTGCCACAGTTTCGACAAGTCCTGATTGACCGCGAGTTGTCGACCGAACCTTTTTCAACCTGAACCGCGCGGCGCTCACACACCGCATCCGACCTCGCGCTCCGACGGACCGCAAGGGGAGGTTGAAAAGGGTTCACTGAACTTCGGAGGAGACTTGCATGAGCACGCCGGCAGAGCGGTTGCGTACCGAATGGGCCACCGACCCGCGTTGGCGGGGCGTCGAGCGGGTCTATCAGCCGGAGGAGGTCGTCCGGCTGCGCGGCGTGGTGCAGGAGCAGCACACCCTCGCCGACCGGGGCGCCCGGCGGCTGTGGGACCTGCTGCACCAGGAGGACTACGTCCCGGCGCTCGGTGCGCTCACCGGCAACCAGGCGGTGCAGATGGTCCGGGCCGGGCTCAAGTCGATCTACCTCTCCGGCTGGCAGGTCGCCGCCGACGCCAACCTCGCCGGACACACCTATCCGGACCAGAGCCTCTATCCGGCCAACTCCGTGCCGGCGGTGGTGCGCCGGGTCAACAACGCGCTGCTGCGCGCCGGCCAGATCGAGACGGCGGAGGGCCGCCGCAGCGGGGCCGACGACGCCGGGATCGACTGGCTCGCCCCGATCGTCGCCGACGCCGAGGCCGGGTTCGGCGGGCCGCTGAACGCGTACGAGCTGATGACCGCGATGATCGTGGCCGGCGCGGCCGGGGTGCACTGGGAGGACCAGCTCGCCTCGGAGAAGAAGTGCGGGCACCTCGGCGGCAAGGTGCTGGTGCCGACCGGGCAGCACGTCCGGACCCTCAACGCCGCCCGGCTCGCCGCCGACGTGGCCGGCGTCCCCTCGGTGATCATCGCGCGTACCGACGCGCAGGCGGCGACGCTGCTCACCACCGACGTCGACGAGCGGGACCGGCCGTTCGTCACCGGCGAGCGGACCGCCGAGGGCTTCTACCGGGTGCGCAACGGGTTCGACGCCTGCGTGGCCCGGGGACTCGCCTACGCCCCCTACGCCGACCTGCTCTGGATGGAGACCAGCACCCCGGACCTGGAACTGGCCCGCCGGTTCGCCGAGGAGATCAAGGCGGTGTACCCGGACCAGCTGCTGGCGTACAACTGCTCGCCGTCGTTCAACTGGCGCAAGCACCTCGACGACGCCACCATCGCCAAGTTCCAGCGCGAACTGGGGCACCAGGGCTACCGCTTCCAGTTCATCACCCTGGCCGGCTTCCACGCGCTGAACTACTCGATGTTCGACCTGGCCCGGGGCTACGCCGTCGACGGCATGCCGGCGTACGTGTCGTTGCAGGAGCGGGAGTTCGCCGCCGAGGCGTACGGCTACACGGCGGTCAAGCACCAGCGTGAGGTCGGCACCGGCTACTTCGACCTGGTCAGCACGGTGCTGAACCCGGCCGCCGAGACCACCGCACTGCGCGGTTCGACCGAGGAGGAGCAGTTCGCATGAGCGTGCGTAGCGAGCGAATCAGCCGGCTCAGTGTCGAGGTGCCTCATGAGGGCACGGAGCGGAGCGGAGTGCCGTCATGAGAACTCAGCTCACCGGACCGCTGCGCGAGCGGTACGACGAGATCCTCAGCCCCAAGGCGCTGGACTTCCTGGTCGCGCTCGACAGCGAGTTCGCGGCCCGCCGGGTGGCCCTGCTGGACACCCGGCGGGCCCGCCGCGCCCGCTACGCCGACGGCCAGCTCCCCGGCTTCCTGCCCGAGACCGAGGCGATCCGGGCCGACCCGAGCTGGCGGGTGGCGCCGTCGGCACCGGGCCTGCACGACCGGCGGGTCGAGATCACCGGCCCGACCGACCGGAAGATGACGGTCAACGCGCTGAACTCCGGTGCGCAGGTGTGGTTGGCCGACTTCGAGGACGCGCTCGCGCCGACCTGGGACAACGTGATCGGCGGGCAGCTCAACCTGGTCGACGCGATCGACCGGCGGATCGACTTCACCGCGCCGGGCGGCAAGCGGTACGCCCTCGGCGACGACCTCGCCACCATCGTGGTCCGGCCGCGCGGCTGGCACCTGGTGGAGAAGCACGTCGTGGTCGACGGGCGGGCGATCTCGGCCACCCTGGTCGACTTCGGGCTCTACTTCTTCCACTGCGCGCAGCGGCAGCTCGACGCCGGCAGCGGCCCGTACTTCTACCTGCCGAAGCTGGAGAGCCACCGCGAGGCGCGGCTGTGGAACGAGGTCTTCCGGTTCGCCCAGAACTATCTCGGCATCCCGCAGGGGACCGTCCGGGCCACCGTGCTGATCGAGACCATCACCGCCGCGTTCGAGATGGACGAGATCCTCTACGAACTCCGCGAGCACTGCGCCGCGCTGAACGCCGGACGCTGGGACTACATCTTCAGCATCGTCAAGAACTTCGGCTGGCGGGACGACTTCGTGCTGCCCGACCGGGGCGACGTGACGATGACGGTGCCGTTCATGCGGGCGTACACGGAATTGCTGGTCCGGACCTGTCACCGGCGCGGTGCGCACGCGATCGGCGGGATGGCCGCCTTCATCCCGAGCCGCGATCCGGAGGTCAACAGGGCCGCCCTCGGCAAGGTCCGGGCGGACAAGGAGCGCGAGGCCGCGGACGGGTTCGACGGTTCCTGGGTGGCCCACCCCGGGCTGGTGCCGGTCTGCCGGGACGCCTTCGACGCCGTCCTCGGCGAGCGCCCGCACCAGCTCGACCGGCGCCGCCCCGAGGTCACGGTCGGCGCGGACGACCTGCTGTCGGTGGACCGTACCCCGGGCCGGGTCACCGGCGCGGGGCTGCGCGGCAACGTGGCGGTGGCGCTGCGCTACTTCGACGCCTGGCTGGGCGGCACCGGCGCGGCGGCCATCTTCGACCTGATGGAGGACGCGGCCACCGCCGAGATCGCCCGCTGCCAGGTGTGGCAGTGGCTGCACCACGCGACGCCGCTGGCCGAGGGCGGCCGGGTCACCGAGGAACTGGTCCGGTCCATCCTGGTCGAGGAGGTGACGAGGCTGAACGCGGAACGGTCGGTCACCGAACGGGACCGGCTGACCCGGGCGGCGGAGATCTTCGTGCAGACCGCGCTCGGCGAGGAACTGCCGGCCTTCTTCACCACCGAGGCCTACGCCCGGCACCTGGTGACATCCACGGCGCCCGTCCGGTAGGGCATCCGCCGGCCGGTCCGGCTGACATCATGGCCGGGTGCTGGAACGACTCGACGACATTGACTGGGAACGGCTCGGGCACGCCTACGGCTCCGCCGAGGACGTGCCCGAGCAGATCCGCGCGCTGCGCTCGCCGGACGCCGCGATCCGGGAGAAGGCCCGCTGGCAGCTCTACGGCAACATCTTCCACCAGGGCAGCCGGTACGAGGCGACGGCGTACGCGGTGCCGTTCCTGCTGGAGCTGCTGGCCGATCCGGCCACCGCCGAACGGGAGGAGCTGGTCGGCCTGCTGGCCGCCATCGCCGTCGGCTACGACGAGATGTGGCTGCCCGACGGGCTGCCGATCGCCGAGCACCGGCAGCAGGCGGCCGGTGGGGCGGAACTGCTCGCCGCCGCCCCGCACCCGGGCGACGACGACTTCGACGAGGACGACGGCGACTCCGAGTACCTTGAGTCACTCTCCGAGGACGACCAGGATCGGCTGTACGCCCACGTGCTGGTCGCCGCGTACGACGCGGTCCGGGCCGGGGTGCCGCTGCTGCGTACCCTGCTGGCCGCCGAGCACGACCTGGATTTGCGGGTGATGGCCGGGTACACGCTGTCCTGGTTTCCCGAGGAGGCCGAGGGCAGCCTGCCGGTGCTGGCCGGCGCGGTCACCGAGGCGCTGGGGGCCGGGGCGACGGCCGCGGACGGCCCGGATCACACCGTGCTCGCCGCGACCGCGCTGGTGGCGATCGGGCTGCTCGGCGGGGTGCCGGACCCCGCCCTGCTCGACGACCGGCGTCCGCTGGTCCGGTGGGGCGCCGCGACCGGCCTGGCCCGGGCGCACGGGCCAGGGGCGGATCGCGCGGTCGCCGCCGAGCTGCTCGGCTGGGCCGGCGGCGAGAGCCCGAGCGACGACCGGGTGCCGTTCCTCGACGGCGACCTGGCCGGGTACGCCGGGCAGGCGCTCGCCCAGCTCGGTGCCGGCCGGATGGTCGAGACGTTCGACGCGCTGCTGCGCCGGATTCCGGCCGTCTCCGGCGTCGAGGCGCTGCACGTGGTCGGTGAGGCGCTGAAACTCGCCTTTCCGGGTGGGCCGCTGACCGGCGACGTTCCGTTCGACGCCCTCGACGAGCGGCAGCGACGGCTGGTCCGGCAGCTCGCCGACCACGAGCAGGTGTGGCGGATCGACGGCTCGTACTTCGGGAACTTCCGGTTGCTGGTCGGCGGGTACGGCCTGCCGGACAAGTACGTCACACTCCGGTCGTACGCCGGCCAGGGGTAGCGTGCCGCGGTGTCGGGGCGCAGGCGGGTAGGCCCGCGCCCCGACGCCCGCCTACGCCTCGGCGGCGCGGCGGGTCACCCGACTACTGAACCTTTGCAACCTGAACCGCGCGGCGCTCGCGCACCGCGTCTGACCTTGCGGTCCACCGCACCGCACGGCGAGGTTGAAAAGGTTCACTTGTCGTCGGCGAGCGCGACCAGCGCGCTGGCGGTACGGAAGTACTGGCTGCGGCCGAGGTCACCGATGGTCTTGATGCCCAGCGCCTCCTTGAGGTGCGTCGCGGCCCGCTCGCTGACTCCGGCGAGCGCGGCGACCGGGGCGTCGACGAGTTCGGCCACGCTCTTGTCCTGGTACTCCTTGTCGACCAGCTTGGCGAGGTTGGCGGTAACCGGCACGAATGCTCCCAATGGATGATCGGTCCGGCACGGCGCCGGATCCGGCCAGCATTGTTCCAGATAGGACGGACGCGGTCTCGACCGGATCATGAACTCGACGGGGCCGCCGGATGGCCGGAATCGAGCGGGCTCTGCGCAGGATCCGAACCGGCCTCGGCCGCTGTGCGCTGCCGCAGCACGTTGCCGGCGAGTCCGGCCAGTTCGGCGTCCCGGTCGGCCCGCTGGCGCGGCCAGCCCGCCGCGTCCGGCCGGCGCTGCCAGGGCAGCGGCCCGCCCGGTGGCCGGTATTCCACGCCCAGCGCGTCCAGCCGGTCCAGGTGTTCGCGCAGCCGGTCGTCGAAGCCGTCCATTGTGTCTGGTGCCGACCAGACGGCCTCGGCGAACGCGGATAGCCTGGGAAAAGCCAGGTAGTCGACGGCACGCGGGTTGTCGGCGTGCTCGGTCCAGAGGTTGCACTGCGCGCCGACGATCCGGTGCCGCAGTTGCGCCGGCAACTCGGCGGGTACCGGCTCGAAGGCCCGGACGTCCGCGACGGTGAGCACGGTGCCGACCGGGACCGGCTCGTCCGGCCGGTCCGACTGCCGGTAGTCCAGGTAGGCGGAGGTGTCCCAGCAGGAGACCACGTCGTGGCCGGCCCGGGCAGCCGCGACCGCCAGCGCCGGCCCGCGCCAGGCCGCGACCGTCGCCTCGCCGGGCAGCCCGCCCTCCAGCACCTCGTCCCAGCCGAACAGCACCCGCCCGTTCGCCGCCAGATGCCGCTGGAGCTGCCGGACGAACCAGCTCTGCAACTCGTCCTCGTCGCGCAGCCCCAGCTCGGTCCGGCGCCGCTGGGCGGCCGGGCTGACCCGCCACTCGGACTTGTCGCACTCGTCGCCGCCGATCCCGATGTGCCGGCCCGGAAACAGCTCCATCACCTCGTCCAGTACGTGCCGGACGAAGTCGAGGGTCTGGTCGGAGACGTTCAGTACCCGTCGGGAGATCCCCCACCGGGTCGAGACCGCCACCAGCTCGCCGGGATCGTTGCCGAGTTCCGGGTACGCGGCGATCGCCGCCTGGGTGTGCCCGGGCAGGTCGATCTCGGGTACGACGGTGACGAAGCGCTCCGCCGCGTACCCGACGATCTCCCGGAGATCGTCCTGGCGGTAGTAGCCGCCGTGCGGCCGGCCGTCGAAGCGCTCGTGCTGGCGGGAGCCGACCATCGACTCGGGCCGCCAGGCGCCCACCTCGGTCAGCCGGGGGTAGCGCCGGATCTGTACCCGCCAGCCCTGGTCGTCGGTGAGGTGCAGATGCAGCACGTTCAGCTTGTGCGCGGCAAGCAGGTCGACGAGGCGCAGTACCCCGGCCACCGGCATGAAGTGCCGGGCCACGTCGAGCATGCAGCCGCGCCAGCCGAACCGGGGTGCGTCGGAGATCTCCACCGCCGGCACCCGCCACGGGTCGGCCGAGACCCGGGCCCGGCGGTGCACGCCCGGCGGCAGCAACTGGAGCAGGGTCTGCGTGCCGTAGAAGACGCCGGCCGGGGCGCCGCCGGTGATGGTGACGCCGTCGGGGCGTACCCGCAGGTGGTAGCCCTCGGCGGCCAGTGCCGGATCGACGGCGAGCGCGATGCTGCCTCCCCCGGCGACGGCGCCACCCCCGGAGCGAGCCCCGTCGCCGGGGGAGGGGGCCGGCAGGGGCAGGCCGGTGGAACGGGACAGGGTCTCCCGGAGCAGCCGGGCCACCCCGGCACAGCTGGACTCCGCGCCGAGGGTCGTCGCCGGACCGAGTTCGAACGACCCTGACCCCTCGACGGTGTGGGCCGGACGGGGCAGCGGCATCAGTCCTTCACCGCCCCACCGAGCCCGGAGACCAGCCGGCGCCGGACGAAGACGAAGAAGACCAGTACCGGGACGGTCATCAGGGTGGAGGCGGCCATGATGCCGCCCCAGTCGTTCTCGTCCGGCTTGAAGAAGACCAGCAGCGCGGCCGGCAGGGTCTGGTTCTCGGTGGCGCTGATGATGAAGGTCTTGGCGAAGAGGAAATCGTTCCAGGCGGTGATGAAGGAGAAGACGCTTGTCGCGGCGAGGCCGGGTGCGATCAGCGGAAACAGGATCCGGCACAGGATGGTGAACCGGGAGGCGCCGTCCATGGTGGCCGCCTCCTCCACCTCCGGCGGTACCGCCGCGACGAAGCCGCGCAGCATCCAGATCGCGAACGGCAGGCTGAACGCCAACTGCACCAGCACCAGCGAGCCGAGGGTGTTCAGCCCGACGCCCGGCACCGTCCGGCCCAGGTCGCGGATCTGGAAGAAGAGCGGGATGCTCAGCGCCTCGACCGGCACCATCTGGGCGATCAGGAAGAGCACCAGGATGGTGCTGCGGGTCCGGAACCGGTAGCGGGTCAGCGCCACCGCGGCCAGGAACGCGACCAGCGCGCTCAGCGCCACCACGGCCAGCGCGACGACCAGGCTGTTCAGGAAGTACCGGCCGAAGCCGCTCACCCCGAGCGCGGAGCGGAAGTGGTCCAGGGTCGGATGCAGCGTCCACGGGCGCGGGTCGGCGGAGAGGATCTCGCCGGTCGGCTTCAGCGCCGACAGCACCATCCAGTAGATCGGGAAGACCGTGACCAGCGCGACCAGGATCGCCACCGAGTCGGCAACGCGACGACGCATTAGAGTACCTCCCCGGTGCGGCGCAGTGCCCGCAGGTAGAGCAGGGTGACCACCAGCAGGATCAGCGTCATCACGATGCCGATCGCCGAGCCCAGCCCGTACTGCGACGAGGCGAACGCCTTCTGGTACGCGTACACGTTGAGCACCATGTTCTGGCCGGCGATGCCGCCGCCCCGGGTCATCACGTAGATCTGGGTGAAGACCTTGAAGTCCCAGATGATCGACTGGATCACCACGATCGCGATCAGCGGTCGCAGCATCGGCACCGTGATCCGGCGGAACGCAGTGGCCGCGCCCGCACCGTCCAGTGCCGCCGCCTCCAGCACGGACGGCGGGACGGCCTGGATGCCCGCGTACAGGGTGATCATCACGAACGGGAAGGAGTGCCAGACCACCACCGCACCGACCAGGGCGAAGGCCACGGTCCGGTCGTAGAGCCAGTTGTGGCCGTCCAGCCCCAGCACCTCGTTGACCAGGCCGAGGTTGCTGTCGAAGAGGAACATCCAGACCACCGAGCCGGTCATCGCCGGTGCCGCCCAGGCGGTCAGCGCCGCGTACGACAGCAGGGTCCGGGCCAGCTTGCCGATCCGGGTCATCAGCACCGCCAGCGTGGCACCGACGGCGAGGGTCACCAGCACGCACCCGGCGGCGAAGACCACCGTCTGGCCGAGCACGGTCCAGAACACCGGATCGGCGAAGAGGGTACCGAAGTTGCCCGCCCCCACGAACCGGGCCGGCTCGCCGCCGGAGACCTGTGGCTGCCCGTAGTCGAAGAGGGAGAGCAGGCCGAGCTGGTAGAGCGGGTACCCGAACATCGGCACCAGCACGGCGAGCGCCGGCAGCAGCAGCAACCCGGGCATCAGCCGCTGCTGCCGGCGGATCGTTGCGGACGACGGCACCCGGCTACTTCCCGAGCGCCGCGGTGATCTGGGTGTTCGCCTCGGCGGCCGCGGCGTCGACGGTCGCCTTACCGGTGATCACCTTCTGCAGCATGTTCGGCAGGATCTTCTCGGCGTCGATGGTGGTCCACGCCTTGTCGACCGGGACGAACCTCGTCCCCGCCTCCATCGTCTCGACGAACGGCTTCAGGAACGGCTCCTTGGCGATCACCTCCGCCCGGCCGGACCTCATCGCCGGCACGAAGCCCATCGCGTCGTAGAGCTTCAGGGTGTACTTCTTGCTCGCCAGCAACTGCATGAACTCGACGGCCAGGCTGCGGTGCGTGGTGGAGCGGAACACCCCGAGGCTGCTGCCGCCGGCGAAGGCGGGGGCGATCGAGCCGGGCTTGGCACCGGGCAGCGGCACCACCGCGTACTTGCCCTTGACCGCGCCCGCTTCCACCGCCGAGCGGTTGAAGTTGCCCAGGATGCCCATCCCGGCCCGGCCGGCCGCGAACGCCTCGACGGTGCCGCCGCCGGTCAGGTCGACGCACTGCTGCGCCGGGCAGATCTGGGGGCTGAACAGGTCGGTGTACGCCTTGATCCCCGCCTTCGACCCGGGCGAGTCGATGGCCGCGGTGTACTTCCCACCCGAATTGGTCGCGATGTCGCCACCGGCGTCCCAGACGAACGGCAGGGCGCCGAAGGTGTAGAGACCGCCGACCGCGATCCCGAGCATGTCCCTGCGCTCGGCCCGGATCTTCTTGGCGGCGGCGACCAGTTCGGCGTACGAGGTCGGGGGCGTGAGCCCGAGTTCGGTGAAGACGTCGGTGCGGTAGTAGAGCGCCCGGACGCCGATCCACCACGGCACACCGTACGCCTTCTCGGCCACGGTGACCGTCTGGACCAGGTCGGCCGGCAGGTCGGCGGCCTCGGCCCACTTCCGGTTCTCCTCGGTGACGTCGGCCATCCCGTTCGAGGCGACGAAGTTGGCCAGGTCGGTGTTGCCGACCTCGGTGACGTCCGGCGCGCTCGCCGGGTCGTTCAGCGCACCCTTGTACTTCTCCGCCCGGGTGTCGGTGGCCAGGTAGCTGACGTCGACCAACACGTCGGGGTTCCTGGCGGTGAACTCGGCGATCGCCTCGTTGACCACCGCCTCCTTGGCGGCCCGGTTGGCCTCGTCGAAGAGCCAGACCCGCAGGGTGCCGGTCCGGCTGTCGGAGCTCTCGGCGGGTGCGTCGGTGGCGGGCGCGCAGGCACCGGCGCCGAGCGCCAGCGCGAGCAGCGCGGGAAGTGCCAGGAGTTTCCGCACGGGCTTCCTCCTCGAATAACGAGCTAGGTTCGTAATTAGGTCGATATGGATGTCATCCAGGCTGGGGTTCCGCCAGTCGCCCGTCAAGTAACAATTTCCCTGCTCAGAGGCCCTATCAGGACAGGCCGGAGCCGCCGTCCGGCCAGGCCGGACGGCAACCCCCGGAGCGGCTCAGTCGCCCAGGTAGAGCACCGCGTGCGAGTGCTGCCGGGCGGCCGGTGCCGCCTGGTCGGCCACGACGATCTGCTTGGGCATGGGTCAACCTCCGTGTCGGGGGAACTGTTCGGCGAGCCCGTCCGGGCCCACCAGGGGTGGGGTGAGAAGTCGGCGTACCGCCCGGTCCCGGTGGGCCAGCGCGGCGCGTTGCGGGTCGGTGAGCGTGATCCACGGCGGCACCGGCTCGGTCTGCCGGGGTGGCAGCAGTCGGCCCGCCCGGTAGGTCAGCTCGTTGACCAGCCGCAGCGGTGCGTACCGGCGCTGCCCGTGCACGTCGACCAGCTCGTACCGGCCGGGCTCGATCGTGAAGACCGCGATGTCGGCCGGTGCGCCGACTGCGAGCGTGCCGACCCCGCCCGGCAGGCCGAGCGCGCGGGCCGGTCCGACGGTCGCCGCGGCCACCACCTGGGGCAGGCTCATCCCGACCGCCAGCATCTTGGCCATCGTGGTCGGCAGGTCGAAGACCGGGCCGTGCAGCGACCGGCTGTGCAGGTCGGTGGAGACGGCGTGCGGCGGCATGCCGGCCGCCAACTGCGCCTCCAGCACGTCGAAGGCGAAGCCGCCGGAGCCGTGGCCGAGGTCGAAGCGCACCCCCGCCTGGTACGCCTCCTTCGCCGCCGGGTCGAAGCCGTCCGGGCCGGCCGCGATTCCACTGGCGCAGTGCGTGATCAGGTCACCTGGGCGCAGCAGCGGCAGCATCTGTGCCACCGTCGGCGGCGCCGCGCCGATGTGCACCATCACCGGCAGCCCGCACGCCTGCGCCGCCTCGATCGCCCGGCGCAACGGGGCCAGGCCGTGCGTACCGACGTTGTGCCGGTCCATCCGTACCTTGATCCCGACGATGCTGTCCCGGTGCGCCCGCACGGTCGCCACCGCCAGGTCGACGTCGCAGTTGGCCAGTTCCCGGGACTCGCCGACCGGGGCGACCAGCCCCACCGCGGAGATGTTCAGCAGCGCGGGCACCCGGACGGTGTACCGGGCCGAGGCGGCGGCGAAGGCGGCGAACCCGTACGCCCCGGCCGAGCCCGCGTCCACCCAGGTCGTCACGCCGGACCGCCAGGCCACGGGGTCGGGGTCGATTCCCCAGTACGTCGCACCGGCGTGTACGTGCGTGTGCAGGTCGACCAGGCCGGGTGTGACCAGCCGGCCGGCCAGGTCGACCAGCTCGGCGGCCCGCTCCCGGGGCAGCACCGGTGCGACAGCCGCGATCCGGCCGTCCCGGACGGCGACGTCGTGCCGCCCCGTCCGGCCGGTACCCGGATCGAGCAGGTCCCCACTGGTGAACAGCAGGTCCCAGCCCTCCCGACCGGACTCGGCGGCGGGTCCGGTCACGGTGCCGCCTCCACCGGGGCGGGCGCCGGCCCGGCTCCGCCGGCGATGCGGAGCCGGTAGAGTCGGGCCGGGCGTCCCTTGCGGTGCACCTGCGTGCTCCCCTCCACCTCGACCAGGCCCGACTCGCTCAGCTTGCGGATCAGCCGGCGGCCGCTGGGATCGGTGATGCCGAGCTGCTGGGCCAGGTCGCTGGGGGAGATGGCCCGGCCCTCCAGGGCCCGTTCGATGGCGGAGAGCCGGGACAGCGTCGCGGCGCTCAGTCCCACCTCGCCGGCCAGCCGTTCGAGTTCGACGCCGTGCTCCCGGTAGGTGAAGGCGAGCGCGGCCCCGGCCGGGCTCATCGGCCCGATGATGACGCCACCGTCCTCGACCAGGTACGCGCTCGGCGACTCCTCCTGCTCGGCCCGGGCGACCGCCCGCTCGGCCAGGTGCAGGCAGCTCCGGGCCGAGACACCGACCCCGAACCCGGCGGCGACCCGGATGCCGAGGGTCTCCTGAGCCTGGCCGAGCGCGGGCAGCGACACCCAACTGTTGGTCGCCTGCTCGAAGAGGGCCTGGTGGGCGAAGACCACCACCCCGCGCCGGCCCCGGTTCTCGATCCAGGCGTCGCCGAACTCCGGCGTGTTGAGCAGCAGGTTCATCAGCCCCACCCGGGCCCGGTCCAGGTCGAGCTGCGGGCCGGCCCGGCCGACCAGGAAGATGCCGGCGGCGAAGCGCAGCGCACTGGCCTGTTTGGACTGTACCTGGAGGGCCAGCTCGTGCAGTTGGGCCCGCAGGGTGGCCGGCCCGGGCAGGCCGCCGAGCACCGGCGTGCCGCCCTGGAGCTGTGCCGCGACCGCCGTGCGCAGGCTGATCACGTAGTCGGCGCCGGTCCGGGCCAGCGCCGCCCGGTGGAACGCGACGATCTCGGCCACGCTCTGCTCCGGGTCGTAGGGCAGGCAACTGATCTGCGAGCGGTCCAGCTCCAGTGCCCGGGCCACCTCGTCCACGGTCTGGGTGTCGTAGGTGTCGATGCTCACCGGTGTGGGTCGCCAGCCCCGGGACAGCGCCTTGAACAGCGCCAGCGACAGGTCCAGTCCGGCCGAGCGCAGGATCGCCACCGGCAGGTCCGCCGGGAGCAGGTCACGGCACTTCGCGTACGGGACCGGGCCGAGCAGCAGGCCGTCGACGCGTTGCCGGGCGAGCAGGCCGTCGACGAGTCCCCGGACCGCATCCTCGTGCTGGTAGACGACCCACTCCAGCGTCACCCCGGCCAGCGTGCGGGCCGCGTCCTCGAAGACGGTGCGGTGGCTGGCGTGGATGACGAGACCGATCACCATCCGGCTCTCCAGGTTCGAAAGTAGTCCGTTAACGGTGGCGTCGTTAGCCTGGGCCCCGCCGGCCACCCTCGTCAAGTCGTTGACGAGGAAGGAACACATGCGGCAGGCTGGCAGTCAACAGCGAGCCACATCCGAACCTGTCCGGGGAGAGTCGGTGCGCCACCAACTCGACGAGCCCGCGCTCGACTGGCGCGCCAAGGGGTTCTGGCAGCCCGAGACGCCGGTCCCGGACGCGGCGTTCGCCGCCGCCGGGCACTCCCTGTTCGGGGGCGCCGTGACGTGGCCGGTACTGGCCGTCCGGCGCTCCGCCGTCGCGCACAACGTCGCCACGATGGCCGGGTTCTGCGCCCGGCACGGCTTCTCGTTCGCCCCGCACGGCAAGACCAGCATGGCGCCGTCGCTGCTCGACGCCCAGTTGTCCGCCGGTGCCTGGGCGATCACCATGGCCACCGCGAACCAGGTGCTCGCCTGCCGCGCCCTCGGGGCACCCCGGGTGCTGCTCGCCAACGAGCTGCTCGATCCGGTGCCGCTGCGCTGGCTGGCTCGCGAGGTCGAGCGGGGTTTCGAGGCACCCTTCTTCGTGGACTCGGTCGCCGGGGTCGAGGCGATCGACGCGGCGCTCGCCGACCAGCCGGCCGGTGCCCCGTTACGGGTCCTGGTCGAACTCGGCTTCGCCGGTGGGCGGGCCGGCTGCCGCAGCGTCGAGCAGGTGGTCGAGGTTGCCGAGGCGGTCGCCGCGACCCACCGGGTACGCCTCGACGGCGTCGCCGGTTACGAGGGCGGGCTGCCGGACGGCGCGGCCGTGTCGGCGTACCTTCGGCGGCTCCGGTCGGCGGCGACCGAGCTGGCCCGCCGAGGGCTGGTCGGCCGGGAGGTGCTGGTCAGCGCCGGTGGCAGCGCGTGGTTCGACCTGGTGGCCGAGGAACTCGGCGGTGCCTGGCTGACCGGGCACGACCTGCGGGTGGTGCTGCGCAGCGGTGCCTACGTCACCCACGACCACGGCTTCTACGCCGAGCACACGCCGTTCCGGCGAATCCCCGGCGAGGGTGCCCTGGACGCGGCTCTGGAGCTCTGGGCGCAGGTCATCTCCACTCCGGAGCCGGGGCTGGCGATCGTCGGCATGGGCAAGCGGGACGCCCCGTACGACGAGGGCCTGCCGGTGCCACTGTGGATCCGGCGCCGTTCCGGCGAGCTGCGTCCCGGCACCGGGGTGACCGTCGGCCGGCTCAACGACCACCACGGCTATCTCTCGGTCCCGCCCGGCGTCGAGCTGGCCCCGGGTGACCTAATCTGCTTCGGCATCTCGCACCCGTGCACCGCCTTCGACAAGTGGCGGGCGCTGCCGGTGGTCGACGACGACCACACCATCGTGGACGTGCTGCGGACCTACTTCTGAGGGCGCGGTCCGGTCCGGCCCGTCCGGTGCTGCCGAGGCGCGGTGTCGAGACAGTGTTCCGGACGGAGACTGTCGAGCTGCCCCGCTTGTGCTCCCGCCAGGGAAGGCGGCGCGTCGCCGGAATTGTCGCGCCCCGCTTCTGCGCCCAGCTCGACAGTCTCCGGCAGTGACATGCCCGACTCGGCCGACGGCTCATCGACGGAAACTTTCCGCTGGGTACGACGAACTTTTGTAAACCACGACCAAAGTTGCCGCGCCCTGCTCTTTTCTTCTGGCTGTGCAGCCCTTAGCGTGTGTTCATTCGTAACAGAGACGACCGCTGATCGTCATATCCGCCCAGGTGGCCGCCTGGAGCGGGAACCCGGAAGCGTCCGGCCCGGCCACGGCCGCGACATCGTCCCCGCGCGCCACGAGTGGCACGTGAGCGCGCCCGTACCCGTCGACTTTCTTCGCGCGGGCACTCACCGGGCATCCGAGCTGCTCACCGAAGACCTCTTGAATCGATCCAAGCATGGGTGGCGGAGGCGTCGCCGCCCGGGAAGGTGCAGGACAATGGGGAAGACGCAGCGCGAACCGATGGATCCGGCGGAACGCCGCCGGCTCACCCGGCGCAGCATCCTGGCCGCCTCGGCGGGCGCGGCCGCCGCGCTCAGTGCGGTCGGCGCCAACGTGGTCCGGACCGAGACCCCCGCCGTCGCGCACGGGCAACTGCGGGCCGAGCCGCTGATCCCGGGCCGCAACCGGGGCATCATCCTCTACAGCGTCCGGGACCGGATCTCCGCCGCCCCGGACGACAGCGGTGTGCCGTACGGCTTCGAGCGGGTGCTCGCCCGGATCGCCGAACTCGGCTACCAGGAGGTGGAGTTCGCCGGCTACACCCAGAACACCCAGATCCTGGGCCGGCAGATCACCCCGGAGGAGATCCGCAAGATTCTCGACGACAACGGGCTGGTCGCCAACGGTACGCACGCCTCGATCAACCCGGCCACCTTCGAGCAGCAGATGGACATCGCCGAGACGCTCGGCATGAAGAACATCGGCACCGGCAGTGACCCGACGAACTCGGCGTACACCTCGGACTGGGACGCGGCGGCGGACGTCTGGAACGAACTCGGCCGGCAGGCCCGCAGGCGCGGACTCCGGCTCTACACGCACAACCACGACGCCGCGTACTCCTTCCTGCTCGACGCGGGGCCGCTGGACGCGAACGGCCGGCCCACCCGCTCCTCCGGTACCCGCCGGCTGGAGTACTTCTTCCGGAAGACCGACCCGAGGTACGTCTTCTTCGAACTGGACATCTACTGGGCCTACGTCGCCCGGTTCAAGCACCAGAGGTACGTCGACCGGTGGGGCCGGGAGAAGACCGACCTGTTCGACCCGATCCTCAACGTGGTCTCGCAGAGCAAGCGGTTCCCGCTCTTCCACGCCAAGGACGGTAACCGGAACAGCGCGCTGGCCAACGGCTACGAGATGACCCCGCTCGGCGAGGGCGACATCAACTTCCAGCAGTTCTTCCAGACCATCGGCGACCCCGACTTCCGGCACGCCAACTGGGAGCAGGACACCGCGCCCGGCGGCGCGGCCAACCCCGGCCAGTCGCTCGACTTCGCCGCGCTCAGCCACACCAACATGTCGGAGCTGACCATCTACCGCCGGTGAGGCGTCCGGGCGGGGCGCGGCGGCGCGTGCCCCGCCCACCTTCCGTGACCCCCGACGTGCAGACGGAGGAGAGATGAAGCGAACCATGCGCCGCTGGCTGACCGTGCTGGCGGCGACCGCGACGATCGTCCCGCTGACGGTCCAGGCCCCGGCGGCAGCCGTACCGGACCCGGGAGCGGGTTCCGGCGGCGTACCCACCGAGCAACTGGTGGCCGAGGAGAACGGTCCGGCCGCGCTCCGCTCGGACGTCCGGGCGCCGCGCGACTACGGCGTACTGGTCTTCACCAAGACGGCGGGGGCGCGGCGGGCATCCATTCCGGACGGTGTGCGGGCGATCCGGGACCTCGGCAAGGAGCACGGCTTCCGGGTCACCGTCACCCAGGACGCGGCGGCGTTCACCGAGCAGAACCTCGGAAAGTACCGCGCGGTGGTCTTCCTCAACACCACCGGCGACATCCTGAACGCCAGCCAGGAGGCGGCGTTCGAGAAGTACGTCCGGGCTGGCGGCGGCTACGCCGGGGTGCACGCGGCGGCCGAGACCGAACCGGACTGGGCCTTCTACCAGAGCCTGCTCGGCGCGAAGGCCACCGGCGCCTCCCCGGTCGAGCCGGGCAACATCGACGTCGCCGACCGGGCGCACCCGTCCACCGAGACCGTGCCGCGCACCCTGACCCTGACCGAGGAGTGGTACAACTTCTCCGCCAACGTCCGGGGCGTCTCGCACGTGCTGGCCACCGCCGACGAGCGCAGCTTCGCCGGTGGCGCGATGGGCTTCGACCACCCGGTCGCCTGGTGCAAGGACTACCAGGGCGGTCGCTCCTGGTACACCGGGCTCGGCCACTCCATCGAGACCTATCGCTCGAAGCCGTTCACCCGGCACCTGCTCGGCGGCATCCAGTGGGCGGCCGGCGTGGTCGAGGGCGACTGCGGCGCGACCGTGACCGGCAACTACGAGAAGGTGACCCTCAACGACGAGCCGGGCGAGCCCATGTCGCTCGCCGTACTGCCCGACGGCCGGGTGCTGCACAACACCCGGGGCGGTCAGGTCCGGCTCTACGACCCGGCCAGCGGCGCCAGCCCGGTGATCAACACCGTCCCGGTCTACAGCCACGACGAGGACGGGCTGCAGACCATCTCGATCGACCCTGACTTCGCCACCAACAAGTGGGTCTACCTCTACTACTCGCCGCCGCTGAACACGCCCGTCGACAACCCGGCGACCCCGGGGGTCAACGAGGGCGACGCGCCGGCCACCAGCGCCGACCCGACGGTCTGGGACAAGTTCAAGGGCTACAACCAGCTCTCCCGGGTCAAGTTCGTCGACGGCCCGACCCCGCACCTGGACATGAGTACCGAGCAGCAGATCCTGCGGGTGGACGTGGACCGGGGCATCTGCTGCCACGTCGCCGGCAAGGTGAAGTTCGACGGCAAGGGCAACCTCTATCTGATTACCGGTGACGACACCAACGCGGGTGGCTCGGACGGGTTCGCCCCGATCAACGAGTCGCCGACCCAGGGCCCGGGCTACGACGCCCAGCGCTCCTCCGGCAACACCAACGACCTGCGCGGCAAGCTGCTGCGGATCAGGGTACGGCCGAACGGGACGTACACGATCCCGGCCGGGAACCTCTTCCCGGAGGCGCAGGACCACGACAAGAGGACCCGTCCGGAGATCTTCCTGATGGGACTGCGCAACCCGTTCCGGTTCGACGTGGACGCCTCCGGGCGGGTCTACGTCGGCGACTACTCGCCGGACAGCCGGACCTCGAACCCGGCCCGGGGACCGGAGGGGACCGGCCGGTGGTTCTCCACCAACAAGGCCGGCAACTACGGCTGGCCGTACTGCTACTCGCCGGCCCTGCCCTACGTCGACTACGACTTCGCCACCCGTACCTCCGGGGAGCCGTTCAACTGCGGTGCCCCGGTGAACGACTCGCCCCGGAACACCGGCCGGACGGTGCTGCCACCGGTGCAGGACCCGCAGTTCTGGTACACCTACGAGGCGCGTACCCCGTGCCCGGGGACGTACCTGGAGACGCCGCCGCGTAGTTGCGACTTCACCTGGCCGGTGATCGGGACCGGCGGGGTCGGCCCGCACGGCGGACCGATCTACTCCTACGACCCGGAGTCGACCTCCGAGACGAAGTTCCCGGAGTACTACGACAACGCGGTGGCGTTCGGCGAATTCACCCGGGACAAGATCTTCATGATGCGGACCGACGGCAAGGGCAACCTGGCCGGCGTCGAGCAACTGCTGCCCGGCTTCGTCTTCGACAACCCGATGGAGCTGGAGTTCGGCCCGGACGGCAGCCTCTACCTGCTGGAGTACGGCGACGGCTTCTTCACCGCCAACCCGGACGCCCAGCTCTCGGTGATCCGCTATGTCAAGGGCAAGCGGTCGCCGGTGGCGGTGCTGAACGCCAGCCCGACCTCCGGGCAGGCCCCGCTGACGGTGAACTTCTCGGCCGTCGGCTCGCACGACCCGGACCCGGGTGAGTCGATCTCGTACGCCTGGGACTTCACCAGCGACGGTACGGTCGACTCGGCCGACCCGAGCACCTCGTTCACGTACACCGCGAACGGCACGTACACGGCGCGGTTGACGGTGACCGACTCCAGCGGCAAGACCGGGGTGCTGACCCGGACCATCACGGTCGGCAACACCGCCCCGGCGGTGACGGTGACCAGCCCGATCCCGGGGTCCTTCTTCAACTGGGGCGACCCGGTCCCGTACACGGTGACGGTCACCGACCCGGAGGACGGGACGATCGACTGCTCCCGGGTGACGGTCAGCTTCGTACTCGGGCACGACACCCACGGCCACGAGCACGGCTCGACCACCGGCTGCACCGGGGTGCTCCAGTCCCCGGCCGACGGCGCCGACCACGCCGGCGGCTACCTGTACGGCGGGATCAGCGCCTCGTACACCGACCTCGGCGGTGGCGGCCAGCCGGCGCTGACCACGGTCAACCAGGTCGTGATCCAGACGTCCCGGCAGCAGGCCGAGTTCGCCCAGGTCAGGCAGAACGTGACGATCGCCAACAGCAGCGACGCCGGTGGCGGCCAGCACGTCAACGGGATCGACGCGGGCGACTCGATCGCGTTCGACCCGATCAACCTGGGTGACGCCAGCGCGGTCACCTTCCGGGTCTCCGGTGGCTCGGCGGCCACCGCCGGTACGCCGCGGGCCATCGTCGAGCTGCGGCTCGACTCGCCGACCGGTCCGCTGGTCGGCACCGCCACGCTGAACGCCACGACCGGCAACAACGACTGGTCCAGCCAGACCCTGGCGGTCGACCAGCCGGCCGGCGGGCACCGGCTCTACCTGGTCTTCCAGCCGGTCACCGGTGGCCCGACCACCGGCCTGGTGAACCTGAACTGGGTGGAGTTCACCCCGAGGTAGTCCCTTCCGGACGGCTGCCGGGAAGTCGCATCCGTGACTTCCCGGCAGCCGTCGTCCGTGGACCGGCCCGCCGCCGCGCAGACCTCCGGCTGCCGCCGCGCAGACCTCCGGCCGCCGCCGGTCAGGCCGGGCCGCCGCCGGCCGGACCCACACCGGCGCCGCCGGACGAGGCGGCCAGCAGCCGGGCGTGCAGCGCCGGGTCGGCGTACCCGAGAAAGCGGCGGAGGGCGACCCAGGCGGCGCCGGCGGCCGCGTCCCCCGCCGGCACACCGGGCCAGCCCAGCCGGTCGACGAGCCGGTCCTGCACGGCGGTGCGGATCTCCGGTACCCCGGCGAGGACGCCGCCGGCCAGCACCACCGGACCTGGCGCCGGGTGCAGCGACAGGAGTGTGCCGGCGAGTCGTTCCGCGGCGGTCTCCAGGATGGCCGTCGCGTCCGGGTCACCGTTCCGGGCCGCCGTGCCGACCAGCGGGGCCAGCCCGGCCAGCCGGTCGCGGCCGACCTGGTAGACCCGGGTGACGAAACCGTCCGGCTCGGTACTGCCGAGTTCGGTGGCCACGGCGCGGGCCAGCGGTCCGGACGGTGGGCCCCGGTAGAGCGCCCGGGCCGTCGACCTCGCCGCCGCCAGGCCGAGCCAGAATCCGGAGCCCTCGTCGCCGAGCAGCCAGCCGAGGCCGTCGGCGGTCCGGCCGACCGCGCCGTCGCGGACCTCGGCGGCGACCGCACCGGTGCCGGCGATCAAGACCGTGCCGCACTCGGCCGGGGTGCCGGCCGCGAACGCCACCACCGCGTCGCCGACCGGATGCAGCGGGCAGCTCAGGCCGAGCCGTGACCACTGCGCGGCGTACCGGGCGGAGACCTCCGGCTCGGCCAGCCGGGCCACCCCGGCGAGCCCGACCACTGCGCCGACCACCCGGCTCGGGTCGTACCCGTGCAGCGCCGCCCGGCCGGCCTCGCCGAGCGCGGCGGCGGCCCCGGCCGGATCGGTGGCGACCGGGTTACCGGCCCGGGCGCGGCCACGCCCCACGACCCGGCCGTCCACGGTGGCCAGTACCACCCGGGTGGCCGTGCCGCCGCAGTCGGCGCCGAGCACGAACGCGTCGACCATGCTGCCGATGGTGCGGGCTTCCGATCGATAATGTCAAACCTATTGACTCGCGACCCATGATGGTCATAACTTTTTTCATCACCTGGTCGTCGTGAAAGGAATGTTGATGGAGGAGAGCGGGCTGCTGGGCCGGTTGCGTACCGAGCTGGCCACGCTGCCGGTCGCCCTGCAGCGGGTCGCCGAGCAGATCCTGATCGCGCCGGAGGAGACCGCCCGGGCCACGATCATCGATCTGGCCGAGCGGGCCGGCACCTCCACCGCGACCGTGACCCGGTTCTGCCGGGTCTTCGGCTACCGGGGCTACGCCCAGCTCCGGGTGGCGGTGGCCACCGAGATCGGCCGGGCCGCACAGGCGCGCTGGGACACCGACATCGACCGGGAGATCGGCCCCGACGACCCGCTCGACCACCTGCTCGGGGTGGTGGCCAGCGCCGACGCCCGGGCGATCCAGGACACCGCCGGTCAGGTCGACCTGGCCGCCGTCGACCGGGTCGCCGAGGCCGTCGCGCAGGCCCACCGGGTCGACCTGTTCGGGCTCGGCAGCTCCGGCAACGCGGCCCGGGAGATGGCGTTCCGGCTGGAACGGATCCGGATCCCGGTCTGGCACCGGGCCGACCCGCACACCGCGCTGACCAACGCCGCGCTGCTCGGCCCGGGCGACGTGGCGATCGGGCTGTCGCACAGCGGGCGTACCCGGGAGGTGATCGAGGTGCTGGCCGAGGCGGCCGACCACGGCGCACTGACAGTCGCGGTCACCTCGTTCCGGCGCTCGCCGCTGGCCGAGGTCGCCGACGTGGTGCTGACCACCGCCGTGCAGGAGACGACGTTCCGGCTGGCCGCGCTCTCCGCGCTGCACTCCCAACTGCTGGTGCTCGACCTGATCTACGTCGCGGTGGCCCAGCGGACCTACCAGCGCACCACCGAGGCGTTCGAGGTGACCGCCCGGGCCGTCGACGCGCACCGGATGCCGGACGACTCGCCGCGGGCCGCACGCCGGCAGCTCAAGACCACGGAGGGGCTTTGACCATGGACATCGGCGCACCCGCCTACCTCACCGCCGTCACCGCCGCGATCGACCGGGTCGCCCGGACCCAGACCGAGGGCGTACGCCGGGCAGCCGACCTGATCACCGCCGCGCTGGGCCGGGGCGGAGTGGTGCAGGCGTTCGGCTGCGGGCACTCCGAGGCGCTCTCGATGGAGATCGCCGGTCGGGCCGGCGGACTGGTACCCAGCAACCGGATCGCCCTGCGCGACCTCGTGCTCTACGGCGGCGCAGACCGGACCGTACTCGAGGATCCGTTGCTGGAACGCGATCCGACCGTGGCGCACCGGCTCTACGAGCTGGCGCCGATCAAGCCGGACGACGTCTTCGTGCTCACCTCCAACTCCGGTGTCAACGGGGTGATCGTCGAGTTCGCCCTGCTGGTCAAGGAGCACGGCCACTCCCTGATCGGGATCACCTCGCTCGACCACACCGCCCGGGTCACCTCCGGGCACCGGTCGGGGCGGCGCCTCGCCGACCTCGCCGACGTCGTACTCGACAACGGGGCGCCGTACGGCGACGCCGCGCTGCCCCTGCCCGATGGCGGTGCCGTCGGTGCCATCTCCTCGATCACCGGTGCGTTGCTCGCCCAGCAGGTCGTCGCCGAGGTCGTCGCCCGGCTGCTCGACGCCGGTACCCGGCCACCGGTCTACCTGTCCGCGAACGTCCCGGGCGGCCGGGAGCAGAACAGCGAGCTAGAGGCGCGGTACGCCGGACGCATCCGGCGTACCGCCTGAAGAGAAGAAGGCGAGGCGCCATGAACTCTTTCCGTCCGGCCCGCTCCGGGCCGGGACCGACCACCGGCCCGGGACGGCGTACCGTGCTGCGGGCCGCCGCGATCGGGCTGGCCGTCCCGGCGCTCGCCGGCTGTGTCACCAGCGGCGGCGACGACGGCCAGCCCGCCGCGGCCAAGGGCGAGACGAGCGCCGACAACCCGCTCGGGGTGCCCGCCTCGACCCCGCTGGAGGTGGTCATCTTCGACGGCGGCTACGGCGACGAGTACGCCAGCAACGCCGAGAACATCTACAAGGGACGGTTTCCCGGCGCGACCGTGGACCACAAGGCGCTCCAGAAGGTCGGCGAGGCGCTGCAACCCCGGTTCGTCGCCGACACCCCGCCGGACGTGGTGGACAACACCGGTGCCGGCCGGCTCGACCTGGCCACCCTGGTCGCCGCAGGCAAGCTGGCCGACCTCACCGAGCTGCTCGACGCCCCGTCGCTGGACGACCCCGGCCGCAAGGTCCGGGACACTCTGCTGCCCGGCGTGGTGGCCGACGGCACGCTGGACGGCAAGGTCTACACGCTCAACTTCACCTACACCGTCTGGGGACTCTGGTATTCCAAGCCGCTCTTCGACAGGCACGGCTGGGCGTACCCGACGAGCTGGGACGCGATGCTGGCGCTCTGCGCGGAGATCAAGAAGGCGGGCATCGCGCCCTGGACCTACCAGGGCAAATACCCGGAATACCTGAACGACCCGCTGCTGGCGATGGCGGCCAAGGCCGGCGGTCCGGAGCTGGTCACGGCGGTCGACAACCTCCAGCCGGGCGCCTGGAAGCAGCAGCCGCTGCTGGACGCGGCGACCGCGATCGCCGAACTCGCCGGCCGGGGCTACCTGCTCGCAGGTTCCGAGGCGCTGTCGCACACCGAGGCACAGGCCGCCTGGTCGCAGGGGAAGGCCGCGATCATCCCGTGCGGCTCCTGGCTGGAGGCCGAGCAGAAGGGTGTCACCCCGGCCGGCTTCGACATGGTGATGGGCGCGGTCCCGTCGCTGGGCGCGGCCGACAAGCTGCCGTACGGGACGATCCAGGCCGCCAGCAGCGAATCGTTCCTGGTCCCGGCCCGGGCCAAGAACCCGCGCGGCGGGCTGGAGTTCCTTCGGGTGCTCTTCTCCTCCGGCAGCGCCCGGCGGTTCGCCGAGCTGAACAGCACGCTGCCCAGCGTCGCCGGAGCCACCGACGGACTGGCCGTCAGCAGCGGGCTCGGCTCGGTCCGCTCCGCCGTGCAGGCCGCCGGCCCGAACACCGTCACCTACCGGTTCCGCACCTGGTACGCCCCGCTGGCCAAGGCGGTCGACGACGCCACCGGCGAACTCGCCAGCCGCCGGATCAACCCGGGGCAGTGGGCCGACCGGATCCAGAAGGCCGCGGACGCGGTCGCCGCCGACTCCGCCGTCACCAAGTACACCCGGTAGTCCGGCGATGGCGGCCCTGCGGCACGGCAAGTACCGCTTCCTCGCCGGGGCGATCCTGCCCGGACTGCTGCTCTACGCGGTCTTCGTGCTCTCCCCGTACGCGCAGGCGTTCTATCTCGCGCTGACCGACTGGACCGGGGTCTCCGGGCAGGTGGAGATCGTGGGGCTGGAGAACTTCCGGCGGCTGGTCGACGATCCGCTCTTCCTGGCGGCGCTGCGCAACAACGGGCTGCTGCTGCTCGTCGTGCCGGCGGTCACCATCGGGCTCGGGCTGCTGCTCGCCGGGCTGGTCAACTTCGGCGGCCGGCGGGGCAGCACGATGGTCGGCGGGGTCCGGGGCGGCGAGTTCTACAAGGTCGCCTACTTCTTCCCGCAACTGCTCTCGCTGCCGATCATCGCGGTGCTCTGGCAGTTCGTGTACCACCCGAACGAAGGCGTGCTCAACGGCGCGCTCCGGGCCGTCGGGCTGGACTTCCTGGCCCGGACCTGGCTGGGCGACCCGCACCTGGCGCTCTGGGCGGTGGCCGGGGTGCTGGTCTGGTCGTCGGTCGGCTTCTACATGGTGCTCTTCTCCGCCGCGATGGAGTCGATCCCGCGCGACGTGCTGGAGGCGGCGGTACTGGACGGGGCCGGCCGGCTCGCCGTGCTCCGCCGGGTGGTGTTGCCGCTGGTCCGGGAGAACGTGCAGGTGGCCTTCGTCTACCTCGGCGTACTCGCGCTGGACGGCTTCGCGGTCGTCCAGGTGATGACGGTCGGGCCGGGTGGCCCGGACGGGGCCACCGAGGTGATCGGGCTCGGCCTCTACCGCAACGCCTTCACCTACGGCCGGTTCGGCTACGCCGCCGCGATGGGGGTGGCGCTGTTCTTCCTCACCCTCGCGCTCGCCGTCGTCGCGCTGCGGGTCGGTCGCCGGGAGCGGGTGGAACTCTCATGACGACCCTGGTCGACCGTCCGGCTCGCCGGCAGCCGTCCGCCGCACCCGTTCGCACTCCGGCCCGCCGTACCGGGCGCTTCGGCGACCTGGCCGCACACCTGTTCCTGGTCGGCTGGGCCGCGCTGGTCACGGTACCGCTGCTCTGGGCGGTACTCAGCTCGCTGAAGACCGACCGGGAGATCCTGACCAGCCCGTGGACGGTGCCGGCGACGCCCCGGTTCGACAACTGGGCCCGGGCCTGGGGCGAGGCGTCGATCGGCAGCTACTTCCTGAACAGCGCGATCGTGGTGGGCAGCGCGCTGGTGCTGACCATGCTGCTCGGCGCGCTGGTCGCGTACGCCCTGGCGCGGTATTCGTTCCCGGGCAACCGGCTGCTCTACCACCTCTTCGTCGCCGGGCTGCTCTTCCCGGTCTTCCTCGCCCTGGTGCCGCTCTTCTTCGTGGTACGCCAACTCGGGCTGCTCGGCACCTATCCGGGGCTGATCCTGGTCTACACCGCGTACGCCCTGCCGTTCACCGTCTTCTTCCTGCACGGGTTCTTCCGCTCGCTACCCTCGGCACTGGCCGAGGCGGCGTTCCTGGACGGCTGCTCGCACTGGGGCGTGCTCTTTCGGGTGATGCTGCCGCTGGCCCGGCCGGGCCTGGCCAGCATCGCGATCTTCAACTTCCTCGGCCTGTGGAACCAGTACCTGCTGCCGCTGGTGCTCAACCCCGACCCCGAGCGGTACGTGCTGGCCCAGGGGCTGGCGGCCCTGTCGGTCAGCCAGGGCTACCGCAGTGACTGGAGCGGTCTCTTCGCCGGCCTCACCATCGCGATGTTGCCGGTGCTGGCCGCGTACCTGCTCTTCCAACGCCAGATCCGGACCGGCCTGACCGCCGGTGCGGTCCGCTAGCTCCGGTACCGCCGCACCTCCCATCCGGTTACCACCCGCGCGCCGGCCAGTGCCGGCCGTGGTCCCCCTTGTCACCCCCACCGGGAGGAGAAATCCCCGTGTCAGCCAGACCCAGCGCGCGAAGCCTCGCCGCCGGTACGGCGGCCCTGCTGGCCGCCGGCACTCTCGCCGGCATCACCGCGACCACCGCCGGTGCCGTACCGGCCGCCGCCCCCGCCGCCGCAGCCGCCTGCGGCGTCCTCTTCGACGACTTCGGCTACTCGTCACCCTCCGACCCCGCGATCGCCGCCCGGGGCTGGACCGTCCGCACCAACGCCGGCGGCCCGGGTGTGCCCGGGGCGTCCTGGCCGGCGTCGAACGTCAGCTTCCCCACCGACGGCGGGCAGAAGGTGCTCCAGCTCGCCGCCCGCACCGACGGTACGGCCGGCGGCACCAGCCACGCCGAGTTCTTCCACCAGCGCAAGTTCTTCGAGGGCACCTACGCCAGCCGGGTGCGGTTCACCGACGCGCCACAGTCCGGGCCGGACGGTGACCACCTGGTGGAGACCTTCTTCACCATCACCCCGCTGGACCGGCCGCTCGACCCGAACTACGGCGAGATCGACTTCGAGTACCTGCCGAACGGCGGCTGGGGCGAGCAGGGGCCGATCTTCTACCAGACCACCTGGGAGACGTACCAGAACGAGCCGTGGCAGGCCGACAACACCCACACCGCACAGCGGACCAGCTTCGCCGGCTGGCACGACCTGGTCTTCACGGTTTCCGGCGGCCGCGTGAAGTACTACGTGGACGGTCAGCAGGTGGCCGACCACGGCGACCGGTACTACCCGGAGACCTCGATGTCGATCAACTTCAACCTCTGGTTCATCGACCTCACCGGGCGGACCGGTACCGGGCTGGCCAGCTACATCCAGCAGGTCGACTACCTCTACTACGCCGACCGGGAGGTGATCAGCACCGCCGAGGCGAAGAACCGGGTGGCCGCGTACCGGTCGGCCGGCACCGGCCACGTCGACACGGTGGGCAGCGGCGGTGCCTGCCCGACCACGCCGCCCACCACCCGGCCGCCGACCACGCCGCCCACCACCCAGCCGCCCACGACCCCGCCGACCACCCAGCCACCGGTCAACTGCGCCGGTGCTCCCGCCTGGGACTGGGGGACCGTCTACCTGGAGGGTGCCCGGGTCCGGCACAACGGCCGGCTCTGGCAGGCGAACTGGTGGACGCAGGGCTCCGAGCCGGGACTGACCGCGCAGTGGCGTGACCTCGGCCCCTGCTGAACGAGCGCCGGCCCTCCCCCCTCCGCCGGTGCGGAGGTGGGAGGGCCGGGGTGGACGGAAGACATTGACGCACCTGAATCATGTCATTACCATCCTGAATCAGGAAAGCGCTTTCCAGCTAGTCGTCCGCTCGTCCACCACTCCGGGCTTCCGCGGCGCACACCCGACAGGGAATCCGGTGAAACCGTACAGGGAGGCCACCATGGGTGTCCGTACTCCAGCGCGCCCGAGATCCCGGCTCGGCCGGCCGCTGGTCGGGGGCGCGGTCGCGCTGCTCACCGCAGCAGCGGCCGTCTCCGCGCCGTCCGCCAGCGCCGCCGCGGCCGTCTCCGCGCCGGTCGGAAGCGCCGTGTCCAGCGAGGGCCTGGTCGGCTTCGCCACCCTGACCGGGTACGGCCGCACCGGCACCAACGGCGGAGCCGGCGGGCCGACGGTGACGGTCAGCAACTACGCCCAGTTGGCGGCGGCGGTGGCCGACGACGTGCCGAGGATCGTCCGGGTCTCCGGCACCGTCACCGGCAGCGGCGACGACATGCTGGACGTCGGCTCCAACAAGACCATCATCGGTGTCGGATCGTCCGCGACGATCAGCGGCTTCGGGCTGGACGTCAACGGCTGGGGGCCGGCGGAGGTGGACTGGGGCGGCGACACCTGCGACCCCGCCGAGCGGGACCGGTTCACCCACGTGCAGAACGTCATCATCCGCAACCTGTCGTTCCGGAACTCGCCGGACGACTCGATCAACGTGCAGTGCTACTCGCACCACGTCTGGATCGACCACAACACCTTCTATCCGGCCTCCGACGGCTCGGTGGACATCAAGCGCGGCTCGGACCTCGCGACCGTCTCGTACAACCGGTTCGCCGGTACCGACAAGTCGATGCTGCTCGGGCACAGCGACAACAACGCCGCCCAGGACACCGGCTACCTGCGCGTGACGTACCACCACAACTGGTTCGACGGGTCGAACACCCGCCATCCCCGGGTCCGGTTCGGCTACGCACACGTGTACGCCAACTACGTCAGCATCGACGACTACTTCATCGGGCTCGGGGTCGAGGGCCGGATCTACGCCGAGAGCAACTACGTCCGGGGTGCCAAGACCATCACCGAGGACTTCGGCAACGCCCGTCTGACCTGGGCCAGGAGCAACTTCTACGACGTCGCCACCATCACCCGGGCGAACGACAGCGGCAAGACGATGGAGGACTGGCTGCGTGCCGACGGCAGCGTCGGGCCGCCGCCGTACAGCTACTCGGCCGGCTCCGCCTCCAGCAGTCCGCCGTCGGCGGGCGCCGGGGTTCCCGGCGCGGACACCATCCCGTAGCCCCGCACCGCCGGGTCGCCCGCCCGCCGCTCCCGCGCACCGTCCGCCGAGCCGTCGCCCGTCACGGCCGGTCGGGCGGCCCGGGAGCGGCGGGCGGGCGCAGTTCGTCGTCGGCATCGCGGTCCGCCGCCACGCCCTCCCGCTGGGCCGGTACCGGGGCCTCCGGCGCCGGTGCGGTCGCGGGCGAGGATGCCGTGCCGGCGGACGGCGTGGTCGCCGGGGCGGCCGTCTCCCGGCGCCGCCGGAGCATCCGTACGCCGACCGGCACGAGCAGGGCCAGCACGGTGACCACGAAGAGGGTGCCGGAGATCGGTCGGGCCAGGAACCCGCTCGGATTGCCGTCGAAGATCCGCATCGACTGCCGGAACGCCGTCTCCAGCAGGCTGCCCAGCACGAACGCCAGCACCAGCGGGCCGGGCTCGAAGCCGGTCTTCTTCATCAGGTACCCGACGACGCCGAAGACGATCACCAGCAGCATGTCGAAGGTGCTGTTGTTGACGGTGTAGACGCCGAGCATCGTCACCGTCACCACGACCGGCGCGAGGATGCTGTCCCGGACCGAGACCAGCCGGACGAAGACGCCGACCAGCGGGACACTCAGGATCAGCAGGAAGATGTTGCCGACGTACATCGAGTCGACGACGCCCCAGAAGACCTCGGGGTTCTCGTCGATCAGCCGGGGACCGGGCGGGATGCCCTGGAGCAGCAGCGCGCCGAAGATCAGCGCCATCACCGGGTTGGTCGGGATGCCCAGGGTCAGCAGCGGGATGAACGAGGAGGTCGCGGCGGCGTTGTTCGCGGTCTCCGGTGCCGCCACGCCCTCGATGGCGCCCCGACCGAACCGCTCCGGCGTCCTGCTGCGCCGCTTCTCCAGGGCGTACGCGGCCATCGACGACAGCACTCCGCCGCCACCGGGCAGCAGTCCGATGAAGAACCCGACCACCGAGCCGCGCCCCACCGCGCCCCGGGACTGCCGCCAGTCCTCCCGGGACGGCCAGGCGTTACTGACCCGGGGCTTCGGCAGCCGGTTCCGGGCCCGGTGTTCGAGCAGGTAGAGGATCTCGCCGAGCCCGAACAGCCCCATCGCGAGGGCGACGAAGTCGACGCCGTCGGCCAGGTTGATGTTGCCGAAGGTGAACCGGGGCGAGGCGAACAGCGGGTCCGGCCCGGCGGCGGCGAGCAGCAGGCCGAGCCCCGCCGCGACCAGGCTCTTCGCGGTGGAGACCGTACCGAGGCTGGCGACCAGCAGGATCCCCATCGCGGCCAGTACGGCGTTCTCCGGCGGGCCGAAACCGAGCGAGAATTTGGCCAACACCGGGGCGACCAGGGTCAGCCCGACGATGCTCACCGTGCCGCCGATGAACGACCCGATCGCGGCGATGCCCAGGGCCGAGCCGGCCCGCCCCTGCCGGGCCATCTGGTAACCGTCGATGGTGGTGATGACCGTGGCCGCCTCGCCGGGCAGCCGCAGCAGCACCGAGGTGATGGTGCCGCCGTACATGGCGCCGTAGTAGATACCGGCGAGCATGATGATCGCCGACTCGGCCGGGATCTCGTAGGTGATCGGCAGCAGCAGTGCGATCGTCGCGACCGGTCCGAGGCCGGGCAGTACCCCGATGACCATGCCGATCACGACACCGGCCAGCACGTACAGCAGGTTCACCGGAGTGAACACCACCCCGAAGCCGGCCAGGACGGGGTCGAGGAAGTCCACTCAGAAGGCCAATCTCGGGAGCTTCACGTCCAGCAGCGTGATGAACAGCAGGTAGAGCGCGGCCGTGGTGACGACGCTGACCGCCGCGGTGACCCGCCAGGACTCCCGCCCGAGCACCCTGAGCCAGAACGCCATCACCAGCAGGGTGGGTATTTCGAAGCCGATCCGGTTGATCAGCAGCACGAAGACGACCAGGCTGACGACCCCCAGGGCGATCCCGATCCCACCCCGGCCGAACTGCTCGACCGCCGCCGCCTTGCGCTCGAAGACCAGCGACCACAACCCGGCGCCGAGCAGGAGCAGGCTGGCCAGCGCCGGCCAGAGCCCCGGGCCGGCTTCGGCGGGCGTACCGAGGGAGAGCGAGACGGAGTATCCGAGACCGGCCAGGCCGAGCGCGACCGGCAGCACGCCCGCGACGAGCTGTCCGAGCCGGCCGGCCGGCGGAATGTCCTCGGAGGGCAGCAGCCCCGGCTCGCCCTCCCCGGCCGGCGGGGACGCCCCGTCGACGTCGATCCGACTCACTTCGGCCCCAGCCCGAACCGGTCGATCAGCGCCTTGTACCGGTCGAAGTCGCCCTTGATCTTGCTCGCCACCTCGGTGCCGTCGACCTCGAACCGGTCGATGTAGTTCTTCTTCAGGAAGTCGTCGTACTCCGGTGCCTTGACCGCCTCCCGGAACGCCTCCTGGAGCGCGGTCACCGCGTCGTCCGGCATCGACCTCGGCCCGGCGATGAACCGGGCCTGGTCGACGGTGAGGTCGAAGCCCTTCTCGACGGCGGTCGGCAGGTCGGGCAGCGAGGGGCTGCGCTGCTGGCTGAACACCCCGAGCCAGCGCAGCTCGCCGGACTGCACCAGCCGCATCGACTCGGCCGGTTGGGAGGCGCCGATGTCGACCTGCTTGCCCAGCACGGCGGTGACGGCCGGACCGCCGCCGCCGAACGGCACGTCGGTGGCGTTGATCCCGGCGAGCTTGTAGAACGCGGTCTGCGCGAAGTACGCCCCGGTGCCCACCCCGGAGTGCCCGTACGTGATCCGCCGCCCGCTGCCCTTGAGCGCGATCACGTCGTCGATGGTCTTGAACGGGGAGTCCTTGTGCGCGACCAGCACGATGTTCTCGACGGTCAGCCCGATCACCACCCGCAGCTCGTCGAGCGAGACCGTGGCGGCGTTCCTACCCAGTTGCGGGGTGAGGGTGAACAGCGAACTCGGCGGGAAACCGATCTTGTAGCCGTCGCCCTGGGCCGAAGCCACCTCCTTGGTGCCGACGGCGGCGGCCGCGCCGTCCCGGTTGATGATCACCATCGACTGGCCGAGCGGCTTCTCGATCGCCTTGCCGAGGGTCCGGGCGATCAGGTCGGTGCTGCCACCCGGGGCGAACGGCACGATCAGCTCGACCGAGCGTTCCGGGTATCCCGATCCGCCGTCGTCGCCGCCGTTGCCGGTCTGCACGCTGCAACCGGCGAGGAAGGCTCCCGCGCCGAGCCCTGCGCCCAGGCGCAGGAGGGCACGCCGGTCCATGGCGCGCCGCAGATTCGATTCGGTCACTGGTCCCTCCCTGGTGGCTCAGGTTGGAGATCTTCGGACTTCGAAGAGTGTCATCTTGATACATGCCGATCTAGGGGCTGTCAATCAAATCGGTGGCAGCGGTACGAAGCGGACGGAAACGCCGGCAGCCTCCGAATCCTCTCAGGACGTCGGCGCGGTACGGCGCTGCCGCGCGGGCCGGCTTCCCGCCGTACGGCCGGCCGGGCGACTCTGCGAACCGCGCTCGGATATCCGGGTGCCCGCGCCGGGCCGGCGGCCTACGGTTGCCCGATGGGTACCGCTCTGGCCGAGGCGATCGACCGGCTCTACGTGGTGTTCGGCGGGACTCCCCGGCCGACGGGGAGCGGTGCGCGGTCCGGGACCTGCTCGCGGCACTCTGGGCACAGACGCTGGCCGACGACCCGGAGGCGGTGAACGGCGTCGACACCGTGCTCTGCGCGGTCGGCAACGTCGAGGCCGACCTCACGCCTTATCTGGCGGAGTGGGAGCGGCAGCTCGCCCGGCCGACGGCAGCGGGACAGCTTATCGAACTCCTGAGATGCGGCTGCCGGCTCGACGGCACCACCTGGCGGCTCGGCAACGCCTTCTGGTCGGAGCGGAAGAGCCAGGTCGCCCAGGTGGGCGCCTGGCTCTCCGGCGCCGGCCTGCGTCAGGCGGTCACCACGGCGCTCGGCGCCGTAGTGGCGGCCGCCGATACCGACGTGCTCGCCGAGTCCAGCTGGCGGATCCTGGCCGAACTCGACGACCTGCTCGGCGGCGTACCCGCACCCGGTCGCCGACCGGTCAGGTGGACGGGGTGCGGCGGCGGTGGTCGGCGCACGGGGCCGGGCACCGGTCGGTCAGGCGATCCGGGCAACGGCTCCGTCGGGCGGTTCGGGCACGGCGCCCGGATGCAGGATCGCGGCGATCGCCTCGATCCCGTCCACCAGGCGCGGGCCGGGGCGGACGACCAGACCGTCCGCGTCCACCGCCCACACCGCGACCCCGGGTAGCCGGCGCGCGACGACCTCGGCCTGTCGGGCCGCGCCGTCCAGGTGGAAGCCGCACGGCGTCACGAGCACGATCTCCGGCTCGGCGTCGGCGAACTCCCGCCAGGTCGTCTCCACCGACCGTGCCCCGGGCCGGGCGGCCACCGGCTCGCCGCCGGCCGCGCGTACCAGGTCGGGCACCCAGTGCCCGGCCGTGAACGGCGGCTCGACCCACTCCACGACCGCGACCCGGGGCCGCGGGCGGCCCCGGACCGCCGAGGCCACCGCCGCGAGCCGGTCCCGCAACGCGCCGACCAGCGCCTGGGCCCGATCGGGTACGCCGGTCCGCGCGCCCACCTCCAGGATCGTCCCGAAGACCTCGTCCAGCGTGTACGGGTCCAGCGACAGCACGTCGGCCCGGCAGCCGAGATGGTCGAGGGCGTCCTCGACGTGCCCGGAGGGGAGCGCGCAGACCCGGCAGAGGTCCTGGGTCAGGATCAACTCCGGCTCCAGCCCGGCGAGTGCGTCGGCGTGCAGGGTGTAGAGGTCGACCCCGGCCGACATCTGTGCCTTCACGTAGTCGTCGATCGCCGCCGGCGTCATTCCCCGGGTGTCCCGACCGCCGACCACGACCGTCTTGTCGGTCCGGGCCGACGGCGGCTCGTCGCACTCGAAGGTTACGCCGACGAGGTCGTCCCCGAGCCCGAGGGCGTAGACGATCTCCGTCGCGGAGGGCAGCAACGAGACCAGGCGCATACCGCCATCGTGCCCGCCCCCGGTCGCGCCCGGCCAGCCGCCCCGGCCGGAAGGTCGACAAGCAACGCCGTGCTCAGCCCTCCGCGCCGGGCGGTGGTGCCGGTACACCGGGCTCCTGGCCCGGTCCGTCGTGCCGTCCACATGCACGTGCATGTGCAGTTGCCAAGCAGGCCAGAGTTGATCGTCGAGCGGTGGCCCGGCGTACGGTGGGCCATCCGCGCCGTCCACCCCACCGATGGAGGATGCTCGATGTCGTCCGACTCCGACGCGCTGATCCGGCAGCACCGGACCGCCACCGCCACCCTGACCGTGACCAGCGGAGGTGCCCCACTGGCCGGGCAGGAGGTGGTGGTCGCACAGCGCGACCACGCGTTCCTGTTCGGCTGTACCGGATTCGAGTTCATCCCGCTGGCCAACGGCGAGCTGACCGCGGCTCCGGAGGCCGGGCCGGACGGCGGGTCGGGCTCGCTGGGCGAGGCCGACATCACCCGGGTCGAACGGCTGGCCGACCTATGGCTCGACCTGTTCAACTTCGCCACCCTGCCGTTCTACTGGGGACGCTTCGAGCCCGAGCGCGGTCGGCCGGACACCCGGCGCCTCCTGGCGACGGCGCGCTGGTTCGCCGAGCGGGGCTGCCTGGTCAAGGGGCACCCGCTGGCCTGGCACACGGTGAGCGCCGAGTGGCTGACCGAGCTGACCAATCCGGAGATCACCCAGGTGCAACTGGACCGGATCCGCCGGGAGGTGACCGACTTCGCCGGCCTGATCGACACCTGGGACGTGATCAACGAGGTCGTGATCATGCCGATCTTCGACAAGTACGACAACGGCCTCACCCGGATCTGCCGGGACCAGGGGCGCATCCCGCTGGTCCGGATGGTCTTCGACGCGGCCCGCGAGGCGAATCCGGGCGCCACCCTGCTGCTCAACGACTTCGACATGTCCGCCGCGTACGAGTGCCTGATCGAGGGGGTACTGGAGGCGGGGATCCGGATCGACGCACTCGGGTTGCAGAGCCACATGCACCAGGGCTACTGGGGCGAGGAGAAGACGCTCGGCATCGTCGACCGGTTCGCCCGGTACGGCCTGCCGATCCACTTCACCGAGACGACCCTGCTCTCCGGGCACCTGATGCCGGCCGACATCGTCGACCTGAACGACTACCAGATCCCGGACTGGCCCAGCACCCCGGAGGGGGAGGAGCGGCAGGCCGACGAGATCGTCCGGCACTACAGGACCCTGCTGTCGCACCCGTCGGTGCGGGCGACCACCTACTGGGGGATGGTGGACGGCGGCTGGCTCGGCGCGCCGGGCGGCTTCGTCCGGGCCGACGGCACGCCGAAGCCCTCGTACGAGGCACTGCGCGCGCTGGTCCGCGACGAGTGGTGGCTCGCGCCGACCCGACTCGGCACGGACGAGCAGGGTCGGGTCGGGTTCACCGGCTTCCTCGGCGAGTACGAGGTGTCGGCCGGTGGCCGTACCGCGACGTTCCGGCTCGACGAGCCGGGGGCGGCAGCGGTCGAGGTGGCGCTCTGACCCTCCGGTCGAGGCCCGGCCCGGAGTACGGCGGCGACCGCCCGGGGAGCTGGCGAGGATCGCACTCCCCGGGCGGACGTACCCGGCTTACTCGCCCGACGGTGCGCTGAGCTGCACGCCGAGCCGTGCCGGGGTGCCGAAGTTGGGCGTGCCGTCGCTGTTCCAGGTGAACTTCTGGGCCCGGGTCGAGCGGTTCATGTCACAGCCACCGCTCGCCGAGTCGTTCCCGTGGTAGACGATCCAGTCCTCGGTCCCGTCCGGTGACTTGAAGAAGCCGTTGTGGCCGGGCGCGAAGACGCCGTTGGCGTCGCTGCGCTGGAAGACCGGGTCGGGGCTCTTGGTCCAGGACGACGCGCTCAGCGGATTGCTGCCGGTCAGGGTGAGCAGGCCGAGCTTGTAGTCCGGCCCCCAGCAGGCACTCGCCGAATAGACGATCATCGTCCGCCCGTTGCGGTAGAGCGGCTCCGGCCCCTCCGTCACCGGATGGGTCTGCCGTTCCCAGCTCAACGTCGGCGAGGTGAGCCGGACCCGGGAGCCGCTGATCGTCCACGGGTTGCTCAGCGGGGTGATGAACAGGCTCTGCCCGTAGCTGCCGCCCGCGTTGTAGGTGCCGAGCAGGTAGAGGCTGTTGCCCACCCGCAGCACGCTCGCGTCGAGTTGCCAGTCGTTGCCCAGGTCGGCCTTGAAGGTGTACGGCCCCATCGGGTCGGTGCCGGCACTCTCCAGCACGTGCAGCCGCTGCGTGGGGTTGAAGTCGCTGACGTTCTGCCCGGCCACGTAGTAGAGGTACCACCGGCCGTTGATCAGGTGGAACTCCGGCGCCCACATGTTGCAGCAGCCGTTCGGCCGGTTGGCGAGGTTGAAGACCACCTGGTCCGGCGCGCTGGCCAGGCCGGCGAGGGTGGCGGACCGGCGCATGGTGATCGTCGAGTTCCAGGTGGTGGTGGCGAGGTAGTAGTAGCCGTTGTGGTGCTGGAGCCACGGGTCCGGCCCGTTCCGCTTGATCGGGTTGGTGAAGGTGCCGGGTGTCGGGTTCCCGCCGCCGACGGAACCGACGTCGACCATCTGCCACTGCTGGTTGGCGCCGTCCAGGTCCTGGTACTGGGAGACCATCGCACCGTCCGCGGTGGACCACTCCCAGACGTCCAGTGCCTTGCCGCTGGCCCGGTTGACCAGACGTACGTAGCCGCCGGCCGAGTCGGCGAGCCGGAAGTGCTGCCGGCTGTTGCCGCTGTCGGCGTTCTGCACCAACTGCACGCCGTCGTCGGAGTTCGGCAGCTCCAGTACCTTGCCGCTGTGCCGGGACTGCACCTTGTAGTAGCCGCCTCCGGCGTCGAGGAACCGCCACTGCTGCCAGTTGCCGTCGTTGCGGGCGTACTGGTTGATCGGGGCGCCGTCGTCGGTGGCCAGGTTGTAGACGTCGAGGGCCTTGCCGCTGTTCCGGTTGACCAGCACGTAGTAGACGTTCGGGTCGGCGGTGGCGGCCGTGGCCGGCGGAGCGCCGACGAGGACGCCGGTGCCGGCGACCAGGCCGGCGACGCCGGCGGCGAGTCCGGCCCGCCAGCGGACCCGGCGCGGATGCAGGGGTGTCATGGAATGCTCCCTACGGTCGATGGGGGCGGTCAGTAGACGTACGGCCAGCCGGCGGAGTCGAAGCCGATCCGGTTGATGCCGAGCAGCGAGGCGCCGTTGTTCGCGTAGTAGTGGTAGACGAGCAGGTCGCCGTCGGTGTCGGAGAGCACCGTCTGGTGGCCCGGCCCGTGGATGTCGCCGTGCGAGGCGAGCACCTGGGTACCGCCGCCGGAGGTGAGCGTGGTGCCGTTCCGGTCGACGAAGGGTCCGGTCACGCTGGTGGAGCGCCCGACCATCACCCGGTAGGTGCTGGACGCGCCCTGGCAGCAGCGGTCGAAGGAGACGTACAGGTAGTAGTAGCCGCCCCGCTTGACCAGGGTCGGCGCCTCGATCGCGCCGCCGTTCCGGCCGGCGATGCTCCGGATCGTGCTGTCCGAGCGCTTGCCGGTGGCCGGATCCAGGGCGACCAGCTTGAGCCCGGACCAGAACGAGCCGAAGGCGAGCCACCAACGGCCCTGGTCGTCCACGATCAGGTTCGGGTCGATCGCGTTGAAGTCGTCCGAGGTACGCGACTCGATCACCAGGCCCCGGTCGGTCCAGCTACCGGAGTTGCCGGACGGGCTGGTGGCCAGGAAGATCGCCGACCGGTTCGAGCCGAAGGTGGAGGCCGAGTAGTACAGGTAGTACTGGTTGTTCCGGTACGAGATGTCTGGCGCCCAGAGGTTGCGGCTCCCCCCGGTGTAGCTGGTGGTCCACGGCGCGCCGTTCGGGAAGACCGATCCGGCGTTGCGGAACGCGACCCGGTCGGTCGAGGTCTTCAGCGCGATGTCGTTGCCGGTGTGTGCCACCAGGTAGTCGCCGCCGGGCCGGCGTACCACGGTCGGGTCGTGCACCCCGATGTCCCCGGTCACCCGCATCGGCGCCGGGTACGCGGCCGGCGGCGTGCCCGGGCCACCGGTGGGGGGCGGAGTTCCGGGCCCGCCGGAGCCGACCCGGACCAGTTGCCACTGCTGGTTGGCGCCGCCCTGGTCGGCGTACTGGCTGATCCGGCCGCCGTCGGCGGTGGACCACTCCCAGACGTCGAGGGCCTTGTTGCTGTTCCGGTTGATCAGCCGGACGTACCCGCCGTCCGAGTCGGCGAGCCGGAACTGCTGGTCGGTGCTGCCCTGGTCGGTCCACTGGATCACCTCCGCGCCATCGGCGCTGGAGGAGTCCCGGATGTCGAGGACCTTGCCGCTGTGCCGGGAGCGGAGCCGGTGGTAGCCGGCCCCCGAGTCGACGAACTGCCACTGCTGCCAGGCGCCGTCGTTGCGGGCCCACTGCACGATCTGGCCACCGTCGGCGGTGGACCGGTCGTAGACGTCGAGGGCCTTGCCGCTGTGCCGGGACACCAGGACGTACCAGGCGTTCGGGTCAACGGTCGCGGCCGAGGCCGACCGGACCGGTACGGCGATCGCGGCGCCGACGAGCGCGGCGGCGACCGCGAGCACGGTGGCGATACGGAGCCGGGTCCGGCCCGGCGCCCTCGGGGGTGGGGAAGCGAGAGCTTCCATGGTCTTCCTTCCGTCGGTCCGTCCGGTGGACGGTGCCGAGCCCGCAGTGCCGTGGGACGACGGGCCCGCGGGCTGACAGGGGCGGTCAAGGTGGTGTGGATCTTGCTGTGTCCGGCGGGTGGCGCTCGGACGCCGGCTCGGGACGGGTGTGCCGGCGGGCGCTTGCCGCAGTGCCCACGTGCCGGCGCGCGGCCGGCGGTGCGGCGGCGCAGTGAACCTTTTTCAACCCGGACCGCGCGGCCCTCAGGCACCGCGTCGGACCTTGCGGTCCGTCGGACCACAAGGGGGTTGAGAAAGGTTCAGCGCTGTGGCCCAGCCCGGACGTATCGATGATGTTCGCGCTCACATGGGTCGATGTCAAGAGGGAATGCGCTTTCCTTGCAGGGCTCGAAGAGGCCTTGACTGACGTCAATGTTAGCGATCACACTGTTCCCGTAACACCAAGGTAACGGACCGGACGTTCCCGGGGATCGACGAAAGGTCGCTGGTCATGAAGCCGATGCCGCGCAGGATGTTCCGCCACCCGCTCCGGCCGTTCGGCACCGTACCGGCGGCGGGGAGCGCCGCGACCGCCCGCCATCCCGGCCGGGGGCTGACCACCCCGGTGTTCACCGCGCTGGCCACGGTGCTCGCGTTGCTGGCCGGTCTGCTGCCCGGAGTGCCGGCCGAAGCCGCCCCGGCGGTGAACTACACCAACCCGCTGGTCAACCAGCGCGCCGACCCGCACATTGTCAAGCACACCGACGGCTACTACTACATGACCGCGACCGTGCCGCAGTACGACCGGATCGTGCTGCGCCGGGCGACCACGTTGCAGGGGCTGGCCAGCGCCACCGAGACGACCATCTGGCGCCGGCACACCAGTGGGGAGATGGGTGCGCACATCTGGGCGCCCGAGATCCACTTCATCGACAACCGTTGGTACGTCTACTTCGCCGCCGGCCGCACCGACGACGTCTGGCGGATCCGGATGTACGTGCTGGAGAACGCCGGCGCCAACCCGCTGACCGGGTCCTGGACCGAACGCGGCCGGATCAGCACCCCGTGGGACACGTTCAGCCTGGACGCGTCGACCTTCGTGGCGAACGGCGTCCGCTATCTCGTCTGGGCCCAGTCCGAACCGGGCATCTCGACCAACTCCAACCTCTACCTGGCCCGGATGGGTGCCAACCCGTGGACGATCACCGGCACGGTGACCCGGCTGACCGTGCCGACGTACGACTGGGAGACCCGGGGGTACCGGGTGGCCGAGGGGCCGGCGGTGATCCAGCGCAACGGACGGATCTTCCTGACCTACTCGGCCAGCGCCACCGACGCCAACTACTGCCTCGGCATGCTTACCGCATCGGCGACCGCGAACCTGCTCTCCGCCGCATCCTGGACCAAGAGCCCGACCCCGGTCTTCACCAGCAACGCCGCGACCGGCCAGTACGGACCCGGGCACAACTCGTTCACCGTCTCCGAGGACGGCCAGAGCGACATCCTCGTCTACCACGACCGCAACTACCGGGACATCAACGGCGACCCGCTGAACGACCCCAACCGGCGTACCCGGATCCAGAAGCTGTACTGGAACGCGGACGGCACCCCGGACCTCGGCATCCCGGTGCCGGACGGTGCGACCCCGGTCCGGCTGCGTCCGCACGATCTCGCCGACTCCTACCTGCGGCACTACGACTACCGTGGCCGCGTCGAGGCGAACGTGACGCCGCTGGCCGACTCGCAGTTCCGGATCGTGACCGGCCTGGCCGGTTCCGGCACGGTGTCGCTGGAGTCGACCAACTTCCCCGGCTACTACCTCCGGCACCGCAACTACGAGGTGTACGTGGAGCGCGACGACGGCTCGGCGCAGTTCCGCGCCGACGCCAGTTTCCTGCGCCGTGCCGGACTTGCCAGCAGTGCCGGCATCTCGCTGGAGGCGCAGAACGTCGCCGGCCGGTACCTGCGGCACCGGGCCGGGCTGCTCTACGTCGAGCCGGTGACCTCCACCGCCGAGCAGGCGTCCGCCACCCTCCACCTGGAATAGACCGATGGGGGGCCGCGGCGCGGCGCGGGGCGCCCCGCCGCCGGGGTACGCCGACGCGCCGGAGAGTCGTGATGCTGACTGTCCGGTGGGTTACCGAACAGATCTGGCCTGGTGAGTGGCGGTGTCGGTAAGGATGAAGGCATGCCTTCGCCACTGTCCAAGCCCCGTCACGCCGTGGTCATCGGCGGGAGCTTCGCCGGCCTCTGTATCGCGCGCACCCTCGCCGATTTCGTCGAGCGGGTGACCGTACTCGACCGGGACCGCTTTCCGGACGGACCGCGGCTGCGTACGGGCATTCCGCAGGCACGCCACCTGCACGTCCTGATCACCTCGGGACAGCGGGCCCTCGACCGGCTCTTTCCCGGTCTGATGGCCGAACTGTACGACCGCGGCGCGGTCCGGGTCGCCGCGCCGACCGACCTGCTGTCGCTGAGCCCGAACGGATGGCGGGAACGCTTCCCGGCCACCCACACGCTGGTCGGGGCCAGCCGGGAACTGCTGGACTGGACCATCCGGCAGCGCCTTGCCGGCGACCGGCGGATCCGGTTCGAGACCGCCCGGGAAGTGGTCGGCCTGCTGCCCGGCGAGGACGGCGGCTCGGTGACCGGGGTGCACCTGCGGGTCCGCAACGGTGGACCCGAGATCCACCGGTGCGAGGCCGACCTGGTCGTCGACGCCAGCGGTCGCGGCTCCCGCAGTCCGGAGTGGCTGGCCGCGCTGGGCTACGGGCGGCCGGAGGAGACCCGGATCGACGCCGGGCTGGGCTACGCGAGCCGGCGCTACCGGCTGGCCCCGGGCGTCGCCGACGGCTGGAAGAACATCATGGTGATGCCGAAACCGCCGCAGGTCACCCGGGCCGGGGTGCTCTATCCGATCGAGAACGGTCGCTGGATGGTCACCCTCGGCGGGTTCGGGGACGAGACCCCGCCCACCGACGAGGCGGGCTTCCTGGAGTTCACCCGTAACCTGCGCAGTCCGTTGATCTACGAGGCGATCCGGGACGCCGAGCCGGACGGGCCGATCCACGGCTTCCGGCGGACCGCCAACCACCGCCGGCACTACGAGACGATGCCGCGCTGGCCGGAGGGGTTCCTGGTGGTCGGGGACGCCGCCTGCGCCTTCAACCCGGTCTACGGCCAGGGGATGAGCGTGGCCGCGCAGACCGCCGTGGTGCTCGGCGAGCACCTGCGGGCTCACCGGGGGCGGTTCGGGCGGGCCGCCCAGGCGGCGGTGGCCGAGTGCAGCGCCACCGCGTGGACCATCGCCACCGGTACCGACCTGCGGTTCTCCGCCGGGGCGGTCCGGCCGGGACGGCGTGGCCGGCTCTCCCACTGGTATCTGGATCGGGCCGCCGTGGTGGCCGACCGCGACCCGTACGTGCTGCGGGTGCTGACCGACGTGCAGCACCTGGTCCGGCCGCCGGCCGCGCTGGCGCGTCCGGGGGTGGCACTGCGGGTACTGCGCGGCCCGACCCGCCCGCCGCTGTCGACCCCGCCCGTCACGGTGTCGGGTCGGCCGGCACCCCGACGGTGAGCACCCTGTCCGGCACGGGCCGCCGGGCCCTCGTCCTCAACGTCTCGTCAGGTCGGTCGGTCTCCGGACGGTGAGCACCCCGGCCAGGTCGATATCGTCGGCGCGGCCGTCGAAGCCGGACTCCGAGATCAGCCGGGCGCCGAGGACGGTGCTCCAGAAGGTGCGTGCCTCGACGTCGGCGGGACGGTCGAGCACCCAGCCGTGCTGGTCGAGGATCGCGGCGAGGTAGCTCTGTGCCTTGCGGAACAGCACGGCGAGGCTCTGCTCGGCGACCGGTCGCAGCTCCGGCCGGCGTCGGGCGATCGACATCGCCTGCACCGCGATCGGCACGGTGGGCAGGGTCAGGGCGCTGCGGGCCAACGCCGTACGGAACGCGGCGGGGGTGCGTCGGCGTCGGCCGACCGGCTCCAGCCGTTCGGCGTCCCGGAGCAGCAGCATGAACGCGGCATGCACGAACAGTCCGTCCTTCGAGCCGAAGTAGTAGGTGATCTGGTTCGGGTGCGCCGAGGCGGCGGTGGCGATCTCGGCCACGCTGACGGCGTCGAAGCCGCGTTCGGCGAAGAGCGCCGCGGCGTGTTCGAGGATCTGCGCCCGGGTACGCCGACCACGGGCCCGGGGCGGCTCGGTGGACATGCCATAGTTGTATGCGATACAACTAACGGCGGACAAGCCGGCACACCGCGAAGACGGGAGAAGCGAGCATGAGCGGCCGGGACGTGGTCGTCACCGGGCTCGGTGCGACCACCCCGCTCGGTGGGGACGTCGACTCCCTCTGGCAGGGCATGCTCGCCGGGCGCTCCGGCGTACGCCGGATCGACGACCTGATGGCGTCGTTCGCGCACACCGACGACCTGCCGACCAAGATCGCCGCTCCGATGGCCGTCTCGCCGGACTCGGCGCTGACCCGGGTGCAGGCCCGCCGGATGGACCGCTGCCAGCAGGCCGCGCTGGTCGCCGCCCGGCAGGCCTGGGCCGACGCCGGCAGTCCCGAGGTCGACCCGCTCCGCCTGGCGGTGGTGATCGGCACCGGGATCGGCGGCGTCAACACCCTGCTGGCCCAGGACGACCTGCTGGAACAGAGGGGGCCCGCCCGGATCTCCCCGCTCACCGTGCCGATGCTGATGCCGAACGGGCCGGCGGCCTGGGTCAGCCTGGAGTTCGACGCCCGGGCCGGCGTTTACACCACCGTCTCCGCCTGCGCCTCCGGCGCGGAGGCCCTCGCGCTGGCGGTCCGGCTGATCCGCTCCGGCGAGGCCGACGTGGTGATCGCCGGTGGCGCGGAGGCGGCGATCACCCCGCTGACCATCGCCGGCTTTGCCCAGGCGCGCACCCTCTCGAAGCGCAACGACGAGCCCGAGCGCGCCTCCCGACCGTTCGACGTGGACCGCGACGGTTTCGTGCTCGGCGAGGGGGCCGGGGTGATGATCCTGGAGCGGGCGGACTTCGCGGCCGGCCGGGATGCCCGAGTGCTCGGCCGGCTCGCCGGCTACGGCATCACCGCCGACGCGCACCACATCACCGGCCCGGACCCGACCGGTGCCGGACAGATCCGGGCGATCCGCAACGCCGTGGCCGACGCCGGGCTGCGACCGGGCGACGTCGGGCACGTCAACTGCCATGCCACCTCCACAGTGGTCGGCGACGTCGGAGAGGCGAGCGCGATCCAGCAGGCACTGGGCGACGACGTCGTACTCACCGCGCCGAAGTCGAGCCTCGGTCACCTGGTCGGTGCGGCCGGCGCGGTGGAGGGGATCGTCACGGTGCTGTCGGTCGCCAACGACGTCATCCCGCCCACGCTCAACCTGGACCGCAAGGCTCCCGAGGTGCGGTTGGAGGTGGCCGGCGACGGGCCACGCGAGCAGCGACTTGACGCCGCGATCTGCAACTCGTTCGGCTTCGGCGGGCAGAACGTCTCGCTGCTCTTCACCGCCAACTGACCGTTCGGTCCGGCCACGGTCCGACCCGGCCGAGGGTTGAGTGTGGAGAGCAAACCTTTCCACCTGCACGGTGCGGCGCCCTCCCCCCGGGACGTCCACCCGCGGAGACCCGGATCGCACGGGGAGGTTGAAAAGTTTCACCAGGGTTGGTTGAATTCGGCAATTGCTTTCTGTCGATCTTGGAGCGTCCGCCGTGCCCGTCTCCCGCCGCGCCGTCCTGTCGACGATCCCCGCCGCCAGCCTGCTGGCGCTGGCCGGGCCACTGCGGGCCAGAGCCGCGACCCCGCCGCAGCGGGTCGCCGCCGCCCCCGCCGAGCACGCCGTACTGCTCGGCAACACGGTCGCGATCTTCGCCGGTACCGCCGGGTCGAACGCCCGGCCCGAGGTGGCCGGCAAGCTCGCGGCCATCGACTCGACGGCCCGGGCCCGGCTCGACGCGTTGGCGGGCGCCGGCCCGGGCGAGCTGTTCCGGGGCGTACCGCTGGGCACCAGTGACCCCAACCTGAACACGTCGTTCCAGTACCTCTACGACATCGCCCTGGCCACCCGGGTCCCCGGCGGCAGCCTCGACGGCGACACCGCGCTGCGACGCCGGGTCATCGACGGTCTCGGCTGGCTGCACGAGCGCTACTACGGCGACCAGTCAGCCGGCTACTACGGCAACTGGCACCACTGGGAGATCGGCATCTCGAACCATGTCAGCCGGACCCTGGTGCTGCTCGCGGCCGATGTGGCGGCGTACCGGCCGGAGCTGGTCGGAAGCTTTGTGGCCTCGATGGACGCGTACCTGCGCAACGGGAAGGACGGCGACGTCGACCTCGACTCGCGGTTCCACACCGGCGCCAACCTCGCCGACATCGCGACGAACCGGATCCTCCAGGGTGCCGTCCTCGGCGACGACGCCCGGATCAGCAAGGCCCTCGCCGACCAGCTCACCGTCTTCGCCACCATCGACCCGTACGCGCTGGAGCACGGCGTCACCGACGGCTACTACGCCGACGGCTCGTTCATCCAGCACGCCTCGGTCGCCTACACCGGCTCGTACGGCCGGAACCTGCTGGCCCGGGTGGTGCAGACCATCAAGATTCTCCAAGGTACCGGCTACGTCCAGGGTGCCGACCTGGTCGACGTGGTCCGGGGCTGGGTGGTCGACGGGTTCGCCCCGCTGATCTTCGAGGGCTGGATGATGGAGATCGTCAAGGGCCGGGCGGTCTCCCGGACCGCCACCGGCTACGCCGACGTGGCGGGCGTGCTGGAGGCCGTCGTCGACCTCTCCGGCCACGCCACCGGCGCCGACGCGCAGGCGCTGGCCGGCTATGTCAAGTTCGTCCGGCAGACCTCCCGGGCCGCGCTCAACCCGAGCACGTTCGTCTCCCCGGTCAGCATCGCCCGGTATGCCGACATCCTGGCCGATGCCACGATCCCGGCGGCGGACCTGAATCCGGAGCGGCGCAGCGTCGCCTTCAACGCGATGGACCGGACGGTGCACCGCCGTCCCGGCTACGCCTTCGCGCTCGCCCGCAGCTCCGACCGGATCAGCAAGTACGAGTACATGAGCGGCGAGAACCTGACGCCCTGGTTCCAGGGGGACGGGGCGTACTACCTCTACCTTGCCGGTCAGGACCAGACCCAGGCGTACGGGGTGGACTACTTCACCACGGTCTCGCCGTACCGGCTGGCCGGGGTCACTGCCCCGGTGGAGCACCGGCACACCGTCCCGGAGCTGTACGGCACCGCCTGGTACGACAACCCGGCGCTCGGCTTCACCTCGTCGTCGGAGTCACAGAACACCTACGTCTACTTCCCGCGCGGCACCAACCGGTTCTCCGGCGGCGCCACCCTCGGCAGCTACGGAGCCGCCGGGCTGGTCCAGTCCGACGACGCCGCGTACGCCGCGAAGCGGGCCGGCCGGCTGCCGGACGACTTCGTCGCGTACCGCAACGCCGTGGCCACCAAGTCGTGGTTCCTCTTCGACGACGAGATCGTGGTGCTCGCCGCCGGGGTCGGCGACCTGGCCGGCCGGGCGGTCAGCACGACGGTCGACAGCCGGATCGCCGAGGAGTCCGATCCGGTGACGGTGACCGGGCGGCTCCGCGACGGCCGGAGTTTCACCGGCACCGGCACCGCCCCGCTGGCCTGGCTGCGCTACGCCAACGCCGCCGCGCAGACCTCGGTCGGCTACGCCTTCCTGTCCGGTCCGCCGCCGACGGTCACCGCCGAGGTGGTGACCCGGAGTCGCCGGGTGGTCCGGACCGCCAACCCGGACACGATGGTGCGGAAGCGGGTCTTCGCCGTCTCGGTGGAGCAGGCTGCCGGAGCGCCGCTCGGCTCGCTGGCGTACGCCCTGCTGCCGAACGCCTCGGAGCAGCGGCTGCGGGCGTACCCGGGCGGGCCGGTCGTGGTGCTGGCCAACAGCACCCGGTTCCAGGCCGTCCGGCACGCCGGGCTGGGGCTGGTCGCCGCGAACGCCTTCGCGCCCGGTCGGCACGCCGCCGACCGGCTGGTGGTGGACGGCCCGGCCTCGGTGCTGCTCCGGCAGGCCCGCGACCGGACCGTCGCGGTCGCGATCGCGGACCCGACCACGGACCGCGACACGGTCTCGGTGACGCTGCGTGGTCGCCGGCTCCGGGTGGTTTCGGCCGACGACGGGATCCGGGTCCGCCGGATTCCCGGCGGCACCCGGATCGAGGCCCGCACCCGGCAGACGTACGGTCGCAGCCTGCGGGTGACGCTGCGCTGACACCTCTCCGGTCGGCGGTGCGGCTCCGTCGGGTGATCTCCGTTCGGGCCTAGCCAACCGACGTCGGAGTCCTGTCCAGCGTGTAGTCGAGCAGGACGAGCCGTCGGTCGAGCACCTCGGTGGCGGCGAGCCGAAGGTTGAGGTCGGGCAGGCCGGCCAGCATCCGCTGCTCGCCGGTCTCGCCGAGTACCTGCGGGAACACCAGCAGGCGCAGCCGGTCCACCAGGCCGAGCCGGAACAGGCTGCGGACCAGCGAGATGCTGCCGATCACCCGCAGCGGGTCGCCGGGGGCGGCCTTCATGGCGGGTACGGCCACCTCGACGCCCTCGGTCACCACCGAGGTGTTGCGCCAGCTCAGCGGCGGCCGCAACGACGTGGAGAAGACCACCTTGGGCAGCTCCGCCATCCGCTTGGCCGACGGGTCGTCGCCACCGCTGTATTCCGCCAACGCCCGGTAGGTGTTGGCGCCCATCAGCATCACCTGCGGGCGGGCCGACTGCTCGTCGATCCACGCCTGGAGGTCGGGACCGTCGTAGCCGAAGTAGGCGGGGGAGTCGCGCCCCCGCAGCCAGCCGTCGACGGTGCTGAACAGGTCCACTGTCAGTTCTCGCATCGGGTTCCCCCGTTCCGTCCGCGTCAGGAGAGCTTCGTCAGGTACGCGGCCAGGGCGTCGTACGACTCGCGGGCGCCGTCGGCCATGCCCGAGGCGGCCATGCCGTCGCGCTCCTCCTTCGTGTCGAACCGGGTGACGCTGGTGACCGTCGTCCTGCCGTCCTGCTCGGTCAACTCCAGCGTCTCCACGCAGACCTTCCCGGGCATGCCCTCGAACTCGAAGGTCTGCACGATCCGCTCCGGCGCCTGGATCTCCCGGTACTCGCCGCGGAACGCGTACTGCCCGTCCGGGGCGTGCTCGACGAAGCGGTAGCTGCCGCCCGGGCGGAAGTCGATCTCGCAGTCGAGCGGGTTGCCCCGCCCCCACCAGTGCCTGACGTGTTCGCACTTCGCGTGCGCCTCGAAGACGAGTGCGCGCGGTGCCTCGAACACGCGCACCATCTTGATCTCCAGGTCGGACGGCAGGGTCACCGTCAGGTTCTCGCTCATCTCACTCCTCCGTCGGTCGTGTTCCGTCGCTCTGTAGCTGTCGCAGGTATTCGCCGAGCCGGTCGTAGCGCTGCTCCCAGAACCGCTGGTAACCGGCGATCCAGTCGGCCACCTCGCGCAGCGGCTCCGCGTCGAGCCGGCACGGCCGCCACTGTGCCTCCCGGCCCCGGGTGATCAGCCCGGCCCGCTCCAGCACCTTCAGGTGCTTGGAGACGGCCTGGAGGCTGATCGGGAACGGCTCGGCGATCTGGTTGACCGTCGCCTCGCCCTCGGCCAGCCGGGCCAGGATGGCCCGCCGGGTCGGGTCGGCGAGGGCGCTGAACACCTCGCTCAGCCGGTCCACTGTCTCCGCCTTTCTCAACCGCTCGGTTAATTAACTCATAGGTTGAATATGGCGCCTACGGCGGCCGTTGTCAACCCCGTAAGGGCGCCTGGATCGAGCGAGGTGCGGATCGCGAGCCGATCCCGGCGGCGGCCCGGCGGTGCGGCACGGCGGACGGCGGCAGCCCGCCCCGGAGGGGACGGGCAGCCTGCTTTCCGCAGCGTCACTTGGTTTCGATGCGGCCCAGCGGGTCGGTGTCCTCCGTCAGTTCGGCGCTCGCCACGGCCCAGCCGGTGTCCGTCGGGTACAGCGCGCTGCGGAGGAAAGCCCAGGTGAGTCGCTGGATCAGGGCGACCCGCTCGGGGCTCTCGTCCGTCGTCTCGGTGGAGGCGTACCCGGAGATCCCGCCCAGCGAGTGTTCCGCGCCGAACAGGGTGAGCAGGCTCTTGGTCCCCGGGCTCAGGAAGTACGGATCCGTGAACCACTCGGGCCCCCGGACGGTCAGGGCGGACTGGTCCTTGTCGCCCGCGACCACCAGAGTCGGTGTCGTCATCCCGGTGAAGTCCGGGTTCATGAAGGAGTAGTGCTCGGCGGCGAACGGCGTCAGGTCGGCGCCGCCGGTGCCCGGCGGGGCAAGCAGTACGCCGGCACTGATCCTCGGATCGGACAGGTCCTCGCCCGGCGCACCTTGGGTGTCGAGGACCCGCGCGCCCAACAGCATGCTGGCCGTCTGGGCGCCCCAGGAGTGGCCGGCGACGGCTTGGCGGCTGTGGTCGAGGCGCCCGGCGAGGCCGGGGACGCCGGCTTCGATCCGGTCCAGTTGGTCGACGATGCGGGTCAGGTCCTCGACCCGGAAGCGCCAGATCTCCGGGTAGCGCGGGTCCTCGGGCGTGACGTTCAGGGTCCGCGAGTCGAGGTGGGTGGGCTGAAGGACCGCGAAACCGTGCGCGGTCCAGAAGTCGACCAGCGGGGCGTAGCTGTCCAGCGACCCGCCGAAGCCGTGCGAGAAGACGATGATGGGCAAATCGTCGCCGGTCACCGGAGCCGACACCCGCACCTGGAGGTCCTCGTCGCGGCCCGGGGCGGGTAGCAGCACCGGGCGTACCGAGACGACGGGAACGGGCCTGCTGACGAGTTCGTCGGGGTGGCGCATGAGTTTCTCCTTGGGAGGTGACGTACGGGAAAGTGACACGGGGGCGGTGCGCGGCCTGGTCACGGGGCGCCCGCTCTGGCACTATGAGTACCGGATCCGTGTTCCGTTTCAACCATACGGAACCGTGTTCCGGTTAGCAAGGCGAGTGACGGAGGCAACGGCGCAGTGACTGAGATCGGCAGCGGACCGGCATCGTCGGCCCGGCGGAAGCGGGCCGACGCCCGGCGCAACGAGGAGACCCTGCTCGAAGCGGCCGCCGCGGCCTTCGTCGCCTCCGGCGTCGACGCGCCCGTGCGGGACATCGCGGCCAAGGCCGGCGTCGGGGTGGCGACCATCTACCGCCACTTCCCGACCCGGGCCGATCTGGTCGTCGCCGTCTACCGGCACCAGGTCGAGGCGTGCGTCGAGGCGGGCCCGGCGCTGCTGGCGAGTGGCGACTCAGCGCACGGCGCCCTGGCTCGGTGGATCGATCTCTTCGTCGACTTCCTGGTCACCAAGCACGGCCTCGCCGAGGCGCTGCAGTCCGACGACGCCACCTTCGCGACCCTGCACGACTATTTTCTCGACCGACTCGTGCCGGTCTGCGCCGAGCTGCTCGACGCCGGGACCAGGGCGGGCGAGATCCGCCCCGACATCGAGGCTCTCGAACTGATGCGGGGCGTCGGCAACCTCTGCATCGGCGCGGACCGGGACCCCCGGTACGACGCCCGTCGCATGGTGGAGGTTCTCCTCGCCGGACTACGCCCGCACTGAGCCTTTCCACCCGAACCGCGCGGCGGGCACGCGCCGACCTCCGCCTGCGGCCAGCACGGACCGCAAGGGAGGTGGGAAAGGTTCAGCGATCGACCAGGTCGATCCAGGGGACCGGCGGGAGCTAGCCGCGGGTACGCGGCAGGCAGCACTTCTTGTACTTGTTGCCCGAACCGCACCAGCACGCTTCGTTCCGCTCCGGCGGCCAGGGAAGCTGCACGCCCTGCTCGGCCAGCTCCGCCGCGTAGCCGGACCGGGCCGACTCGTCGGTCGGCGCCGCGCCGGTGCGTGCAGCGTACCCGGCCAGCCCCTCGGTCGAGCCGCGCAGCGGGCCGAGCCCGACCCGACCCGCGTCGGTCAGCCGGACCAGTTCCCGCTGGACCCCGGCCCGGTGCTCGGCCCAGTTCCGGCCGACCGCCTCGGCCAGGTCCGGCCAGCGCGACAGCAGCGCATCGAACTCGCCCTGTGGCAGGAACAGCCGTGCCTCCGGTCCCGGCTCGGCCGCCGCCGTGGTCGCGTTGCGGAACAGTTCGTTCTCCAGCCGGTCGGCCAGATTGTCGTTCTGGTCGTGCGGCAGGTCGAGTTCGCGGCGTACCCGGTGTCGCTGTTGCAACAGGAAGAAGAGCAGCCCGGAGGCTTCCTGCACGGTCGGTTCGGCGGTCACCGTGACGTCCGCGCTGTCCTCCGCGGGGCCCTGCGCCGGGGCGGTCCGGTTGCGCAGGGCAGTCTCGACCGCCTCGGTCAGCCACTGCTCGGCCAGGTCGGTCCGGCCACCGACGTCCAGTGCGGCGCTGAGGTACGCGGCGGCGTCGGGCTGGGAGTCGAGGAGCGGGCGCATCGCGGTGAGTTCGGCGAGCGCCTCGTCGGCGCGACCGGCCCGGAACAGGATCCGGGCGTGCAGCGCCCGGGCGAAGCCGGCGTCCGGCTCGGTGCTGTCCCGGTACGCCCCGACGGCGCGGTCCGCGTACCGCTGTGCGGCGTCGAGTTTCGCCCTGGTCTCGGCGATCTCGGCGGCCAGCGTCAGCGCCCGGCCGGCGTCGGCCGGATCGGCGAGCCGCCCCTGCTCGACCGCCTCGGCCAGCTCGGCGGCGATGCCCAGCGGGTCGGCCGCGCCGAGCGCGGACTGTCGTAGCTCGGTCAGGTCTGCGCTGGTGAGAACGTCTTTCGTCGGCACGGCTTCACGGTACTGCGGTAGCCCGGCCGAACCCGGCTGGTCAGGGTGTAACCCGCCACACGTGACTGACCGGGTGGCCGTCGGCGTGCGGAGCGAGGCGGACGACGGCGGTGACCGGGGTCGGATGACCGCTCGAACCGACGACGACGGATCTGCCGGAGCGGGACGGGCAGAGCGCGGCGGGCGAGGCAGTGGCCGGATCTGGCCAACCGCCGTGTCTTCCGGCGGAGCGGCTGGCGGAGTTAACCTGCCTGAAACGATTCAGGCAGGAGGCACGGGTGAGCCAGCCCAGCGCCGAGCACACCACCGACCCAGGCCCCGGGCTGTCCCGCCGAGGGCTGCTCGGCACCGGAGGTGCCCTCGCCCTCGGTGCCACCGCCACCGCGTCCGGAGCCAGCCTCGTCGGCACAGCCGCCTCGGCGGCCGGCAAGCCGACCGAAACCCTGGCCCCGACCGGACTGCTCAGCTCCCTGCTGGACGATCCACTGGGGATCGCCGCCACGCACCCCCGGCTGAGCTGGATCGTGCCGGCACTCGGCCGGGCGCCCCGGCAGCACGCCTACCAGGTGCAGGTCGCGCACACCACGACCGAACTGTCCCGCCGTGGCGGGGTGGTCTGGGACAGCGGCCGGATCGTCTCGGCCGACTCCACCGCCGTGCCGTACGCCGGGCCCCCGCTGCGACCCGGCTCGGTCTACCACTGGCGGGTGCGTACCTGGGTGGGTCCGAGGCGGGTTTCGCACTGGTCCGCGCCGCAGCGGGTCGTCACCGCCGCCGGGGACACCTGGGTGGCCGAGCCGATCTGGGCGCCGGACGGCACCGTCCGGCTCGGCGACGGCAGCTTCGAGGTGTCGGTCACCATCACCTCGGTCGCCGCCAGCCTCTGGTTCCGGGCCCAGAACACCGCCAACAACTACCTCTGGCAGCTCCGGGCCGGCACCCCGGGGGTGCTGCGTACGCACGTGCAGCGCAACGGCAGCTACACCGTGCTGGCGGACCGGCCGCTCACCGCGCCGGTACCGGTGGGCACCCCGGTGCGGCTGCGGGTCGAACTCGCCGGCCCGACGATCCGGACCTACCTCGACGACGTGCTGGTCGACACCACTGTGGACGGAACGTACGCCGCCGGGAGCATCGGGTTCCGCAACGGGAGTACCGAATCCCAGCGGTTCCACGCCGCCAGGTTCACCGACCCGACCGGTGCGGTCCTGGTCGACGAGGACTTCTCGACCGGAGCGGGGGTGTTCGGCCCGACGGGCACGGTCGCCGGCGGTGACCTGGTGGTCGACCGGGGCCGGTCGGTACTGGCGACGCTGGGCGAGAGCAACGACTGGGCGCTGCTGCGTACCGAGGTGGTGCTGCCGGGCAGGCGGATCGCCGCCGGCTACGTCTACGCGACGGGCCAGTCGCCCGAGCCCACCCGGCAGTACGTCTACCAGCTCCGGGTCAACGACGAGATCGTCGGGGTGGGCCCGGTCCGGGCGATGGCCGGCGAGGCCCGCTACGCCACCCACGACGTCACCGACCTGCTGCGGCCCGGCCGCAACGCGCTCGCCGCGCTCTGCTACTCCACCCAGGAGCGCGGCTTCCTCGCCCAGCTCGTCGTGGTCTACACCGACGGCACCCGGCAGGTCTTCGGCACCGGCGACGGCTGGCGGGCCCGCCGGGCCGGGGCGTGGCGGCCACCGGCCGGCCACACCGGCGGCGGCTACTACCAGGCGCCGCAGGAGTATCTGGACGCCCGCCGCGAGCCGGTCGGCTGGACGCGCGCCGGGTTCGACGACTCCGGATGGCAGCCGGCGGTCACCGCCCCGCTGACCCGGCCGCTGGCACCGGCCTGGGTCGGCAACATGGAATACCGCTACCTGCGGCCGGTCGCGGTGCACCGGCTCGAACCGGGCCGTTGGCTCTTCGACCTGGGGCGGGAGGTGGTCGGCGGACTCCGGCTCTCGGTGCGCGGGGTCGACGGGCAGACCGTCGAGGTCCGGCTCGGCGAGGAGCGCACCGAGACCGGCGCCCGGTACAACCTTCGGGCCGGGCAGACCTATCGCGAGGTCTGGACCCTGCGGGACGGCTGGCAGCGGCTGGAACACTGGGGATACCGGGGATTCCGCTGGATAGAGCTGGTCGCCGACCCGGCACTGGAGCTGTCCCGGGCGGTCGAGGCGGCGGTGCTGAAGCTGCCCTGGCGGGACGGGGACGCGGCGTTCTCCAGTTCCGATCCCGATCTGGACCGGGTCTGGGCGATGTGCCGGTACTCGATCGAGGCGACCCGGCAGGACCTCTACCAGGACACCCCGACCCGGGAACGCGGCCCGTACGAGGGTGACGCCATCATCAACCAGCTCTCCGAGTACGCCACCCAGCGGTCGTACGCGCTGGCCCGGTACTCCACCTCCTACCTGGTCCGGCGGCCGACCTGGCCGGCCGAGTACCGGTTGCAGACCGTACTCACCGCCTGGCAGGACTATCTGGCCACCGGTGACCCGTCGAACCTGGCCGCCGACTACGACCTCTTCGTCGGCCGGCAGCTCGACGAGGCGCTCAACGCCAGCGGCCTGGTGGAGAAGAACCCGGGCAGCTCCAGCCAGGCCAACGCCGACCTGGTCGACTGGCCGGCGAGCAACCGCGACGGGTACGTCTTCACCCGGGTCAACACCGTGATCAACGCCTGGCAGTACGCCGCCTTCGACGCGCTGTCCCGGATCGCCGGGGTGCTCGACCGCTCCGCCGACCAGCAGCGGTACGCCGAACTGGCTGCCCGGCTGCGCGCCGCGCTGAACGCCCAACTGCTCGACCCGGTCGCCGGTGCCTACCGGGACGGGGTCGGCACCGACCACCGGGCCCAGCACGCCACGGCGTTTCCGCTGGCCCTCGGGGTGGCGGAGGAGCCGCACGTCCGGGCCCTGGGGGAGGGGCTGGCGGCCGGCGGGATGCGGGTCAGCGTCTACGGTGCGCAGTTCCTGCTGGAGGCGCTCTACCGGGCCGGCCTGGCCGACGCCGCGCATGCGCTGCTGACCAGCCGTGCGCAGTCCTCCTGGCTGCACATGATGGACGACCTCGGCGCCACCGTCGTGATGGAGGCGTGGGACCCGTCGATCAAGCCGAACACCACTTTCTCGCACGCCTGGGGCTCCGCGCCGGCCAACATCGTGCCCCGGTTCGTCGCCGGGGTCCGTCCACTCGCCCCCGGTGCCCGGGAGGTGCTGGTCGCCCCGCAACCCGGCCCGCTGCGCTGGCTGCGCGCGACCGTCCCGACGGTACGTGGCCCGGTCCAGGTGCGGCTCGACCGGGGACCCGGGTCACCCCTGGCCGGCACGCGGCACTCGACCGGCACGCCGCTGCTGTCCGTCACGCTGCCGCCGAACGTCACCGGGCGGATCGAGCTCGACCTCGCCCAGTTCGGCGTCTCCGAGGCCCGGAAGGTGCGGGTGCGCTCCGACGGGCGGGCGCCGGAGCGTGCGGTGGTCGCCGGCCGGCTCGTGCTGACCGGGGTCGAGCCGGGCACGACCGTGCTCAGTTGGCCGGGCCGGCACTGACCATTTCCAACTGGACAGCGCAGCGCGTTCGCCCCGTCTCTCGGCTACGGCGTCGGCCAGCCGTCCCGGCAGAAACCGTCCACCGCAAAGAGGAGCGCCACATGTCACGACGCCGACGATCCGCCCGGCTGAGGACCGCCCTGGTCGTCACCGCCGTACTCGTGCCGGGGAGTGTGCTCGCCGGAGCCCCACCGGCGCTGGCGACCCGGGGACACGCGCCGGGCACGCCCACCGGCCTGACCGTCGACGACCGGGCACGGCCGTTGAACGTCGAGGGCACGCCCCGGTTCGGTTGGCTGCCCCGGGACAACGACCCGGGCGAGACCCAGACCGCGTACCGGTTGACGGTCTCGGCGGCCGACGGCGACCTGCTCTGGGACTCCGGCAAGGTCCGCTCCGCACAGCAGTCCTACGTCCCGTACGCCGGCCCGGCGCTGGCGCCCGGGGCGGCGTACCGGTGGACGGTGCGGACCTGGGACCGGACCGGGCGCAGCTCGCCGGCCGGCGGCGGCAGCTTCGAGACCGGCATCTCCGACGCCCAGTGGGAGGGGGCGAACTGGATCCGCCGGGTCACCGGGGACGCCGACGACTACACGCTGGCCCGCACCGAGGTCCCGATCGGGCGCGGCCGGGTGGTCCGGGCCCGCGCCTACACCGCCGCCGACCACACCTACGAGCTCTACCTCAACGGCCGGCGGGCCGACCGGGGCACCTCGTTCGGCTACCCGGGCGAGGACTACTACCAGGCCGCCGACGTCACCGACCTGGTCCGGGCCGGCAAGCCGCTCGCGATAGGGGTCCGCTACCACTGGTACGGCAGCGGCCAGGGCCGCCCCGCCGGGGCACCGGGACTGCTGCTGAAGCTGGTCGTCGAGCACGCCGACGGCACCCGGCAGGTGATCGTCACCGACGGGTCGTGGCGGGTGGCCCGGGACAGCTTCTTCCCGGCCGGCTCCGCCCGGCGCAACGGCGAGGGTGACCGGATCGAGCGGCAGGACGCCCGCGCCGAGATCGTCGGCTGGACCGCGCCCGGTTACGACGACTCCGCCGCGCCCTGGGCGCCGGCCGTGGTGGTCGGGGCGCATCCGACGGCGGCGTACCCGCGGCTCATCGGCCAGGAGACCCGGCTCGCCGAGCGGACCGTCAAGCCGGTCGCGCTGACCACCGCCGCCGACGGCACGGTGGTCGCGGACTTCGGCGTGGTCGTCCCGGCCCGTCCGGCGGTACGGTTCGACGCCGGGGTCGCCGGCCGGACCGTGCCGATCCGGGCCGGTTACAACCTGAACCCGAGCACCGGCCGGGTGGAGACCTCCACCCTGCTCTCCCAGGGCACCGACATGAGCTTCCCCTACGTCCAGAAGGACGGGAGGCAGGAGTTCCGGGCCTTCACCCACCTCGGCTTCCGCTATCTGGAGATCCCCGACGCGGGCGAGCGGATCGACCGGAACGACGTCTCGGCGGTGCTGGTGCACACCGACACCCCGGCCGGCCGGGAGGGCAGCTTCCGCAGCTCCGACCGCACCCTGAACGAGGTGTGGGAGATGTTGAAGCGGTCGGCGATCTATTCGGTGCAGGAGGCGTTCGTCGACACCCCGACCCGGGAGAAGGGCCAGTTCCTCGGTGACGCCGCCGACATCTCGTACGCCACCATGGGCGCCTTCGGCGAGCGGGACGCCACCCAGCAGGCGATCCGGGAGTTCCTCTACTCCGCCACGCGCTTCTGGAACACCGGCAACGACCTGGGCCGCTACAACGCGGTCTATCCGAACGGCGACGGCAAGCGGGACATCCCGGACTACTCGCTGATGTTCGTTGACTGGGTCTGGCGCTACTACTCCGAGACCGGGGACGCGGGCCTGCTCGCCGAGGCGTACCCGTCGATCCGGAACACCGCCGACTACGTGATCCGGCACATCCCGGCCGACGGGCCGACCGCAGGCCTGGTCACCCGGCTCTCCGGCGGCAGCGGCGCCTACCAGTACGGCATCGTCGACTGGCCGGAGCCGGGCCGGTTCGGCTACGACATGAGCGCCGCCGCCCGGACCACCATCAACGCCCAGGGCGTGGACGTGCTGCGTACCGCCGGGTGGATGGCCGAGGCGCTGGGCCGGCCGGCCGAGGAGGCAGCCGGTTACCACGCCCGGGCCGACGCGCTGGTCGACGCGATGAACGCCAAGCTGCGCCGCCCCGACGGCGTCTACGTCGACGGCCTCGCCGACACCGGCCAGCAGAGCGCGCACGCCGGCCAGCACAGCACCTCGTACGCGATCGCGCACGGGGTGGCGCCGGAGGCCGACCGTCCGGCGCTGGCCGCCCACCTGGCGTCGATGGGGATGAAGCAGGGACCGATGACGGCGCACTGGCTGCTGGCCGCGCTCGGCGAGGCGGGTCGGGCGGACGCCGTACTCGACCTGCTGACCGACCCGGACGACCTGGGCTGGGCGAACATCCTCGCCCAGGGCGGCACCTTCACCTGGGAGGCCTGGACCCTCGACCCGGGCACCAACTTCAGCCAGTCGCACGGCTGGGGTGCGCAGGCCGTGGTCGACGTCCAGGAGACCCTGCTCGGGGTGCGTACCGCGAGTCCGGGCGCCGGGCGGGTCGAGATCGCGCCTCCGGCGACCGGCCTGGCGTACGCCGCCGGCACCGTGCACACCCAGCGCGGTCCGGTGGCCGTGGACTGGCGCCGCACCGGTGCCGGGCTGCGGGTCGAGCTGGAGGTACCGGTCAACGTGACGGCCCGGGTGGCGCTGCCGGTGGTGCCCGGCAGGTCGTACCGGGCGGCCGGGCCGAGCCGGGCGACCTTCGTCGGCATCGAGGACGGCCGCGCCGTCTTCGAGGTCGGCTCCGGCCGCTCCGTCTTCCAACCGACCGGCCGTTCGCACTGACCTCGTTCACCGCCGTGGCCCGGCCCCGACCCAGATCGGGCCGGGCCACGGTCCGACCTCGGGATCATGGCGTCGTGGACCGGTGGGTGGCCAGCCACTCGGTCGCGAAGTCGACCAGGTGGCGCTGCGGGATCAGGCGGGCGGTGGCGCTGCCGACCGGGCCGATGCGCGCAACGCCGGTCGTCTCGTAGTCCGCACCGAGCCGGGTGAAGTCACTCTCGTCGGTGAGTACGTCGACCCAGGTGGTCCAGCGGCTGCTTCCGTCGGCCTGCCGGACGGACGAGCCGGTGGGGCCACGCGGCGGCGACTGCTGCCGGTACTCCGCCAGATGCAGTGACGTGTTCGAGTCGTGCCCGCAGCCCAGCAGCAGCACCTTGCCGTCGAGTCGATAGACAGCACCGAGCGGAGAGTTCTCGCCGAGCGCGTCGTCGAGTCGGTGGTCCCGCACGATGTCCGGCGCCCGTGCCCCCAGCGCGGCGAAGGAGACCTGCGGGTGGTGGCTGCGCAGTGCCCCGGGCCAGGTACGGAGCGCCTCGGCGACCACTCCCATCCAACGGCTCGGGGTGCGTGCCGGGTCGAAGCCGGGGGTCTGGTCGCGGATTGTCCGCCACCAGGTCTGCGGGACGGGCGGGTGCCGCCAGCCGGCCGGATCGGTGTTGTCGGGAGTGTGGGTCGGCACGACCAGGGTGCCGCCGCTGCCGAGCACGTCCAGCAGCGCTTGGACGATCGCGTGGGTGCCGCCGGCGACGAATCCGATGCTCCGCTTCGCGCAGTGCAGCAGTACCACGTCGCCTGCGGTCAGACCGAGCGTGCGCAGGTCCGCCGCGAGGGAGCCGGTGGTGTGCGGCGTGGGCTGGTCCATCCGGGCGAGCATAGGGCGCCGGCCCCGGACCAACCACGTGTCCTCGGCACACCGTCCGAGACGTTCGGCCCGGACCGGTTCGGAAACGCCTCGACGTCAACCTTGATTGAGGTCATAAGGTCATGACATGAGCGTGATCCGGGGGGACCGAAAGACCTTCTACCAGCTACTGGTCAACACCCTGCTGGTGTCGGTCATCAACTTCACCGTGTGGTTCGCGATCACCTTCTACGTCTACCTCCAGACGCGGTCGGTCTTCGCCACCGGGGTGATCTCCGGGATCTTCCTGGTGCTGACGGCGTTGACCGGCATCTGGTTCGGCAGCCTCGTGGACCACCACTCGAAGAAGACGGTGATGCAGGCGTCCGCGCTGGTGTCGCTGGTGCTGTACGCGTTGGCCTTCGCCGTCTACCGGGTGACGCCGGAGGAGTCGTTCACCGACCCGACCAGCATTCCGCTGTGGGTGATGGTCGTCCTGCTGATGTTCGGGGTCATCGCCGGCAACATCCGGACCATCGCGTTGCCGACCCTGGTGACCGTGCTCATCGAGGAGGAGACCCGGGATCGGGCCAACGGGCTGGTCGGCACCGTATCGGGGGTCACCTTCCTGGTGACGTCGGTGATCAGCGGCATCCTGGTGGCGATCGGCGGGATGCTCTGGGTGCTGGTCCTGGCGTTGGGGGTGCTGGCGGTCGCCCTGCTGCACCTGGCCCTGGTGCCGGTGCCGGATCGCCCGGCGGCACCGGCCGGCACCGTCGGGCCGGCGCCGCCGGGTGAGCCGCCGCTGACCGGTCAGCCGCCGCTGGCCGCCGCTGCGCCGGTTGCGACGGATCCGGCGGTCGCCGCCGAGCCGGCGGTCGCGGTGAAGCGCAGGGTGGACCTGCGCGGCACCATCCGGGTGGTCGGCGAGGTGCCGGGGCTGACCGCGCTGATCCTCTTCTCGGCGTTCAACAACTTCCTGGGCGGCGTCTTCATGGCGCTGATGGACGCGTACGGGCTGTCGTTGGTGTCGGTGCAGACCTGGGGACTGCTCTGGGGACTGTTGAGCACCGGCTTCATCGTCGGCGGGCTGCTCATCGCCCGTACCGGTCTGAGTAGGAACCCCATCCGGCTGCTGCTGCTCGTCAACCTGCTGCTCTGGACGGTCACCCTGCTCTTCCCGCTCCGCTCGTCGATCGTGCTGCTCACCGTCGGGCTGTACGTCTACATGCTGGTCGTGCCGTACGCGGAGGCCGCCGAGCAGACGGTGCTGCAGAAGGTGGTGCCGTACGAGCGGCAGGGCCGGGTCTTCGGCTTCGCGCAGAGCGTCGAGCAGGCCGCCTCGCCGCTGACCGCGTTCCTGATCTCGCCGATCGCGCAGTTCGTCTTCATCCCGTTCATGACGGACGGGGCGGGTGCCCGGACGATCGGCGGCTGGTTCGGTACGGGCGCCGATCGCGGGCTCGCCCTGGTGTTCGTACTGACCGGGATCATCGGCCTGATCGCCACGGGGCTGGCGCTGCGTAGCCGGCCCTACCGCCGACTGAGCCGGCGGTTCATGGCGGGGCCGGAGCGCGGGCCGGAGCCGAACGAGCCGGAGCTGAGCCCGTCCGGCGTCAGCCAGTAGCGCGGATCACCAATCCGGCGGCCGTCCGACGCGGGCAGCGCCGGAGTCCTCGGACTCCCCGCCGTCAGCCGGCGGCCACCGCGTGGCAGGCGCCGTAGCCGTCGGCCCGGGCGACGATCCGGCCGGCTTCGACGCGTACCGCGCTCTCGGTGGCGTCGCTGCACGCGGCGACTCCGGCGGCGGCGGCGAGTGCGCCCGATTCGTCGTGCACGACCTGGATCCGGGGCCAGGCCGCCGCCGGCACCGCCGCGCGGAGACAGCCCCGCAGCTCGGTCACGGTGAGCCGGGCCAGCGGGCCGAGTTCGCCGGGGTTGCCGGTGACCAGCACGGCCGTCACGTCGACCTCGGCCGGCGCGGCGCGGCGTGCCTCCTCGACGGCGATCAGGCGGTGCAGGCCGAGGATCGCGACCACGCCGTCCCCGGTCAACCGTGCCGGCTCGTCCCGCAGGGCGTCGGTCCCGGCCGGCGGGGTCCACGGTTGGTCCGCCGGACGGGCGGGGGAGACGTGCGGCAGGTGCGGCGGCGCCCACTCGTCGTCGAGGTCCAGTTCGGCGAGCTGTTCGCAGGCCCGGACGATCGCGAACGGCTCGCCGAAGCCCGGCGCGGCGGCGGCGAGCTGGCCCGCGCCGTGCAGGGTGGTCAGCGCGGTCTCGGCCGCCCGGACCAGCCGGGCCGACGCCCGGCCCGGCCCGAGCCGCTCCAGGGCCAGGCCGAGCACGATCGCGCTCAGCCCGGTCAGTTGGGCGAACGGAACGCTGGTCCGTTCGTCGGCCAGGATCTCGGGGACGAGGTCGCGGCCGAGCCGGGACGCGCTGTGCCGGTCCTCGGTGGCCAGCGGTAGCCGGGCCAGCCAGGCGCGCGCGAAGTCGCCCAGCGCGGCGCCGGCCGTCCGGGCGGTCGGCGGGTACTCCGGTGCCTCCGCCGCCTCGGCGGCCTCGGCCAGTACGGCGAAGTAGAGGGCGCGCTTGCCGGGGAAGTTGGAGTAGACGGCGCCCCGGGTCAGGTCGGCCCGCTCGGCGATCTGATCGATCTTGGCGTCCCGGAAACCGCGCTCGGTGAACTCGTCGCGCGCGGCGGCCAGCACCTTGGCGCGGTTGTGCTCCTGCATCTCGATCCTGTTGCGCCGGACCATCGTCCCCTCATCCGTTCCGCCTCGTCGCCCGACCGTTGGCGGCGGCGCCTTCGTCCTCGCCAGCCTCTACACGGCGCTCCGCCCGCCGTTCCTGCCCACCGGGCATGAGTAGGATACCGTCGCCATCTAGATGATAAGAACATCTGAAGCGAACATCTGATTTGAGGAGTGCGGCATGGCAGAGATCCCGGAGATCAGGCTCGCCGACCCGGCCACCCTGGCCGACCCGTTCGGGGCCTACGCGCAGGCCCGCGAGCGTGGCCCGCTCGCCCGGCTGGTGACGCCCGGGTTCGGCACCATGTGGGCGGTCACCCGGTACGCGGACGTGAAGACGATGCTCACCGATCCCCGGTTCGCGCTGAACGCCTCCACCTACCAGCGCCTCGACGTCCCCGAGCACTGCCGCAGATACCTGCGGACCATGCAGGAGATGGAGGGGGAGGAGCACGCCCGGCTGCGCCGGCTGGTCTCGCCCGCCTTCACCGCGCGCCGGGCCGCCGAGTTCCGGCCGAGGATCGTCCCCCTCGTCGACAACCTGCTCGACGAACTGGCCGGCCGGGCCGAGGACGGCGTGGTCGACCTGCTGCCCGGGTTCGCCGGGCCGCTGCCGATGGACGTGATCTGCGAACTGGTCGGCATCCCGGCGGCCGACCGGGGCCGGTGGCGGGAGTACGGCGCCGCGGTCGCCGCCGGGCACGGCCCGGCGTTCGTCGCCGCCGTTCCGGCGATCATGCGCGACGCGGCGAACGCCGTCGTCGGGCGTACCGGCGGGTCCGGTGCCGACCTGCTCGGCGAGTTGGTCGGCATCCACGCCGAGGACTCCGACCGGCTCAGTGAGACCGAGCTGGTCACCCTGGTCTGGCATCTCGTGCTCGCCGGACAGACCCCGACCAACGTGATAGCCAACGCCGTCGAGGCGCTGTTCCGGCATCCCGACCAGCTCGCGGCGCTCCGCGCCGACCCGGGCCTGCTGCCCGGCGCGGTCGAGGAGCTGACCCGCTGGTGCGGCCCGCAATTGCTGAGCCTGCCCCGCTACGCCCGGGAGGACGTCGAGATCGCCGGTGTGCCGATCGGCAAGGGCGAGCCGGTGACCGCGGTGCTCGCCGGGGCGAACCGGGACCCTCGGGCGTTCGCCGAGCCGGACCGGCTCGATCTGCGGCGCCCCGCCGGCCGGCCCGCACACCTGGGTTACGGGCACGGGCCGCACTTCTGCCTCGGCGCGGCGCTGGCCCGGGTGCAGATCGAGGTCGCGCTCGGCGCGCTGCTGCGCCGATTCCCGGGACTTGCGCTGGTCGAGGACGGGGTCCGCCGGGTACCCGATCCCGGGACCTGGCGGCTGACCGAGCTGCGGGTGGCGCTGCGCCCCTAGCGGCCCGGTAACGCCGGTGCTGGCGGGAAGGCTGGCCGGATGTGGCCACCGCCAGCCATTGAGTCCGGCCGGGGCGGCTGGTCAGGATCGTCTCAGTGTCCGTCCATTGAGACGTCTCGTCAGCCGGGCGGAAGTGGGGAGTCGGCGATGTTGCTCACCAGGTTGCCCCGGTCGGGACTGTCGGTGGTGCTCGCGCTGCTGCTGGCGCTGTCGGTGGCGGCGGTCGCCGGGCCGGCGCCGGCCGCCGCGAGGACCTCGGGCCCGGAGGTGACGGTGGCCGGCCTGACCACCGAGCGGGCGACGGATCCGATCGGAGTCGACGTCGAGCGCCCCCGGCTGGGCTGGACGATCGAGTCCAGCCGGCGTGGTGTGCTCCAGCAGGCGTACCAGGTGCGGGTGGCCAGCGCCGCGAGCCGGCTCGACCGGCCCGACGTCTGGGACAGCGGCCGGGTCACGTCCCGGAACAGCACGCTCGTCCCGTACGCCGGGCCGGCGCCGCAACCGCGCACCCGGTACGCCTGGCAGGTGCGGATCTGGGACGAGACCGGCCGTGCCTCCGGCTGGAGCGAGCCGGCGTACTGGGAGACCGGGGTCGGCGGGCCGGACGGCTGGCAGGGCGACTGGATCGGGCTGGCACCGCCGACCGAGTCCTGGGTGGACTACACCGTGCAGACGACCGTGCGGGTGGAACGGGACGCGGCCGGGATCTTCTTCCGGGCCAGCGGTGCGGGTAACGCGTACATGTGGCAGTTCTCCACCACCAACGGGAGTGCGAAGCTGCGCCCGCACGTGCGGGTGAACGGGGCGTGGACGGTACTCAATGAGGTGCCGCTGGCCGCGGTCGTACCCCCGGAGGAGCTGACGGCGCCGCACACCCTGCGGATCGCCGCGGTCGGTGACACCTTCACCACCTGGGTCGACGGGGTGCAGGTCGACGTCACCCGGCACACCGCGCACCGGTCCGGCTCGGTCGGGCTGCGCACCTCCACCCAGGAGTCCGCGGTCTTCGCCGACTTCACGGTGACCAGCGGCGACCGGACCCTCTACGCCGCACCGCTGACCGACGGCGAGAACCCGTTCGGCGCCGGTACGCCGACCGCCGGCGGTCTGCGGGTCAGCGGCGACACCGAGACGATGCTCGCCGCGCTGGACGCGAACCCGCTGCTGCGGCGCGGCTTCCGGGTGGCCGGGGAGGTAACCCGGGCCCGGGTCTACGCCAGCGGGCTCGGCGTGTACGAGCTGTCGCTCAACGGCGAACGGGTCGGCGACCACGAGCTGGCCCCCGGCTGGACCGACTACGCCAAGCGGGTGCAGTACCAGAGCTACGACGTGACCGGCCAGCTCCGGCCCGGCGACAACGCGTTCGGGGCGATGCTCGGCGACGGCTGGTACTCCGGCAGCATCGCCTGGTTCGGCACCGACAACTACGGTCCCCGCCCTCTGCTCAGCGCCGCGCTGGTGATCGACTACGCGGACGGGCGCACCGAGACGGTCCGCACCGACGGTTCGTGGCGGGCCACCCCGGGGCCGTTCCTGCTGACCGACCTGATCCACGGCGAGACCTACGACGCCCGGCGGTTGCCGGCCGGCTGGGACCGGCCCGGCTTCGACGACTCCGGCTGGTCGGCGGCGACGGTCGGCGGCGACGGCGGGGCGACCGGCCGGCTGGTCGCCCAGGTCGACCCGCCGGTCCGGGTGACCCAGGAACTGAAGGCGTTGGCGCTGACCCAGCCCACCCCGGGCACCTGGATCTTCGACCTCGGGCAGAACATGGTGGGCAAGGTCCGGCTCAGGCTGGCCGGCCCGGCCGGCACGACGGTACGGATCCGGCACGCCGAGGTGCTCAACCCGGACGGTACGGCGTACACGGCGAACCTGCGGACCGCCCGGGCCACCGACCTCTACCGGCTGCGCGGCGGCGGCCCGGAGGTGTACGAGCCGACCTTCACCTTCCACGGCTTCCGCTACGTCGAGCTGACCGGCTTCCCCGGCACTCCCGACCTGGGCACCGTGACCGGCCTGGTGATGCACACCGACGGCGAGCTGACCAGCACGTTCTCCACCTCGAACCCGATGGTGAACCAGTTGCACAGCAACATCACCTGGGGGCAGCGCGGCAACTTCCTCTCCATCCCGACCGACACCCCGGCCCGGGACGAGCGGCTCGGCTGGACCGGCGACATCAACGTCTTCGCCGAGACCGCGACGTTCAACATGGACAGCCTGACCTTCCTGACCAAGTGGCTGGCGGACCTGCGGGATGCCCAGTCGGCGAACGGCGCCTACCCGGACGTGGCGCCGAGGGCCTGCTGCGGCGACGGCGCCACCGGCTGGGCCGACGCCGGCATCACCGTCCCGCACACGCTCTGGCAGCGCTACGGCGACACCCGGGTGATCGAGGAGCACTACGACTCGATGGTCCGCTACGCGGCCTGGCTGGAGAGCACCAGTTCGGGACAGCGGCGGACCAACGCCGGCCCGTACCTGGACTGGCTGAACCTGGACGACCCGACCCCGGCCGGGGTGATCGGCACCGCGTACTACGCGTACAGCATCCGGCTGCTCGGCGAGATGGCCGGCGCGATCGGCCGGACCGCCGACGCGCAACGGTACGCCGCGCTCTCGGAGCGGATCGCTGCGGCGTTCACCACGGCGTACGTCGGCGCCGACGGCACCGTGCAGGGCGACAGCCAGACCGGGTACGTGCTGGCGATCGGCATGGACCTGCTGCCCGACGCGCTGCGCGGCAGGGCCGCCGACCGGCTGGTCGCCAACCTGGAACGGCACGACTGGCACCTGGCCACCGGTTTCCTCGGCACCCCGGACCTGTTGCCGGCGCTGGCCGACACCGGCCACCTCGACGTGGCCTACCGGCTGCTGCTCAGCGACACCTACCCCTCCTGGGGCTACGAGATCGGCAAGGGCGCCACCACGATCTGGGAACGGTGGAACTCGATCATGCCGGACGGCAGCTTCGGCGACGTCTCGATGAACTCCTTCAACCACTACGCCTACGGGGCGGTGGGGGACTGGATGTACCGCACCGTCGCCGGCATCCAGCCGGACCCGGCGCAGCCGGGCTACGCGCACATGACCATCGCACCGCGACCCGGCGGCGACATCCGGTCGGCGAAGGCGTCGTACCGGTCGAGCTACGGGACCGTCGGCACCGACTGGCAACTCGACGACGGGCAGCTCCGGCTGGCGGTCACCGTGCCCGGCAACACCACCGCCACGGTACGGGTCCCGGCGGCCAGCCGGCACGCGGTCACCGAGGGCGGCCGGCCGGCGGACCGGGCCGAGGGCGTACGGTTCGTCCGGCGCGACGGCGGCGACGCGGTCTTCGAGATCGGCTCCGGCAGGTACGCCTTCGCGGTCGACCGGGTGCTCGGCGACCTGGGCGAGGCGGCCGACGCGGTCGCCGCGGCGGCAACCGTCGCCGACCAGGTCGCCGGTGAACTGCGCTGGCCGCTGGCGATCCAGGTGCGGCTCCGGCTGGCCCGGTTGACCGTGGAGGCGGCGGCCGCCCGGTTGGCGTACCGGTACGGCGAGGGTGACGCGCGGGCCACCGCCACCGCCGTACACCGGGCCCTGGCGACCGGGTCCGACCTGGAGCGCTGGCTGGAGACCCAGGTGCGGGCCGGGCGGATGTCGAGGGCGGTCGCGGACCGGCTCGCCGCCCCGCTGACCCGGCTCGACCAGCGGTTCTCCGCCGCCTCGTCGGCCCTGGTCGGCGCGGTGGCCCGGCTCGACCTGCCGGCCGGGGAGGTGCTGCCCGGTGGGGTGGTCCGGGCGGCGGTGGTGCTGGAGAACCGCGGGGACGCCACCCTCGGCGGGGTGGAATCCATCCTGGACGGTGGCGACGGCGTGACGGTACGCCCGGTCGGCGCCCGGCCGGGCAGCGTCCCGCCGGGCCGGGCGGTGCGGCACGAGTACGAGCTGCGGGTCCCGGCCGGCCAGGCGGTCGGCACGGTCTCGATGACCGGATCGGCGGGCTACCGCTACCGGTCCGGCACCGCGACGCTGCCGCTGGGGGGCTCGCTGCCGGTGGCGCCGGCCGTCATCGTCGTTTCGACCACCGTCGAGCCGGCCCCGGTGGCACCCGGCGGCACCGCCACCCTGCACACCGTGCTCCGCAACCGGTCCACCGTCGCGGTGCCGGGCGAGCTGACCGGCACCGCCCCGGACGGCTGGCGGGTCGAGCCCGGCAGTCGGCCGTTCACCCTGGCCCCGGGTGCCGAGGTCACCCTGGACAGCACCGTCACCGCGCCGCTGGCGGTGACCGAGGGCGCGGCCGGGATCACCGTCGCCACCGGGCCGACCGAGGCGGAACGCCGGACGGTCGACCTGCCGGTCCGGTTCGACGACCCGCCGGGCACGGTGCTCGACCACGTCGATCTCGGCGCGGCAGCGTCGGAGCAGGCGCACCGGCTGGTCGCCTCGGAGCACTCCGGAACCAACGTGGAGGCCGGGCTGACCCGCCGCTACACCGACGTCACCCGGCCGGGCGGCTGGTTCGAGTTCGACCTCGCCGTCGAGCCGGGACGGCCGTTCCTGCTCCGGGCCGTGGAGACGTACGACAATCCGCAGTTGAAGGACTACGAGGTACTGGTCGACGGTGTGCCGGTGCACGCGCGGGCGTACCAGCGTACGGCCGGCGGGGTTGGCACGGTGGGCTACCAGTTCGTGGTGGACCGGCCGGAGTCGACCGCCGACGGTGTGGTCCGGGTGCGGTTCCAGGACACCGGCGAGGGTTACGACCCGTCCATCGCCGACGTCTGGGCGATGCCGCTGCCGGCTCCGCCGCCAGCTTCCCCGGCCGGTCGCTGAGGCGGCCGGCCCGCGGCGGTGACGGTTGAGAGGTCCGGTTGGCCGGGCTGCGGTGGGGTCACCCGGTGGTCCGGCCGGCCGGGCGGCGGCTGGATTCCCGGACGACCAGTTCGGGCTCGAAGACCACCTGCCGGTGACGGTGTTCGGTCGGCTCGTTGATCTCGCCGAGCAGTAGGGCGGCGGCGGTCCGGCCGAGCTGCTGCCGGGGCTGCCGTACCGAGGTGAGCGGCACGGCGGCCGCGGCGGCGAAGTCGATGTCGTCGTAGCCGACCAGGGCGATGTCCTCGGGTACCCGGACCCGCTGCTGGGTCAGCCCCTGGAGGACGCCGAGCGCCACCAGGTCGTTGGCGCAGAACACGGCGGTGGCCCGGTTCTCCCGGGGCGCGCCGAGCAGCCGGGCCGCGGCGTCCCGGCCGGCGGACACGGTCATGGCCGGGGTGTCCAGCCGGGGCAGAGCGGCCTCGTCCAGCCCGCCGCCGGTCATCGCCTGGACCGCGCCGGCGTGCCGGTCGCGTACCTGTTCCAGCCCGACCGGGCCGCCGACGAAGGCGATCCGCCGGTGCCCCGCCTCCAGCAGGTGGCGTACCGCCAGTTCGCCGCCGAGCCGGTCGTCCACGGAGACGGAGCAGAGGTCGGGGTCGCGGGACCGCCGGTCCAGCAGTACGACGTGGATGCCCCGGTCGCGCAGTCGGAGCAGCCGGGCGCTGGCATCGTCGACCGGGGTGATGAGTACGCCCTGCACCCGCTGTTCCTTGAGCAGGTCGAGGTAGGCGTCCTCCCGGGCCTGGTCGCCGTCGCTGTTGCAGAAGATCAGCGGCATCCCGGCGGTGCCGATGGTGTCCTCGACGCCCTTGGCGAGGTCGGTGAAGAACGGGTTGGCCACGTCCAGCACGACGAGACCGAGGGTCCGGCTCCGACCCCGGCGCAGTTGCCGGGCGGCGTGGTTGGGCACGAAGCCGAGTTCGTCGATCGCCGCGAGGACCCGGGCCCGGGTCGCGCTCGACACCAGGTCGGGTTGGTTGAGCACGTTGGAGACCGTGCCCATCGAGACTCCCGCGTGACTGGCGACGTCGCGGATGCTCGCCACGGAGGTCTCCCGCATGCTGTCCCTCCTCCGCGTCGGCCCTGAACTGAATCGTGTCAAGGATGCCTGGCGGCTCGGGCGGCGGGGGGCACCTGACCGGATGTGGCCAGCGCGGCAGCGGTTGACGGCGACGACGGTCGGGCCGTGGTCGGCAATCTTGGCATCGGCCCTGCCCAACGCCCGAATCTGGGATGAGGAAAGGGCTTACCCTAGAGTAACGATTCGGTAACCGGCCCGAAATGCTTGACCGGCCGGGAAGCCGGCCTCTAGCGTCTTCATCACATTGGGCTGAAACGTTTCATGGCTGGAGGGCCGGATGCCCGAGCGTGCAGATCCGGGTACGGCGCGGCTGGCCCTGTCCGGCGTACGGAAGTCGTTCGGCGCGGTGCACGCGCTCGCCGACGTACGCCTCGAACTGCGGGCCGGTGAGGTGCACGCGCTGGTCGGGGAGAACGGTGCCGGTAAGTCGACCCTGGTGAAGATCCTGGCCGGGGTGCACGCCCCGGACGCCGGAGAGTTGACTATGGACGGTGCGCCGCTGATCCTGACCGGTCCGGCCGACGCCCGGGCGGCCGGAATCGCGGTGATCTACCAGGAGCCGACGCTCTTTCCGGACCTGTCGGTCGCGGAGAACATCTTCATGGGCCGGCAACCGCTGCGCGGCCTGCGCCGGATCGACACCGCGACGATGCGCCGGCGCGCCACGGAGCTGTTCGCGCGGCTCGGCGTACCGCTGGATCCGGACCGGCCGGCGCGCGGGCTCTCCATCGCCGACCAGCAGCTCGTAGAGATCGCCAAGGCGCTCTCCTTCGAGGCCCGGGTGCTGGTGATGGACGAGCCGACAGCGGCGCTGTCGGGGATCGAGGTGGAGCGGCTGTTCGCGGTCGTCCGGTCGTTGCGGGAGGCCGGCGCCGCGATCCTGTTCATCTCGCACCGCTTCGACGAGGTCTTCGCGCTCAGCCAGCGGATCACGGTGATGCGGGACGGGCGGTGGGTCTCCACCGATCCGGCCGATGACCTCGACGTGGCCCAGGTGGTGCGCCGGATGGTCGGCCGGGAGGTCTCGCAGCTCTATCCGAAGCAGCAGACCGAGGCCGGCGGGGTCATCCTCCAGGTGCGCGGCCTGACCCGGCGCGGCGTCTTCGCCGACGTCGGCTTCGAGGTACGCCGGGGTGAGATCGTGGCGCTCGCCGGCCTGGTCGGCGCGGGCCGCAGCGAGGTGGTCCGGGCGGTCTTCGGCGTCGACCCGTACGACGCGGGCGAGGTTCTGGTCGACGGCGTACGGCTGCCCCGGAGCCGGCCGGCGGCGGCGATGGCCGCCGGAATGGCGCTGGTGCCGGAGGACCGCCGGCAGCAGGGACTGGTGATGGAGCTGTCGATCGAACGCAACGCCACGCTGACCCGACGCTGGCCGCTGGCCCGGTTCGGCCTGCTCCGCCGGAGCGCGGAGCGGACGGCCGCGCAGACCTGGACCCAGCGGTTGCAGGTGAAGGCGGGCCGGCTCGACGATCCGGTCTCCACACTCTCCGGTGGCAACCAGCAGAAGGTGGTGCTGGCGAAGTGGCTCTCCACCACGCCGAAGGTGCTGATCGTCGACGAGCCGACCCGGGGGATCGACGTCGGCACCAAGGCGGAGGTGCACCGGTTGATGTCGCAGCTCGCGAGCGAAGGGGTCGGGGTGCTGATGGTCTCCAGCGAACTGCCCGAGGTGCTGGGCATGGCCGACCGGGTGCTGGTGATGCACGAGGGCCGGCTGGTCAGCGAGATAGCCCGGGACGCGGCGACCGAGGAGTCGGTGATGCTGGCCGCCACCGGACAGGGAGGAAAGCCGTGACCGGGCAGCGACGGACGGCGGTCCGGCAGGCATCCGCGGCCGGGCAGCGAGCGGCGGCCGACCGGGGAGGTAGGGCGTGACGACCACGACCCGCCCGGAGTCGGCGCCGGACGCCGCCGAGGCCCGGGCCCGCGGCGCGGCCATCGGCATCCGGCTCGGCCACCGCCTCTTCGTGGCCCGCGAGGTCGGCATCGGACTCGCGCTGGTCGTGCTGATCGCGGTGACCACGGCGGTGAACCCGAGGTTCCTCTCCGGACAGGGCCGGCGGGACCTGATGCTCGGCGCGACCATCCTGGTGGTACTCGCGGTCGGCCAGGCGATCGTCATCATCACCCGCAACGTCGACCTCTCGGTCGGCTCGGTACTCGGCCTGGCCGCGTTCGCGACCGGAAAGCTGTTCCTGGCGATGCCGGACGCACCGATCGTGCTCGCCCTGCTGGTCGGGGTCGGCCTCGGCGTGCTCTGCGGCGTGCTGAACGGGGCACTGATCGCGGTGGCCCGGGTACCGGCCCTGGTGGTCACCCTCGGCACCCTCTACGTGTTCCGGGGCGTCGACTACTCGTGGGCGGCGGGACAGCAGATCAACGCCGCCGACATGCCCGCCGGCTTCAAGAGCATGGGCACCGCCGACCTGCTCGGAATTCCCCTGCTGGCCCTCTTCGCGGTGGCGGTGCTGCTGGTCGCCGGCTTCTACCTGAAGTCGTACCGCAGCGGCCGGGAGCTGTACGCCGTCGGCTCCGACCCGGCGGCCGCCCGGCTCTCCGGGATCCCGGTCGGCCGGCGGGTCTTCGGAGCACTGGTCGTCAGTGGTGGACTCGCCGGCCTGGCCGGGGTGCTCTACGCGGCCCGGTTCGGCACCCTCGACGCGGCGGCCGGCAGCGGGATCGAGCTGAACGTGGTCGCGGCGGTGGTGGTCGGCGGCGTCGCCATCTTCGGCGGCAGCGGCTCGGTGTACGGGGCGGCGCTCGGCGCCGTACTGCTGAGCACCATCGGCAGCGCCCTGCCGGTGCTGAAGGTGAACCCGTTCTGGCAGCAGGCGGTGGTCGGGGCGCTGATCCTGGCCGCGATCGGATTGGACCGGGCGCTCGCCGCGCGGGTGGCCCACCGGCTTCGAGGAAGGAAGGCCCGTGGCGCCTGACAGGACGGGCCGGCCGGCCCGCTGGGTTTCCACCTTCGGCACCTGGGACGTGCTGGTGATCGTCGTCCTGGCTCTGGTGGTGGTCGGCGCGTCGGTCCTGGTCGAGGGCTTCGCCACCGCCCGGTTCTGGGGTTTCCTGCTGCTGGACATCGTCCCGATCGCGCTGATCGCGCTGCCGATGACGCTGATCGTGATCACCGGTGAGATCGACCTGTCGGTGGCGAGCATGCTCGGACTGTCCAGCGCGGTACTCGGCCAGCTCTGGGTGACCGGGCTGCCGCTGGTGCTGGCCGTACCGCTGGTGGTGCTGCTCGGTGCCGTGCTGGGCGCGGTGAACGGGCTCTTCATCGCCGGGTTCGGCCTGCCCTCCCTGGCGGTGACGATCGGCACCCTCGCGCTGTACCGGGGACTGGCCTACGTGGTGCTCGGTGACCGGGCGGTCGCGGACTTCCCGCTCGGCTGGACCGGCAACTCGATCGAGGCGCTGCCCGGCACGACGGTACCGTGGGTGGTGGTGCCGCTCGCCGTCCTGGCGATCGGGTTCGGGGTACTGCTGCACGCCACCCCGATCGGTCGCGGCCTCTACGCGATGGGCAACAACGACCAGGCCGCCACCTTCGCCGGCATCGCGGTGGCCCGGACCAAGTTCTGGCTCTACGTCGTCACCGGCGCGGTCGCCGCCCTCGCCGGAGTCTTCTGGACGATGCGGTACGCCAGCGCCCGCGCCGACAACGGGGCCGGGCTGGAACTGTCGGTGGTGGCGGCGGTGCTGCTCGGCGGCGTCTCCATCTTCGGCGGCCGGGGCACCCTGGTCGGCGTCCTGGCCGGGGTACTGCTGTTGATGACCCTGCGCAACGCACTGCAACTCGCCGACGTGCCGGCCGACACCCTGACGGTGGTCACCGGCACCCTGCTCATCATCTCCGTCGTCGGGCCGAACGCGGCCGGCATGCTCCGGGCGCGGATGCGTCGGCGACGACCTGCCGCACCGCCGGTGGCGGGCGCCGAGGGCGCCTGACCGCTGAACCTTTTTCTGTAACCACCTCCGATTTCCACCGGCCCGAGAGATGGGCAGTTGTATCCAAGGAAGGACCGGACATGACCGTCATGCGATCCAGAGGCGTACGGATGGGCGCCGCCGTAGCCACCCTGGCGGCGTTGCTGCTCAGTGCCGGCTGCGCGAGCGACGACGAGGGCACCCCGTCCGGCGGTTCCTCCGCCGGTGGCGGCGGCTCCATCAAGGAGGGGCTGAGCGTCGCCTTTCTGCCGAAGCAGGTGAACAACCCGTACTTCACCGTGTCGGACAACGGTGGCAAGGCGGCGGTGGAGGAGTTCAAGGGCGAGTACAAGGAGGTCGGTCCCTCCGAGGCGAGCGCGTCCTCGCAGGTCAGCTACCTCAACACCCTGACCCAGCAGGGCAGCGACGTGATCGTCGTGTCGGCGAACGACCCGAACGCGATCTGCGGGGCGGTCAACCAGGCCCGGCAGGGCGGCGCGAAGGTGGTCACCTTCGACTCCGACACCAACCCTGACTGCCGGGACATCTTCGTCAACCAGGTGACCGGGCAGGGTATCGCGGAGAACCAGGTGAAGCTGATCTCGGACGCGATCGGCGGCCAGGGCAAGATCGCGATCCTCTCGGCGACCGCGAACGCCACCAACCAGAACGCCTGGATCGAGCTGATGAAGACCGAGCTGCGCAAGCCGGAGTACAGCGGGATCCAGTTGGTGACCACGGTCTACGGCGACGACAAGGACGAGAAGTCGTTCCAGGAGACCCAGGGCCTGCTCTCCGCCCACCCCGACCTGAAGGGCATCATCTCGCCGACCACCGTCGGCGTGGCGGCGGCCGCCCGCTACCTCTCCGGCTCGCAGTACAAGGGCAAGGTGGCGCTGACCGGGCTGGGTACCCCGAACCAGATGCGCGAGTTCGTCAAGAACGGCACGGTGAAGAGCTTCGCGCTGTGGAACCCGGCCGACCTCGGCTACCTGGCCGCGTACGCCGGTGCGGCCCTCGCCTCCGGGATGATCACCGGCAAGGAGGGTGACAAGTTCACCGCCGGCAAGCTGGGTGAGTACACCGTCGGCGCCCAGGGCGTCGTGGTGCTCGGCCCGCCGACCGTCTTCGACGCCACCAACATCGACCAGTTCGACTTCTAGCCGCACCGTCCCGGCGCCGCCGTCGGCCACCGGCGGGTCCACCGTCGACCGGTCCGGTGGCGGTGCCGGGCTTCGGCGCCACCGGAACCCCGGGGTGTGCGGTGCCGGAGACCCGCATGCGTCGCGGAACCGGGTGCGCTGCCCGCACCCGCGTCCGGCCCGTAACCCGGGTGCGGGCAGCGCAGCCACACCTCGCCGGTCACCCCGGCCGGGCCGGGCCGTCGCCAGGACCCGCGTCCGGCCCAGGGGCCCGGGGCGCGGGTGCCGGGAGCCGCGACGACCCGGTCGGAGCGGCGTCCGGCCGGAGCGCGGATCGGAGCAGGAACGGACAACACCGCGCGGTGAGGAGGGAATGGCGCCGTGACCGTACCGATCGTGCAACGCCATCCACTGGACGACGAGGAACTGGCCCTGCTGCGACTGCTCGCCCAGGGGCTTCCGGTCGACGCGGTCGCCCGCCGGCTGGAGATGTCGGAGCGGACCGTTCGGCGCCGTACCCGGGCGATCTGCGATCGCCTCGGCGTGCCGGCGCCGATCTCCGCGGTGGTCTGGGCGGTCCGGCACGGACTGCTCTGAGGAAACGGCCCGGGCCGCGCTGTCGAGACGGCCCGCGCCGGGCCGCCGGGTCAGCCGGGGACGCCGGGTGCGTCCTCCGGTACGACCACGTACTGCCGCAGGTAGAGATCCTGGAAGGTGACCGGGCCGCGCGGGCCCGGCACGTGGTCCACGTTGATCCCGGTCTCCGGTACGCCGTGCAGCTTGAAGCCGTCCAGCAGCCGGGTCGAGGCGTTCCAGAAGATTCCGGTGCCGACGGCGGAGGCGATGAACCGCTCGGCGGCGGCCCGGTCCTCGGTCACGATCGTCGCGGCCAGCCCCGAGGTCTCGGTGTTGGCGACCGTCACCGCCTCGGCCAGGTCGGCCACCTCGGCGATGGTCACGGTCGCCTCCCGGCCGCTGTCCAGCGCCCACTCGTAGCCGACCGGGTGGTCGTACGGCGGCAGCGAGGCGCGGACGCCCAACTCGGTCAGGGCCGCCTCGAAGCGGGGCAGCGCCGCCCCGGCGACGTCCCGGTGCACCAGCAGCAGGTTGACCCGGTTGCAGACGCCCAGCCGGTCCAGGCCGGCGACCAGCAACTCGGTCGCCCGGTCCAGGTCGGCGGCCGCATCGACGTAGAGCACCCCGCCGCCGTCGGCGTGCGCCAGCGTACGGACGCCGTGCCGGGCCGCCTCGGCGCCGAGCGAGCGGGTGGCGTCACCACTGCCCCGGAGGATCACCAGCGGAATCAGGTCGGTCTGCCGGACCAGGGCGACCGCGCTCGCCCGGCTCGCGTCCGGCAGCAGTTGGATCGCGTCCGGATCGAGGCCGACGTCGCGCAGCCCGGGGGCGATGACGTGCTGGTGGAGCGCGTTCGCCGAGGTGAGTGCGGCGGACCCGGTACGCAGCACGCCAGCGTTGCGGGACTTCACCAACTGGGAGGCCACGTCGACGGTCACGTTCGGCCGGGCCTCGAAGTTCGCCCCGATCACCCCGACCGGCCGGCGGCGCTCGGAGAGCCGCAGCCCGCCCGGCAGCGACCGCAACGGCGTCTCCCGGGCCGGGAACGGCGCCTCGGCGAGCAGCCGCAACTGGTCAGCCATCCCCTTCAGCCGAGCGGCGTCGAGCCGGAGCCGGTCCTGTAGCGCCGGACTCATCCCGGCGGCCCTGGCCGCCTCGACGTCCCGCTGGTTGGCAGCGAGGATCTCACTCTCGGCCGCGACCAGGCGGTCGGCCATCGCCGTCAGCGCGCAGTCGATCACCGAGTCCGGCGCCTCGGCCAACCCGGCCGACCCGGCCCGGGCCCGCCGGCCACACTCGGCGACCAGGGCGTGCACGCGGTCGTCCGCTCCGCCCGGGACTCCGTCGCTCGCCTCGATCGAAACCATCTGCCGGTCTCCTTCGCCGTCCTCGTCCGCCGCCATGCTATGCCGCAGGCTGGTGGCAGCCACCGAGTCTGACACGTTTGTTCAACGAGAGAGCAATGGTGTCCGCTATTCAGGACCGTCCGGGCCGGGCACCGGTGTCCGGCCCGCGCGAGGTTGGCACAATCCGGGCTGGGCGGCACGGGCGGTGGCGCGAATCCGGGCTAGGCGGCATACGGTGTCCTCGCCTTGGGGTCACGGCTCGCTACGGTGCCGCGATGGCATCGAGGTGACCAGTCCGGTAACGGCCGTCGGCACAGGATGGTGGCGAGCGGTGCGACCAGTCGGAGTATCTCCGGCCACCGGCCGCGGCTGGCGCACCCTCGGCCGTGGGCATGGTGATCAGGAGCGGTTGCCGCTGTTCCGCCTGCCCGCGTCGCGCGGCCGTTACCGGCGCGCCGCGTCGCTCACACCCGGACGACACGCGACGGGTCGACGGGCGTCGTCGCGCATGTGGCGGCAGGCGATCGTGCCGGCCACCACGGCCAGTAGGCCGCCGCCGAGGATCACCGGCCGGGTGGCGTCGATGAGGAGATCGTTGCCCCACAGGAGGACCTGGCGTTGCCCGATCAGTGTCACCAGCAGCGGTGACAGGGCCACGGAGCAGCCCAGGACGACCTTCAGCAGCGACTGGTAGAGCGCGTTGACCCGACCGCGTAGCGCGTCATCGACGCGGGAGCCGATGATCGTGACACCAGCCAGGAACGCGGTGCCGGCGCAGGCACCCACTACCACCACAGTCGGTAGCGAGACGGCCAGGTGCGGGGATAGCGCCAACAGGACGAGCATGCTTCCGGCGGCGACGACGGCGATGCCGAACAGTCGCTCGTGCGTCATCCGGCCGGCCAGTCTGGGCGTGGCGACGATGCCGATGACCAGCCCGAGAAAGGCGGAAAGTAGCAACAGCCCGAAGGCGGCCTGGCCGCCGAGCAGGCTCAGGGCGTACGGCTGAGCCGAGCCGACGACAGCGCCACCGGCGGTGAGCGCGCCCGCCATGCCAACCAACAAACCACGGACGAGGGGGGTGCGCCGCAGGTAGCTGACACTGTCGCGCAGCATCCCGGCCACTCCCGGGCCGGGTTCGGTGGCGGCCATGGGGGTGGAGGCGTCGGGGGTCGACGGCGTCGCCTGGGCGAACCGCCCGGAGAGCTCAGGCACGAGGGCGGTGATCGATGCCGCGCTGGCCAGGTCGAGCAGTGCGGCGAGGGCGATCGCGAGCCGGGTCAGGCCGTTCATGGCGATTACCTCGGTGGGCAGGCCGAAGACGGTTCCGGCACCGGTGATCAGGGTGTACAGGGCGCCGGCGACCACGACGGTGATGCCGTACGTCATGACCAGGCCCAGTTGGGCCGCTGACGCGACCTGGTCCGGTCGACGGAGCAGTCGGGGCAGTGCGGCGTCCTTGGCCGGAATCCACATGGTCGTGGCGATCTGGACGAGAAAGCCGCCGGCGAGGATCCACCAGTAGGTGTTCACGACCGCGATCGACAGCAGTAGTGCGCAGCGGGCGAGGTCGGCGGCGGCCATCACGGTACGTCGATCGAACCGGTCCGCGATCAGCCCGGCGATCGGCGCGAACAGCAGGCCGGGCAGCAGATTGGCGAACAGGACGCCGCTGAACGCGAAGTTCAGCCCGGCTGCGCTGGTGGCCAGGGTGCTGGCCAGCGCGGCGAGCCCGGCCAGAGCCAGCCAGTCCGCGGTACTGCACAGTCCCGTCACGACCCACAGCCGGCGGAACGCACGCAGCTCCAGCACTTCACGCGCCTGGGCCAGCGAGGAGTTTCCACGGCTATGCGAGCGGGTGTCTTCGTCGGTTGACGGTTCCGCGTCCTCGCTGATCCGCATCAACGCACGGTAGACGTGGCTGGGTACGGGGCAACGAGCAGGTCTCCGCCGTGGTCCGCGAACGGTTTCGGTCGGCTTTGCGCGACGACGGCGCGAGCGATCGCTGCGGACGGACCGGACAATCGGCGCGGCGCGCCGTACCGTGCCGTCCGCATCCACCCCGTCCGGGGGCGCCGGCGGGGCGGGGGCCGAGGGCCACCGGCCGGAGCATGATCGGCGTACGGATAGGGTCCCCGCCATGTCGAAAAAGCTGGTGCGGGTCGCCTTCCTCGATGCCGACACCGGAGCCCGGATCGGTCACAGCGAGCTGCCGCTCGGACAACTGCCGGAGAGCTTCCAGGCGGCGACCACGCTGGAACTGGCCGGCGCCACCTGGTCGGTCGAACGGGCCGAGCCGCCGACCTCGGCACAGTTCGGCGCGACCGGGACCCTCACCCTGACGCTGCGCCGGATCGAGACGGCCCCGCCCGGCGACGTCCTCTATTCGCTGCCGACGCTCTGCGCCACCCTGCCGGCGGTCGCCGGGGCACCGGCCGGTGCCGATCGCCTCGAACTGCACGAGGACGACTGGCGGCAGGTGGAGTTGGTCAGCGCCGATCTGGGCGACGAGGTGCAGACCGAATTGCGGGCGGTACGCCAGAGCTTCGAGCAGCACGTCCGCCGCGACGAGCATGGTCGGATCTACGGCTTCCAGGGCATCCACATCCGCAGCCAGCCGGTCCGGCCGCTTTCCGGGACGGTGTCCCGGAGCCGGCTGCTGAGCCTGCTGCCGCCCGGCGCCCGGAGCCGGGGCGGGATCGGCTTCCGCGGGCAGCCGGGGATCGTGCCCAGCTCGTTCGCGGTCTCCGTCGGGCGGGTTCTGCTGTACGGGCTCGCCGACGGCGACTCGCTCGCCGTACTGGCCGTGCACACCGAGCCGGGACCGGCGGCGGAACCACAGCCGGAGCTGGTAGCCGCGCTGGAGCGGTCGATGCGCGAGGCCGACCTGCTGCTCGTCGACTGGTGCCGGGTCGCTCTCGTCCCGCCGGCCTCGATCGGCGACTACCTGGCCGCCACCGGGGCGGTCGGCCGGAGCTGACCGGCCCGGCTTCCCGGGGCGAGTCCGGGCGGTGCCGGGTCCACACCGTCGGGGCCGGCACGGGTACCGGACTCGGCGAGCTGGCACCAGACCCCGGTTCACGACCGTCACCTTCCGGTCACGCGGCTGCAGCGCCACCGGGCGGTGGTCGCCAGGTTGATGCGCGCCCATCAAGTTGATGTCGCAAAAGGCGGTCAAGTCGGCTCACCGCTACGGCTCACCGCTACGGCTCACCGCTACGGCTTGCGGCGGCGGTGCTGGACACGGCTACCTAGACTCGGCCCGTGCCCTCCGGCATCGTCGACCTCGAAGGGCTGGCCCGGGCCGCCGCCGACGGCGACCGGGACGCCCTGGACCGCCTTCTCGCCGCGGTGCGCCCCGACGTGTTGCGGATGTCCGCGCGCTTCCTGCCCAACCGGGAGGACGCGGAGGAGGCGTGCCAGGACACTCTGCTGGCGGTGGCACGGGGGATCACCGGGTTCGACGGGCGGTCGGCGTTCCGGACCTGGCTGCACCGGGTCGCGGCGAACCGGGCCCGCTCGACGTACGCGACACTGCGTCGGCGGTTCGAGGCGGAGGGACGCGGTGGGCCGATGCCGGAACCAGCCGACCCGCGCCGCACCAGCGTGGTCGCGGGGACCCGGTTGGACCTGCTCGACGCGCTGGATGCGATCGGCCCCGGACTCGCCGAGCCGGTGGCGCTGCGGGACGTCCTCGGCCTGCCGTACCGGGAGATCTCCGGGCTGTTGGGGGTGCCGGAGGGCACCGTGAAGTCCCGGATCCACCAGGGGCGGCAGCGATTGCGGGACCTGCTCACCGACGCCGGGGTCTGATCCGGTGCGCCGCAGGCGGTCCCCTCCCGCCACCCCGGCCGGTCAGCGCCGCTGGCGGATGGTCGCGGGCCTGATCCTCGCCCCGGTACTGGCGGCCGGATGCGGTTCGGCACCGGTCGCGCCGCTGCCCGGACAGTGGCCCACCCCGACGCCGCCCGCCACCGCCACCGGAAGCCGGACCTCAACTGTCCCGTCCCGTCCGGCGGGCACCCCGGCCACCTCGGCCGCGGTCTCCCCGCCGGCCGGTACACCCCGACGCACCCGCACCCGCACCCGTACCCGTACCCCGCCCCGGACCTCGCCGACCGTCGAACTCTCCCCGGCCTGCCTCCCGGCGGTCATCTACACCGTGGACGGCTCGGATCCGGCGGCGATGCCCGAGGCGCTCTGCCTGACCGTGGCCGCGATACTGCGGATCCAGAACGTCTGGCCGGAGGCCGTCACCGCGACCCCGCCGGAGCAGGTCGCCCGGCACTGGGAAGCCGGCGTGCTCGACTGCCGGATGTTGCGCCCGGGCACCGTCACGGTCGAGATCGCGAGCGAGACGGGCGGCAGCCACACCATCACGGTGCTGGTGGTCGAGTGACCGGCGAAGTCGGGTCGACGGGGGAGTCCGGGAGCTGGGCGAGTCGGCGGCCGGCGGATCAGCGCCGTACCCGGATTCCGGCCAGCAGCGTGTCCACGAAGTCGGCCGAGGCGTCCGCCGGAGGCGCGATCTGCGCGTACACCAGCCCGGGCGCCTGCGGGGCGAGCCCGGCCGCCTCCACGATCGCCGGTTTGCCGCTGCGGCAGGCGGTGAACGCGGCGACGTACCAGTCGACGTCGCCGCGCCGGACGGTGCGGGCCGGAATCGGGGCGCATTCGGCGTGCGGGTGCTCGGCGACGTACCCGGCCGGGTCGTGCCGCTGGGCGAGGCTGCGGGAGAGTCCGACGAACGCACCCGGCACGGCCGGGTCGGTCGGCCAGCGTTCCGGATCCGGTGACATCACCAGCGCCGGCTCCAGTTCGCCGTCCGGCGCGCGCTGGCCGATCCAGCCCGAGCCCGTTGCCTGCCAGCCCTCCGGCAGGGCGACCGAGATCCGGCCGGTCGAGTCCGTACCGATCCGGCTGTCGCCGTCCGGCCAGCCGGGGCCGAGCGTGCCGAACGCGGTTGCCGCCAGCGCGGCGGCGCCGAGTAGCGCGGCGGTCCAGTGCCGCCGGGACCCGGCCCGGAACGGCCGTCGCTTCCGGGTGGCCGGCCCGGCGTCGACGGCCCGGTCGAGCGCGTCGGCGAAGGCGGCCGCGTCCGGATAGCGTTCCGCCGGATTCCGCGCGGTCGCCCGGCGGAGCACGGCCGCGACCCCCGGGAGTACTCCGGCACGCAGCGCCGGAACCTCCGCCGGGTCGTCGTCGGGGCCGGACGCGCCCAGCAGCGTCACGCCGAGGCGGCCGAGCCCGAACACGTCGGCCCGGGCGTCAACCTGCGCCGCCGGGGATTCCTGCTCCGGAGCCATGTATCCGGGGGTGCCGGCCCGGGCGGTCAGCCCGGAGGCGGCGGCGAGCGCCTTGGCGAGCCCGAGGTCGGCGATCAGCACGCAGTCGCCGGTCCCGTTCCGATCCGGCCCGCCGTCGCGCACCGCACCGCCGGAGTCCACTGTGGTGTCGTCGGGGCCGGCGGCGGACGGGCCGGGTCGGCGTTCTCGTCCGGGCCGTGGCCGGAACAGCACGTTACCGGGGGTCAGATCCCGGTGCACGATGCCGTGCGCGTGCAGGACGCCCACCCCGGCGGCGATCTCGCGCAGCACCCGGAGCGCCGGCCCGACCGGCATCGGTCCGGCGGCGAGACGGTCCCGCAGGCTGCCGCCCGCCGCCCAGGCCATCACCAGGTACGGCCGGCCGTCCGCCAACTCGCCGACCGAGTGGACCCGGACGAGTCGTTCGTGGTCCAGCCGCCACAGCAGCCGGGCCTCGTCCAGAAAGCGTTCCCGGACCCGCAGGTCGTGGCACCAGTTCTCGGCCAGTATCTTGATCGCCACCCGGGCGTCGAGAGCCGGGTCGTGGCCCAGCCAGACGGTGGCGAACGAACCGAAGCCCAGCAATCGCTCGACGCGGTAGGGGCCGATTCGCTGGGGCGGGTTCACGGGGGTGGCTGGAGACGCTCGCGGGTCACCGGACCGTTCGTGTCACCGAGCGCCACCAGGCGGGAACCGCTGGTCACCCGGTCAGGATAACCTCCGGTGACCAGGCGGCCACCGGCTCGGAGGGGACCCGGCCGGGACCGCCTGGGCCGCCGGTCAGCGGGGGAGGGTCAGCACTGGTCGTCTCCGCCGACGAAGGACGCGAGCACCCGGTCGCTCGCCGCTGGCCAGCCGGTACACGTACGGGGTGTAGGGGCCCTCGAAGAAGGCGAGAATCCGGTCCGCCGCCGGCGCGGGTGGGTGGTCGGGCGTGCCACCCGGGTCAGGACGCCGGGCGGCCGTCCGCGGCGAGGAGTTCCCGGACCCGGGGGACCACCTGGCTGCCGTACCGTTCGATCGTCTCCATCAGGCGCTCGTGCGGCAGCGTGCCGGCCGAGTACTTCAGGTCGAAGCGCTGCACCCCGAGGACCCGCACCGTCCGGGCGATCTTGCGTGCCACCGTCTCGGCCGAGCCGACGTGCCAGGCACCGTTGGCGATGTCGGCGTCGAAGCGGCTCCGGGTCATCGGCGGCCAGCCGCGTTCGGCACCGATCCGGTTGAACAGCACCCGGACGTGCGGCCAGAGCAGGTCCGCCGCCTCCTGGTCGGTGTCGCCGACGAAGCCCGGCGCGTGCACCGCAACCGGCAGCGGCTCCCTACCGAACTCGGCGAGCGCGCGGTGGTAGAGCTGCACGTACGGGGCGAACCGGGCCGGCTCGCCGCCGATCACGGCCAGTACCAGCGGGAAGCCGTACCGGGCGGCCCGGACCACCGACTCCGGGCTGCCGCCGACACCGATCCAGGTGAGGATCCGGCCCGACTCCGTCTTCGGATAGACGTGCTGCTTCGTAAGCGAGGCGCGTACGGTGCCCTGCCAGCTCACCGCGTCCTCGGTGAGTAGCTGGGACATCAGCTCGGTCTTCTCCTCGAAGAGCCGGTCGTAGTCGGTCAGGTCGTATCCGAAGAGCGGGAACGACTCGGTGAACGAGCCACGGCCGAGGGTGATCTCCGCCCGGCCCCGGGCGAGCGCGTCGAGGGTGGCGAACCGCTCGTAGACGCGTACCGGGTCGTCGGAGCTGAGCACCGTGACCGCGGTGCCGAGCCGGATCCGCTCGGTCCGGGCGGCGATCGCGGCCAGCACGATCTCGGGGGCCGAGACCGCGTAGTCGTCGCGGTGGTGCTCGCCGAGCCCGAAGGCGTCGATGCCGAGCCGGTCGGCCAGCACCGCCTCCTCGACCACGTTGCGGATCACCTGGGCGTACGGCACCGGGTTGCCCTCGGCGTCGGCGGTCACGTCGCCGAAGCTGTCCAGACCGAATTCCACGGCCGTCGCCATCTCGTCCTCCTTCACCGGTTGCCGGTCGCATCCGTGCGGCCGGCTCTCCGGGCGGTGTAACGGCGCTGCCGAGGGTCGCATTCCCGCCCGGGCGGGTGCGAAACACCACCGCTGACCGGTACGCCGGGCCGGCCGGGGCGGGGGCTAATCGTGTCGCCCGCGTAGCGCTGCACCGGGTACGGTGACCCGGCCGGCCGCGGGACTCAGGTGCGACTTCCGGAACCCGCCTCTGCAGCGACGATTCGCAGTTCGTGCCCTCATTCCCCGGCCGGCTTCCGCTTACCCGCCGGACGGAGGTCGCCGTGCTGTCGCTGTCGGACCGGGTCGCGTGCGAGGACGTGGTCATGTTCGTCAACGCGGCGGTCACCTCGACCGGGCAGCGCGAGTTCCGTTCGGGTGCCGCCGAGCAGCGGATGTCGCTGTCGTTCCTGCACGACTACGTGCTCGGCAACTACCGCGACCTGTACGCCGCGACCCTGGCGCTGGACGTCAACGACTTCAACGCCGCGCTGGTGGTGACGAACCTGCTCCGCACGGCACGACTCGCCGACCCGGCCCGACGGGCGGTGGAGGGCCGGCTGATCGCGGCCCGGTTGCGGCTGTTGCCGCCGCAGCGGGCGTACCGGGTGTTCGGGGAGCTGCGCCGGCTGGGCGTGAACAACCGGCGTACCCGGGCGATCGTCCGGGACTGGCTGGTGGCCCGGCCCGATCCGGCGCTCGACGCGGTCAAGTACCGGCGTGGACTCGCCGTCGCCGCCCGGCACGCACATCTGACGCTGCCCGGGGAGTTGGGCACGGTGCTCTTCGACTGGCGCCGTCCGAAGCGGTACGAGACGCCGATCCTGGAGACCTGGCGCCGGGCGCACTACGAGCAGCGGGCGCTCTACGGGCTGCCGTACACCGCCGCCGAGGGGCTGGCCACGCTGCACGGCATCGGGCGGGCCCGGTTCCTGACCGGCATCGCCCCGAAGCTGACCGGTGCCGAGCGGCTCCGGCTCCAGTCCTCGGCCCGCCGGCTCGGCGTCGAGGCGGTCGGGATGGAGCTGTCCCGGGCCCCGCTGACCCGGCTCGCCGGTTACGTGCTGTCGCTGCCCCGGGTCGAACGGGTCGCGCGGCGCGCCGAACTGACCGAGGCGTTGCGGACCGCCGCCCGTCGTGCCGCCGGCCGGCAGGCGGGTAGCTGGGGTCGGGTGGTGGCGGTGCTGGACGACAGCTACTCGTCGTCCGGTTCCGGGGTCAAGCGGCGCCGCCCGCTGGCGGTGGCGCTGGCCACCCACTACCTGCTCGACGTGCTCGCCGCCGACTACACCGGACTCTGGCTCCACCATCGGGACGACCCGTTGCTGGTCCGGGCGACCGGGCCGACCGGGCTGGGGGAGCGGCTGCTGGACGGGCTGGCGCACCGACCGGACCGGCTGGTGGTGGTCTCGGACGGCTGGGACAACGCACCACCCGGGCAGGCGGCGGAGGTGCTGCGGATCTGGCGTACCCGGCTCGACCCGGAGCGGCGGACCTCCGTCGTGCACCTGAATCCGGTGTACGACAGCGACGCCTTCGACGTGCGCCGGCTCGCGCCCGGGGTGGCGACCGTCGGGGTACGCGAGGCCGAGGACGCCGCCGCGCTGGTCGAACTCGCCCGCTTCGCCACCGGTACGGCGAGCTTCGCCGACCTGCGCCGGCACCTCGACGACCGGGTCGACCGGTTCCTCGCCGGGCCGGCGCAGGCCGGGCAGCCGACATGACCGCAGTGGACGGAAGGGGAGGCGGCGGGTGAGCACGGCACAGGGGACCGGTGGCGGTGCCCGCGCGGTCCGGCCGGAGCGGCACGAGCTGGAGCTGACCGGCCTGCACGCCGGCCCGGACCAGGTCTGGGGCGCGGTCCGGCTGCAACCGCTGTTGCGCGCCGAACCCCTCACCGAGCTGCGGCTGCACCCCCGGCTGCACGACCCGGACGAACCGTCGGTGGTGGCCGTGGGCCCGCGCACCGGGTACGTCGCCTACATCCCGCACGCCTTCGTGGCGACCTGGACCGACGACGGCAGCCCGGCTGCCGCGTACGGCACCCAGTTGGCCGACCCGGCGGCGGGCGGCCCGCCCCGGGGCATCGGGCTGCACTTCCACCGCCGGATGGCCCGGCGCGAGGCGAGGCACCGGCTGCGCTTCCTGCCACTGCACCTCGCCCTGGAGGGCTATCTCGGGCTGCAGTTCGGCGGACCGCCGATCGCCTGGCAGGAGTGGACCCGCCGGGCCGTCACCCGTGGACTGTCGCCCCGGGCCGAGGCCGCGTACGCCGGCACCGGGATCCCCGGCCTCGGCGACGCGTTGCGGATCTTCGAGATCCACCCCGACCAGTGCGGCATGCTGCTCTACGTCGCGGACGCGCTCGCCGCCGCCCTGGTGGTGCCGCATCCCGAGGACTACCGTGCCCTGCATCCCACGCTGCTGGGCGACCTCTACGGCGAGCTGGTCCACCAGTACGCCCAGCTCTATCCGGCGGCACCCGAGTTCCCGGCCCGGATCGACGAGTCCCGGGTGCACAGTGTGGCCGATCTCCGGGCCGAGCTGGCGCGTAGCCGGGCCGCCTGGGAGGAAATGCGCCACCTGATGGCGGACGGGCTCTTCGGCGCCCAGCACCGCACGGTCGAGCCGGTGTACCGGATGGGCGGGTTCACGCTGTCCCGGTTCCTGCCGCCGTTCCACCCCGACCGGGAGAACCACGTCGGCGAGACCATCACCGACGCCGACGGCCGGCTGGCGTACCTGAAGACCTTCCGGCTCTCCGCCGCGCAGGCCCGCCGGGGGCACCTGCTCGGCCGGCTCGCCGCGCACGACTGGGAGCTGGACGCCACCGCCGCCGCGCTCGGCACCGACCGGGCCGGGTTGGTACTCCGCCTGGACCGGGCCGGCTTCGGTCACCTACTGCGGCCGGACGTCCTGCACGCCTGCCGGGCAGCCGTCCGGCGCTCGCCGGCCGGGATCCGTGCCATTCGTTGACCCCTGTCCGGGTGCGTGATCTGATGCCCGGACGCGAAGAAGCTTCGATATTTCGATCAGACCTTTGGGGGTCGGAGATGTTCGGGTTCCGTCGACCCGCGTTCGCCGCGGCGCTGGCGCTCACCCTCGCCGCGACCGGCACGCTGTCGGGCATCGCCACCGCACCGGGTACGGCCACGGCGGCGCTGCCCACGGCCGCGGTCGCGCTCGGGGACAGTTTCGTCAGCGGCGAGGGCGCCGGCGGCTACCAGCCGGTGGTGGACGTGAACGGTACCCCGCAGAGCTTCCCCGGCTGGTCCGCGCCGAACAGCAACGCCTTCTTCTGTCACCGGTCCGCGAACGCCTCGCTGCACCAGGCGAACCTGCCCGGCATCTCGGCCCGGTTCAACCTCGCCTGCTCGGGCGGCCAGCCGTACGACATCGCCAACGCCTCCGCCGGCCGCACCAAGGGGCGTACGGTGGCGGCGCAGCTCGACCAGCTCCGGGCGGTGGCGCAGACCCACGACATCGACCTGGTGCTGCTCGGCCTCGGCTCCAACAACAGCTCGTTCACCTTCGGCGACGTCGCCTCGGACTGCGCCAACCGGTTCATCGCGGATGCCTGGACCGGCTGGTGGGAGTTCTGGGCGTACCTCGGCGGGCCGGTCGAGCAGGCGCCGTGTGCGGGCGACGACCTCGGCACCCCGGCCGAGTTCGCGGCGGCGACCGCCGAGACCACCAACGCGGTCCGGCAACTGCTGGCCACCCTGGACCAGGTCGACGCCGACGGGCAGCACCGGATCGTCTTCCAGGACTACACCAACCCGCTGCCGTTCGACTTCGAGTCGCGGTTCCACGAGGAGGACAGCCGGGACGACAGCCGGGACAAGTTCCGGGCTCTGGGCGCCGAGCGGTACGCGGCCGGCTGTCCCGTGCACCGGGCCAGCCTGGCCGCCGGGCACCTCTTCTCGACCGGCCTCGGCACCCTGGTCCAGTCGGTGCACGGCACCATGCGGGCCGAGTTCCCCGGTGACGACCTGGTCTATCTGAACGTGCAGCGGGCCTTCGACGGCGCCCGGCTCTGCGAGACCGGGTCCAGCCCGACCGGTGCGCTCGCCACCCCGATCCGGTTGCAGGACGGCCCGACCGGGGTCCCGGTGACCAGCCTCTCCGGCTACGACAAGATCGCCATCCAGCGGATCGCCAACGCCTGCGTCACGTACTTCCAGACCTGCCAGGAGTCCTGGCACCCGAACGCGGCCGGGCACGCGGTGCTCGGGCAGTGCCTCGCCGGTGCGGCGGCCACCCCGAACCGGGCCGTGGCCTGCGTCCGCTCCGGCACCGGGGCGATCAGCGTGGGCTGAGCCGCTCCGGCCCGTCCGACCGGTCGGGTCCGCACCGGCGCCGGGATCCCGGTGCGGCCCCGACCTCAGCTCCCCGGCTCAACCGCAGTCGCCGCAATCGCCGCGGCAGCCTGGCGCGCCCGGCGCACTCGCAGACTCAGGACGGGGTGGGCCGGCGGCCCGGCCGGCGCCAGCCGTTTGACCGGGCGGTGTCGGACAGGGCCACCCCGAGCAGGACCGCGCCGGTGAAGCCGGCCACCGCGACCGGGGTCAGCGGCAGGAACGCCGGTGCCGTGCCGACCAGCACCACCAACCAGACCAGCCGGGACCAGGAGAACTTGCCGAACAGCTCGTACTCGAAGACGGTGCGGCCGACCAGGAACAGCGTGGGTCCGCCGACGACCACGGCGACCAGGCCGGGCCCGGCCTCGGCGCGGGACTGGCCGGCCAGCAGCTCGAATCCGGTGGCGGTGGAGACGATGCCGGCCACCATGCACAGGTGGGTGTACGGCGCCCACCGGGTGGCCCGGCGCGGCCGTCTGTTGATCGCCACCTGGAGGAGCGCTCCCGCCCGGTAGACGTAGATCTGCCAGAGCAGCAGCATGGTGACGAACGCCAGCAGCAGGATGCCCATCCGTCCGGCGTTGGGCCCGCTCCGGCCGCTGAGCAGCAGCGGCACCAGGATGATGTCGCCGAGCGCCAGGATGACGAACTGCTGGTAACGCTCGCCGAGGTGCTCGCTCGCCTTGTCGTACTGGTCGAGCGGGACCCGGCCGAGCCACGGTGTCGGGTAGCGCAGCGCGCCGCCGACGTAGTCGATCACCAGGGCGATGCCCCAGAGCGCGAGACGGGCCGAGGCCGGCAGGAAGGCGCCGGCCAGCCAGAGCGTCCCGGAGAGCCCGAACCAGCAGAGGAACCGGGCCGCCCGGATCTGGGCCTGATGCCTGCGGAGCACGGCTATCAGCACGATGCCGCGGACCAGGTGGATCGCGACGTACATCCCGGCGAAGAGCCAGCCGAGCGCCGAGAACGCCAGCGGAATGCTCGCCGTCATCACGACGCTGCCGAGCATCGCCCAAGCCACGATCACCTGGATCTTGGGTTCCTCCGGGTTGTAGAAGTCGGTGAGCAGGGCGGTGATCGACCAGATCCACCAGACCGCCATCAGCAGCACCACCACCTCTGCCGCCGCGGTCCAGGTCGCCTCCGCTGCCAGCCGCATCGAGAGCAGGGCGAGCGCCGCGACGTAGATCACGTCGAGCAGCAGTTCCAGCAGGGTCGCCCGCTTCGGCGCCTCGGGATGGCGCAGCAGTCTGCGCGTCTCGTCGCTCGCCATCGAGCTGCCGTCCCACTCCCCGCCGTCCCCGATTGCTACCTTCTCCTACCGATGCGAACGATCGACGGGCGGGTTGGACGTAACCCGTCAGCACGGCACAGGCACGAAGACCGGAGGACGGATCGGATGAGGCATCGCACCGAAGGGACGGCGACGAGCGGGCGCGGCGGGGTGCCGGGATGAGCACCGAGGCGGCGAACGCACTCACCGCGCGCTGGGCCGCCCGGCTGGACGGCCGGCAGACGGTCTTCTCCGGCGCGGGCGTCTATCCGCTGCTGGCCCTGCTCGCGCCGTACGCCGACGGCCCGGCCCGGGCGGAGCTGCACGCCGTCGCCGGCACCCCGACCCGGTACGCGCTGACCGGCTCGCCGACCACCTCGCTGGCGATGGCCGTCTGGTCCCGTCACGACCTGCCGCTGACCGACCGGTGGCTCGCCGCCGTGCCGGAGTCGATGCGCGGGCAGCTCACCGGCGATCCCGGCACCGACCAGCCGGTCCTGGACGACTGGGCGGTCCGGCACACCGACGGACTGATCCCGGCGATGCCGGTGCGGGTCAGCGGGGAGACCCTGCTCCTGCTCGCCAGCGCCCTGCTGGTGCTTACGACCTGGGCGGAGCCGTTCGACGAGGGCTGGTTCCGGCCGGAGGTCGGCCCCTGGCAGGACCGGGACCTCACCGGCCTGCACCGGAGCACCCGGGATCTGACCGTACTGCGGGTCGTCGACACCGAGGCCGGGCCGGTGACGCTGCTGACCGTACGCGGCAGCGAGGACGTCGACGTGGTACTGGTGCTCGGCGGGCCGGACCGGACGGCGGCGCAGGTGCTGCCGGCCGCGGTCACCGCGCTCCGGTCGGGCCCGTCGCTCGGCGTCACCGCCGGCCCGGGGGTCACCGAGGAGGTGGTGACCGCCCTCGACGAAGCGCCCGAGCTGTGGGTCTCCACCGTCCGGTTCACCGTCCAGGGCGACCACGACCTGCTGGAGCACGCCGAGTTGTTCGGGCTGCGCAGCGCCACGGACTCCGGCCGGGGCCACTTCCCGGGCATCAGCCCGAAGCCGCTGGCGGTCTCGGCGGCCCAGCAGAGCGCGGTGGCGACGTTCGGTCCGCAGGGCTTCAAGGCGGCCGCCGTCACCGCCGTCGGGATGAGGGCCGGCTCGGCGCCACCGCAGCCGACCAGCCGGAAGCGCCTGGTACGGGCAACCTTCGACCGGCCGTTCGGCTTCCTCGCCGTGCACCGGGGCAGCGGCCTGGTGCTGGTCGCCGGCTGGGTCACCGACCCCGACCCCTACCAGCGCTCCACCTGGGGCTAGCCCCCGGCCGGGGCCGGTGTGGTTGCTCAGGCGCTCGGGCGACCGGCCCTGCGGGGCAGGTCGAGGCCCTCGACCGCGGCCTCGACCAGGTCCTCCGGCGTCGCGGCGACGTCGAGGGTGAGGACCCGCTCGTCCGGTGCCGGCCGTTCCAGCGTGGCGATCTGCGAGTCGAGCAGGCTGGCCGGCATGTAGTGCCCGGCCCGCCGGGAGATGCGTTCCCGGATCACCTCCGCCGACCCGTCCAGGAAGACGAAGTCGACGCTCGGCGGTCCCTGCCGGAGTACGTCGCGGTAGGAGCGCCGCAGCGCCGAGCAGGCCAGCACCGTGGAGACACCCTCGGCGGCGCGTTGGGCCATCCAGCCGGCCAGTTCGCGCAGCCAGGGCCAGCGGTGCCCGTCGTCGAGCGGTACCCCGGCCCGCATCAGCTCCACATTGGACTCGGGATGGAACTCGTCCGCCTCGGCAAAGGTCAGCCCGGTCAGCGCGCTGATCCCCTCGGCCACGGTGGTCTTGCCCGACCCGGAAACGCCCATCACCACCACGTGCCGGGTGGACCGGACCGGCTCGCCGCCGTGCGACGGGCCGGAGCCGCCGTCACCAGTCATGGACGGTGCCGTCCTTGAGCCGGTTGAACGGCAGGTACGCCGGCTGGTACGGGAAGCGGGCCGCCGCCTCCTCGTCGAGTTCCACCCCCAGGCCGGGCTGCTCGCCGGGGTGCAGGTACCCGTCGGTGAAGGTGAACGACTGCCGGAACACCTCGTCGGTCAACGGGCCGTGCCGCATGTACTCCTGGATGCCGAAGTTGTGGATCGCCAGGTCCAGGTGGAGCGCGGCGGCCATCCCGACCGGGGAGATGTCGGTCGGTCCGTGAATCCCGGACTTGATCTGGTACTGCGCGGCGAAGTCGAGCAGCTTGCGCATCGCGGTGATCCCGCCGGTGTGCGTGACGGCGGACCGGACATAGTCGATCAACTGCTCGCGGATCAGCGTCTGGTAGTCCCAGACCGTGTTGAAGACCTCGCCGATCGCCAGTGGGGTGGTGGTGTGCTGCCGGACCAGCCGCAGCGCCTCCTGGTTCTCCGCCGGGGTGCAGTCCTCCAGCCAGAACAGGTCGTACGGCTCCAGCGCCTTGCCCAGCTTTGCCGCCTGGATCGGGGTCATCCGGTGGTGGCCGTCGTGCAGCAGCGGCAGTTCCGGGCCGAACTCGTTGCGGACCGCCTCGAAGACCGTCGGCAGGTGCCGCAGGTAGGCCCGGGTGTCCCAGTCCTCCTCGGCCGGCAGCGGGATGCGCTGCGCCGGCTCGTAGTCGTAGCGCTTGCCGTCCACGCTGGGCTGGGCGGCGACCCCGTAGACCGCGTTGATGCCGGGGACCGCGGTCTGTACCCGGATCGACCTGAAGCCGAGTTCCAGATGGCGCCGGATCGAGTCGAACAGCTCCGGGATGTCCCGGCCGGAGGCGTGCCCGTACGCCATGATGCCGGTCCGGGATGCCCCGCCGAGGAGCTGGTAGAGCGGCATCCCGGCCGCCTTCGCCAAGATGTCCCAGAGCGCCACGTCGACGGCGGCGATCGCGGCCATGGTCACCGGCCCGCGCCGCCAGTACGCCGACCGGTAGAGGAACTGCCAGGTGTCCTCGATCCGGTGCGGGTCCCGCCCGATCAACAGCGGTACGACGTGGTCGGCCAGGTAGGAGGCGACGGAGAGCTCCCGCCCGTTGAGGGTGCCGTCGCCGAGCCCGGTGATCCCCTCGTCGGTGGTGATCTTCAGGGTGACGAAGTTGCGGTCCGGGCTGGAGACGATCACGTCCGCGGCGACGATCTTCACGACATGCCTTTCTGCGCTGGGGTGGTGGACGGGAGCGGCGGGTCGACGGGTCGGCTCACCACTCCGCGAAGGAGCCGTCGGGGTGCCGCCAGACGGGACCGCGCCAGCTGTGCCCGCGCTGGTCCGCCCGGCGTACCGCATTCTCGTCGATCTCGATGCCGAGACCGGGACCGGTGAGCCGGGCGATGTGCCCGTCGGCGAAGCCGAACGGCGTCCGGTCCACCAGGTAGTCCAGCACCTCGGCGTCGGCGTTGTAGTGGATCCCGATGCTCTGCTCCTGGATCAGGTAGTTCGGGGTCGCGAAGCCGACCTGGAGGCAGGCGGCCAGCGCGATCGGCCCGAGCGGGCAGTGCGGGGCGAGCTGCACGTCGTACACCTCGGCCAGTGCGGCGATCTTACGGACCTCGGTGATCCCGCCGGCGTGCGACAGGTCCGGCTGGGCGACCGCGATGCCGGCCTGGAGCGCCGGCAGGAACTCCTGCCGGCTGTAGAGCCGCTCCCCGGTGGAGACCGGGGTGCTGGTCGACCGGACGAACTCGCCGAGCAGGTGCGAGTTCTCCGGTACGACCGGCTCCTCCAGGAAGAGCGGCCGGAACGGCTCCAGCAGCGGGGCGACCCGGCGGGCGTTGGCCAGGGTGAACCGGCCGTGGAAGTCGACCGCGACGTCCCGGTGCTCGCCGAGCACCTCCCGGGCGGCGGCGACCCGGCGGACCACCCCGTCGAGTTCGGCCACCGAGGCGACCGGGCTCATCCGGCCGGAGGCGTTCATCTTGACCGCGGTCAGCCCCGCCGCCACCTGCGCGGCGATGTGCTCGGCGACCTCGCCGGGCTCGTCACCGCCGACCCAGCCGTACACCCGGATCCGGTCCCGGACCGGGCCGCCGAGCAACTGGTGCACCGGGGCGCCGAAGTGCTTGCCGGCGATGTCCCAGAGCGCCTGGTCGAGCCCGGAGACGGCGCTGGCCAGGATCGGGCCGCCCCGGTAGAACGACCCTTTCGTCATCACCTGCCAGTGGTCCTCGATCCGCAGCGCGTCCTGGCCGATCAGCACCTCGCTGAGCTGGTGCACGGCGGTGCGTACGGTCTCGGACCGGCCCTCGCAGGTCGCCTCGCCCCAGCCGACGGTCCCGTCGGCGGTCTCGATGCGGACGAAGAGCCACCGGGGCGGGACGAGGAAGGTCTCCACCCGCTCGATCTTCGTCACGTCGCCCGCCTCAGCTTCTCTGTCATGCTCCCCGCCTCAGCTTCTCTGCCATGTTCCCCGCCGTCCTCAGCCCTTGGTCGCCCCGGCGGTGAGGCCGGAGACGACGTACTTCTGCACGAAGAGCGCGATCAGCATGATCGGCAGGGTCACCACTGTGGACGCGGCCATCAGGCCGCCCCAGTCGATGCTGGCGTAGCCGACGAAGTCGAAGATCGCCACCGGCAGGGTCTTGGTGTCGGCGCCGGAGAGCACCAGGGCGAACATGAAGTTGTTCCAGGAGAAGATGAAGGACAGGATGCCGGCGGTAGCGATGCCCGGCGCGGAGAGCGGTAGCGTGATCCGCCGGAACGCCCCGATCGGGGTGAGCCCGTCCACCTGCGCCGACTCCTCCAACTCCAGCGGCAAACCGTCGAAGAAGCCCATCAGGATGTAGACCACCAGCGGCAGCGAGACGAACATGTGGCTGAGGATCAGCACGGTGAAGCCGCCGACCAGCCGCAGGTTGGAGAAGACGTAATACCACGGCACCAGCAGCGAGACGCCGGGGATGACCCGGGCCATCAGCACCACCAGGGCCGACTTGCGCATGTTGAACCGGCTCATGGAATAGGCGGCCGGCACGCCCAGGATCAGCGACAGCACGGTGGCCGCGAAGGCCACCCAGAGGCTGTTGCCGATGAACTGGAGGTAGTTCGCCTGGTCCAGGACCTTGGAGTAGTTGTCCAGCACCGGCGTGAACGCGAACGCCTTGCTGGAGTCGTAGATGTCGACGTTGGTCTTGAAGGAGGCGGCGACCATCCAGAGCAGCGGGGCGATCAGCGAGACCACCACCACGGCCAGGGCCAGCGCCCGGAAGACCTGGTACGGGGTACGACGCTTGCGGCGGGCCATCACAGTGCGCCCTTCTTGCGACGGGACGTCAGCGCCCACATCGAACCGATGATGATCAGGAAGAAGATGATGAGCACGGTCGACGAGATGCCGTACTCGTTGTAGTCGAAGCTCAGCCCGTACGCGTACACGTTCAGCGTCTCGACCTCGTGGAACGAGCCGCCGCCCCGCCCCTTGGTGGCGTACAGGATGTCGAAGGTCTTCAGGGCGTCGATGCCGCGCAGCAGGATCGCCACGATCACCGTCGGCATCAGCAGCGGCAGGGTGACGTGCCGGAACCGCTGCCAGGCGCTCGCCCCGTCGACCCGGGCCGCCTCGTCCGGCTCGTTGGACAGCGAGGTCAGCCCGGCCAGCAGGATCAGCACCACCATCGGGGTCCACTGCCAGATGTCGATGAAGATGGTGGTCGGCAGCGCGCTGTGCTGGCCGGCCAGCCAGGGCTGCGGGCCGATCCCGACCCAGCCGAGGATCTGGTTGGCCATCCCGATGTTGGGGTCGAAGATGAGCCGCCACATCATGCCGACCGCGACCGGGGTGGCGACCAGCGGCAGCAGGATCGCCACCCGGACCCACCGCTCGCCGCGGAACGGCCGCCACAGCAGCAGCGCGACCGCCATGCCGAGGACGATCTCGAAGATCAGCGCGACCCCGGTGAAGCCGACCGTACGCAGCACGGCGGGCCAGAACCGGTCGGTGTCGGAGAGCACCTCGAGGTAGTTCGCGAACCCGATGAACTCGGACTCCGCCCGGACCGATCCCTCGGCGTCGGTGAGGCTGAGGTAGATCGTCCAGGCCAGCGGAAAGATGATCAGCGCACCGACGAACGTCATGGCCGGTGCCGCGAAGAGCCACTTGCGGTGGTTGTTCGCCCAGCGGGTCCATCCGGTCAGCTCGCCGGACGGCTGGGGAGATGCCAGAGATGCCATGGGGTGGTCTTCCAGTTCGGCGGAGAGGTACGCGGGGTGACGGATCGCTCCGTCACCCCGCGCGATGGCCTACTTCTCGTCGTCGAGGAGCTTCTGGAACGCCTCGTTCGCCGTGGCGGCCGAGCCGGCCACGTCCTTGCCGGTGATCGCGTCCACGATCGGCTGGCCGACCAGCTCGCGGGCCTCGGCCACCTTCACCACCAGCGGCCGGTCGTGGCCGACGCCGTTCTCGGTGCTGATCTTGATGGCCTCCGCCAGGTCCGTCGGGTAGGTCGCGATGCCCTCCGGGTTGGCCCAGACCGAGGTACGGGCCCCCGGCACGCCGCCCTTCTGCTGCGCCAGCGTCTGGTCCTTGCCGGCCGCCCACTGGATGAACTTCCAGGCGTTGGCCTGGTTCTCCGAGCCCTCGTTGATGCCGAGCGCCCAGGACGGGATGTTGTACGGCTTGGAGCCGGCCGGACCGGCCGGGAACGGCGCGAAGCCGACGGTGTCGGAGACCTTGGACTTGGCCGGGTCGGTGGCGTTCTTGTAGAGCGAGTTCGCCTCGGTGTAGAAGGCCGCCTTGCCCTGGGTGAAGATTGCCATCGCCTCGGACCAGCTCATGTCGGTGCTGATGTTCGCCGGCCCATGGTCCTTGAGCAGCCCGCCGTAGTACGCGTACGCCTGCTTGGCCTGCTCGGTGTTGACGCTGGCCTTGCCACTGGCATCGACGAAGTCGCCGCCGAAGCTGTACAGGAAGCTGGAGAACTGGGTGACCGCGGCGGCCTTGCCGGTCCGGGCCACGAAGCCGGCGGTGCCGGGGTTGTCGGCCTCGACCTTGGCGGCCATCGTCTTCAGCTCGTCCAGGGTCTTCGGCGGTGCGGTGAAGCCGGACTTCTGCAGCAGGTCCTTGCGGTAGTAGAGGACCTCCTGCTCGGTGATGATCGGGATACCGACCAGCTTCTCCTCGTAGGTGGTGGCCTGCACCGGCGGGGCCTGGAAGTCGGCGAATTCGAACGCCGAGTCCCCCTTGGCCTTGTCGGTCAGGTCGGTCAGGTAGCCGTTCTTGGCGAAGAGCTTCCCCTCCTGGAGGGGCCGGTACATCATCACGTCGATGTCACTGGAGCCGGCGTTCAGCTTCACGTTGTACTGGTCGGAGAGCTGGTCCTCGCCGAGCTGGGTGACCTCGACCTTCAGCCCGGACTGTTGCTCGAACTCCGGTAGGGCCTTCTTTATGTTTTCTGTCCAGACGTGGTTCACCAGCGTCACGCGCAGCGTGTTCGACCCGCCACTGTCATCGCTGCCGCCTCCGCAGGCGGACAGGCCGAGGGCAGCCACCACGGCCAGAGATGTTCCGATTACCGAGCGACGTAACACGTCCATCTCCCCTTCCCTCGCGGCGACCCGCCGTTGGGACGCCGCCCGCGGACTTCTACGTCCGCCTAATGCCGGATGCTAGGCCGATAAACCTGACTTAAGCAAGACCAGGGTACTCACTGATAGGCTTTATTTATGGCCACGCCGTCACCAGAGGTCGCGTCTGTCCGGCTCGACCCCGCCGAGCCCGGGCTGCACGCCCGGCTGCTCGATCAACTAGGCACGGCCGTCTGTGCCGGCCAGCTCGCCCCCGGCTCCGTGCTCTACATCGACGACCTGGTCGAGCAGTACGCCGTCTCCCGGTCGGTGGTCCGGGAGGTACTGCGGGTGCTGGCCTCGATGGGGCTCGTCGAGTCCCGCCGCCGGGTCGGCACCCTGATCCGGGCCGCGCGCGACTGGAACGTCTTCGACCCCCAGGTGATCCGCTGGCGGCTCGCCTCGGCCGGCCGGATCGCCCAGCTCCGCTCCATCACCGAGCTGCGTACCGCCGTCGAGCCGCAGGCCGCCTCGCTCGCCGCGCTGCGGGCGACCCCGCAGGAGGCCAGCGAGCTGGTCGGGCTCGCCGCGAAGATGTGGGCGGCGGGCAAGGCCGGGGACGAGGCCGAGTTCCTCCGGCTCGACATCGAGTTCCACCGGCAGGTGCTGGTCGACTCCGGCAACGAGATGTTCGTGAAGCTGCACGAGCTGGTCGCCGAGGTGCTGGCCGGCCGCTACCACTACGACCTGATGCCGCACTATCCGCACGAGGAGGCGTTGCAACTGCACGCCGACGTCGCCCAGGCGATCCAGCGGCACGACGGCGAACGGGCCAAGACCGCGATGGTGCAGATCATGGAGCAGGCCATGACGGAGATGAGCGCCATCTGGGCGCAGACCGGGCCCGATCCCGTCTCCTGAAACGTTTTCCGCCAGCCGGCGGGCGGGTCCGCGCGGCGGTACGGTCTGTAGATCATCGATGCCGGCGCGGCGGACTATGGTTGGCCGGATCGCGCCGTCGCGGTACGTGGCGCCGGCGTGTGCCGACCCAGAGCCCGCGTACCAGGAACAGAGGGGACCACCATGGACACACCATCCCGCCCGCCGTTCCGCGCCGACCACGTCGGCAGCCTGCTGCGACCCGCGCGGCTGCTGACCGCCCGGGCCGACCGGGCCGCCGGGAAGACCTCCGCCGCCCAGTTGCGCGCCGTCGAGGACGACGCGATCCGCGAGGTGGTACGCCTCCAGGAGAGCATCGGGCTGCGTACCGCCACCGATGGCGAGTTCCGGCGTACGTCCTGGCACATGGACTTCATCTACCAGCTCGGCGGGATCGACCCGGCGGACGAGAAGCTGACCGTACAGTTCTTCAACGAGTCCGGGAAGCTGGAGTTCCAGTCGGCGGCGCTGCGCGTGCACGACCGGGTGAAGCTGACCGACACCATCTTCGGCGATGCGTTCACCTTCCTGAAGCAGCAGGTCACCACCGGCACCCCGAAGCTGACCATCCCGTCGCCGAGCATGGTGCACTACCGGGGCGGCCGGGCCGCCATCGACACCGCCGTCTATCCGGACCTGGACCAGTTCTGGGCCGACCTGAGCGCCGCCTACGCTGAGCAGGTGCGCCGGCTGGCCGACCTCGGCTGCAGCTACCTCCAGTTCGACGACACCAGCCTGGCGTACCTGAACGACCCCCGGCAGCGGGAGATGGTGGCCGCCCAGGGCGGCGACCCGGAGCACCAGCACGAGCGCTACATCCGGCAGATCAACGCCTCGCTGGCCGGCCGGCCCGCCGGGCTGTCGGTGACCACCCACATGTGCCGGGGGAACTTCCGGTCCTCCTGGGCCGCCGAGGGCGGCTACGACTTCGTCGCCGAGGCGCTCTTCAGCCAGCTCGACGTCGACGGCTTCTTCCTGGAGTACGACGACGAGCGCTCCGGCGACTTCGCGCCGCTGCGGTTCGTCCCGCCGGGCAAGAAGGTGGTGCTCGGCCTGGTCACCACCAAGCGGGGTGAGCTGGAGAGCAAGGACGCCCTCAAGCGCCGGATCGACGAGGCGGCCCGGTACGTCCCGCTGGAGCAGCTCTGCCTCTCCCCGCAGTGCGGCTTCTCCTCGACGGTGGAGGGGAACGCGCTGACCCAGGAGGAACAGGTGGCGAAGCTGCGGCTGATCGTGGAGACCGCCCAGGAGGTCTGGGGCGAGAACTGAGCCCTCGCCCGTCCGGTCGGGCCGCTGGTCAGCCCGGCCGGGCGAACCCGCCCCTCGGGGCGATGATTTCCAGGTTGGTGCTGTCCGGGTCGTTGAAGTACGCGACCTCGGTGCCGGCCACGTCGGCCGGCGACACCTCTTCGGCGCTGAACGTGTACGCCGGGCCGAGGAAGTCGAGCCCGGCCGCCCGCATCCGGTCGTAGACCGCGGGCAGGTCGTCCACCTCGAAACAGAGGTGCATCGAACCGGGGCGGTTCGCGGCCACCTCGGCCGGCTCGCCGGCCGGCTCCTCGAACTGGATCAGATCGATGCCGAGGTTGCGCAGCCGGAAGGTGGCGTACCGCAGCCCGGTCCGGAGCAGCCCCTGGGAACGGGCGAACCCGGCGCCGTGCATGCCCTCGTCCCGGACCACCGGGTCGAGCCCGGTGAGTGCCCGGTAGAAGGCGACCGAGCGGCCCAGGTCGGAGACGGATATCCCGACGTGCGCGGCGGTGTCGAGCCCGATCGACCCGGCAGACGGATCTGGTACGGCGTTCGCCATCGCGCCTCCTCCCGGCGAACCGGCACCCCGGGGTGCCTCTTCCCGACCCTGCGGGGTGCAAACCGGGCCGGCACCGTCAGGGGTGCAGGCCGGGCCGGTCCGCCGGCTGCCCGCCGGGCCGGTCCCGACCAGGCAGCCGGGCCAGCGAGACGGCGGAGATGACCGCCCAGCTCGCCTCCAGGAGCAGGAAGCCCCACGACCGGTGCAGCAGGGCGATCACCGCCAGCACGGTCGAGCCGGCGATGTTCAGCAGCAGATAGCGGGTGGAGTGCGGGGAGAGTCGGCGGGTCTGTGCGGCGGCGAAGGCCGACAGGATCAGCAGCGAACCGACGATTTCGATGACGTCAACAGCGGTCATGGGTTTCTGCGCGCCGTCTTTGCGGGGCCGGGTACGGCAGCGCTCTCGTCCGGGGCGGTCGCATGATGGCGCCACCTGATGATCGAGAATAGCCCGGCGGACCGCCGCACCCGGCGGATGGTGCGGAACCTCACCGGCGGGCGGCACCCGGGCCCGGCCGGGTGGCCGGCGGATGGTTCGATGCACGCCAGCGACCGCACGCGGGAAGGGGCATACGCCGATGGCGGGGCACGAACGGGACGCGGCTGCCGCCGGTACCCGGACCAGGTGGGTGGCGCCGGTCCGCCGGGCGATCGCCCGGATGCTCAACCCCGACGGCCTCTCCTCCGGGTACGTCCCGGCGCAGCGCGGCCAGGAGAGCGACCGGATCGTGGACTGCGCGGCGTACGTCGACGGTCGCCGGTTGCCGGGCCGGCCCGACCACCGGGCGGCGTTGGCGGCGGCGCGCCGGGGCCGCGGATTCGTCTGGCTGGGGCTGCACGATCCGGACGAGGTGGACTTCGCGCCGATCGCCGGGGCGTTCGGCCTCGACGAGCTGGTCGCCGGGCACGCGCTCAACCGGGAGCACCGGCCGGCGGTGGAGCGCTACGACCAGGTGACGGTGATCGTGCTGCGCACGACCCGGTACGTCGAGCACACCGAGCTGACCGAGACCTCCGAGGTGGTGGAGACCGGCGCGGTGACGGTGTTCGTCGGTCCCCGGTTCGTGATCACCGTCCGGCACGGCGCACCGGGTGCGCTCCGGCCGGTCCGGGCCGACCTGGAGGCCCGGCCCACCCTGCTGGCGCTCGGCCCGTGGGCGGTCGCCTACGCGGTCTGCGACCAGCTCGTCGGCTCGTACGTCCAGGTGGCCACCGCCGTGGAGGCCGACGTCGACGCCGTGGAGGAGCAGGTCTTCGCCCCGCGTACGGCCCGGGACCGGATCGCACACATCTACCAGCTCAAACGGGAGCTGATGGAGTTCAAGCGGGCGGTCGCACCGTTGCAGCGGCCGTTCGCCGCGCTGCTCGACGACCGGGAACTGCCCCGGTCCGTGGTCCGCTACTTCCGGGACGTGCACGGCGTGCTGTCCCGCACGGTGGAGCGGGTGACCGCCTACGACGACCTGCTGACCTCGGTCCTCCAGGCCCGGCTGGCCCAGGTCTCGGTGGACCAGAACAACGACATGCGCAAGATCGCGGCGTGGGCGGCGATCTTCGCGGTGCAGACCTTCATCGCCGGCATCTACGGGATGAACTTCGAGTTCATCCCCGGGCTGAAGGCGGCGAACGGCTTCTGGGTGGTGCTGGTGGTGATGCTGGTGCTGGCGGTGTTGATGCACCGGGGCTTCCGGCGCAACAACTGGCTGTGAGCGAGACGGCGTCGCGGCGGCCCGGGCCGGTCAGAGCCAGTCGCGGCGCTTGAAGATCACGAAGAGGGTGGTGCAGACCACCAGCATCAGGAAGAGCGCGAACGGGTAACCGAGCACCCAGTGCAGCTCGGGGATGTGGTCGAAGTTCATCCCGTACACCGTGCCGATCACCGTCGGCGCGAACAGGATCGCGGCCCAGGCGGAGATCCGCTTGATCTCCTCGTTCTGCGTGTAGCTGGCCACGGTCAGGTTCTTGACCTCCTCGTTCTGCGACTGTGACACCAGCGTGGCGTTCAGGGTGAGGATGTCCGCCAGGATCTGCCGGAACTCGTTGACCCGCTCCGAGGCGGTGGTGGCGTGGTCGGCCACGTCGCCCAGATAGCGCCGCAACTCCTCGTCGGTGCCGTACTTCTCGAAGCCGGCGGTGAGCCCCTGGAGGATGTCCAGCAGCGGCCGGGTGGCCCGCTGGAACTCGATCACCTCACGGGACAGCTCGTAGATCCGCCGGCTCACCCGGGGATCACCGCCGAAGACCTCGGTCTCGATCTCGTCGATGTCGTTCTGCAACCCGCCGACCACCGGGGCGTACCCGTCGACCACGCTGTCCAGGATCGCGTACAGCACCGCTTCCGGGCCGCGCCGCAGCAGGTCGGGGTCGTTCTCCATCCGGCGACGCACGGCGGTCAGGTCGGGTGCCTGCCCGTGCCGTACGGTCAACACGAAGTTGGCCCCGACGAAGATGTGCACCTCGCCGAAGTCGACCTCCTCGCGCTCGTCGAGGTAGCGGGCGGCCCGGAGCACCACGAAGAGGGTGTCGCCGTAGCGTTCGAGCTTCGGCCGCTGGTGCGCGACGATGGCGTCCTCGACGGCCAACTCGTGCAGCCCGAACTCCTCGGCCACGGTGAGCAACTGCCCCTCGGTCGGCCGGTACAGGCCGATCCACGCCATCGTCCCGGGATGGTCCCGCAGCCGCTGGCAGGTCTCCGCGAGGTTCGGCGAGCCGTCGACCCGGTGACCGTCCCGGTAGATCGCGGAGGTGACCACACTCTCCTCCGCCGGAGGCGGCTCGCTGCGCTCCTCGGCCGCCCGCGGATCCATCGACAGCTCGGGTGGCGACTGCGGATATCGGTCCTGCGAGCGGCGCAGGGCCCGCTTCGCGGGACGGAGGGCGCGCGAACGCCAGTCGGACATGGGCAGCCTCCACAACGAAGACGTCGAGCGACACGTGCGGGGACCCCACGAAAGAGTGGATCGCATAACCGGTCGACGGCCCACGCCGGGCCGCCGTCCCATCCCACGCCCGCCCCCGGCCGAGGACGACCAACCGCCGGCCAACAGCACGGAATGTTGACCAACCCCACCGTAGGCGGCGCCGCGACCCTTCGCACCCCGAGTCGTGGACAACGCCGGCCGGGTGGTCCCGCTCGACTGCCGACCGGGACCACCAGGGCGGGGCCGGGTCAGCCCCCGGCGACGGAGGGGATGACCTGGATCTCCGCGCCGTCCGGCACCGCCGTGTCGAGGCCGCCGGTCTGCCGGCAGTCCTCGCCGTCGACGTACACGTTGACGTATCGGCGCAGTTGGCCCTGCTCGTCCCGGATCCGCCGGATCAGCCGCGGCCACTCGGCGCCCACTTCGTCGAGCACAGCGCGGAGGGTGCCCGCCGCGGCGACGTCGAGCCGGCCCGCGCCGGCCGTCTCCCCGCGCAGTGCGGCGGGCACGACGACGGTGACCATCGCTCAGACCTCCGCGGCCCGGACGCAGAGCACGTCGGGCAGGTGGGCGGCGACCAGCGACCACGAGTCGCCCTCGTCGCGGCTGGCGTAGACCTCGCCGGAGCGGGTGCCGAAGTAGACCCCGGCCGGATCGGCGTCGTCGACGCACATGGCGTCGCGCAGCACGGCGGGGTAGTAGGGGCCGGTCGGCAGCCCGTCGGTCAGCGGCTGCCAGGTGTCACCCGCGTCGGTAGAGCGGAAGACCCGACAGCGCCGGTCGACGGGGAAGCGTTCCCCGTCCGCGACCAGCGGGAAGGTGTAGATGGTGTCGCCACGGTGCGGATGGGCCACCATCGGGAAGCCGAAGTCGCTGGGCAGCCCGTCGGCGATCGACTGCCAGCTCACCCCACCGTCGGTGGACCGGTAGACGCCGTGGTGGTTCTGTGCGTAGAGCTTCTCGGGGTCGACCGCGTCCCGGGCGACCTTGTGCACGCACTGCCCGAACTCGGGCCACTCGTCCGGCATGAAGTAGGCGCGGATGCCGGTGTTCTGCGGGCGCCAGCTCGCACCCGCGTCGCCGGTGCGGTAGACGCCGCCGGTCGACATCGCGACCAGGACCTGCGCCGGATCGGCCGGGTGCGGCAGCACCGTGTGGATCGCCTGGCCGCCGAACCCGGCGTCCCACTGCTCGCGGTGCGGGTGGTCCCAGAGCGGGCGGACCATCTCGTAGGAGATGCCGCCGTCGACCGACCGGAACAGCGCCGAGGGCTGGGTGCCGGCGTAGACCACGTCGGGCTGGTCGGTCGGGCCGGGGGTGAGCTGCCAGACCCGCTCCAGGCTGGCTCCGGCGCCCTCCGGGAACGCGACGGGCGGCTCTGCCGGCTCCTGCCAGGAGGCGCCGAGGTCGTCGCTGGTCGCGACGCTGGGGCCGAAGTGTGAACTGGTCACCCCGGCGAGCAGCCGGGGGGTGGCCCGCCGCTTGTCCACGGCGACCGAGTAGACCCCGGTCATCGCGAAGTGCGGCCCGCTGACCTGCCAACTCTTGCGGTCGTCGCTGCTGGTGGCGAGGAAGAGGCCCTTGCCGGTGCCGATCGCCAACAAGGCGGTCATGGTCATCCCTCCGATCGGACGTGCGCCGTCGATGTCCGCCGGCCAGTATGCCGAGCGGCACCGACAAGAAGTCAGCTCGGACGCCCGTGGCGAGGGATTTGCGATTCGTTACGGCCAGAGTGCGTTGACCCGGGGGTAGCTGAGCACCTCCGTGGCGAAGCCGAAGGTGCCGGTATCCCGGATCTCCCGGGCCGCGTCCACGAAGGCGGTCAGCGCCACCCGGGCCAGAGCCGAGCCGACGCTGACCCGGCGTACGCCGCAGTCGGCGAGCATCGCGACCGTCACCCCGGGGGCGCCGCCGGCCAGCGCGTTGACCGGTTTGTCCACCGCCGCGCAGACCGACCGGACGGCGTCCAGGTCCGGCAGTCCCGGTGCGTAGAGCACATCGGCGCCGGCTGCGGCATAGGCCCGGAGCCGGCGGATGGTGTCGGGCAGGTCGGCCCGGCCGTAGAGGAAGTTCTCCGCCCGGGCGGCCAGGGTGAACGGAAACGGGAGCGCCCGGGCCGCCGTCACCGCCGCCTCGACCCGGCGTACCGCGTCCTCCAGCGGGCGGATCGGATCGGCGGGGTCGCCGGTGGCGTCCTCGATCGAGCCGCCGACGGCGCCCGCCTCGGCGGCGAGCCGGATCGTCTCGGCCACCTCGGCCGGGTTGTCGCCGAATCCGCTCTCCAGGTCGGCCGCCACCGGCAGCGGGGTCGCGTCGGCGATCAGCCGGACGTTCCGCAGCGTCTCCGCCCGGCTGACCAGGTTGGCGCCGTCGCGCCGGCCGAGCGCGAAGGCCAGCCCGCCGCTGGTGGTGGCGAGCGCGGGAAAGCCGAGCTGGGCGAGTATCCGGGCACTGCCGGCGTCCCACGGATTGGGGAGTACGAAGGTGGGCCCCTCGTGCAGCCGGCGGAAGGTGACCGCCCGGCGGTGCTGGTCGGCGGCGTCCAGAGTCATCGGATCATCCTCTCCGCCGGCCAGTCTAGGTACCCCGTCCTCCCCGCGGCCCTCCCGCCGTCACTCGGGTGTGCCGTTGAGCATCCACGGCAGGTTGAACTTGCGGAACACGATCGACCGCCGCGAGGTGTCGCTGGCGCCGGTGTTCTCGTTCACCTCCACCAGTGCCCCGACGAAGTAGTCGGCGGTCTTGGCCATGCTCGAGTAGCCACCCTCGGCGACGCTGCCGCCGCCCAGCCCCGGCCAGGACGGCAGCGGCGCGTCGGCGAGCCGGCGGTAGACCGGCCAGGTCCGGGCCTCGTCGTAGCTGATCCGCACGGTCATCCTGGTCCGGGTCTCGGTGCTGGCCGAGTTGAGGAAGACGATCCGGGTCGGCGAGTCGAGGTTGTACCGCAGGACGGAGCCCTGGGCGCGCGGATCGAGCAACGTCTGGTCCGGCGCGAAGGTGCCGAAGCCGCCCTCGATCGTCCCGCGCGCCACCCAGCGGCGCTTCGCGCCCTCCCAGACCGCGCCGACGGCCCGGTCGTTGCGCATCAGCCGGCCGTCGGTCAGCTCCAGTACGGTGCCCTCGCTGGTGCCCTCCTGGGCGGCGCCGCTGCTGGTGGTGATGCGCTGCACCTTCCAGGTGGCCCCGTGGTCGTCGCTGTAGATGTTGCGGTGCAACGCCGGGATCACCAGCCGGCCGGTGGAGGTCTGCACGCCGACGCCCGGTCCCATCGCGTCCCAGGCCCAGGTTCCGCCGCCGGCGAGCGTCCTCGGCTTGAGCGTGGCGGTCAGGTCCACCGGATCGGTCCAGTTCCGGCCGTCGTCGGCGCTGCTGCTGACGTACACCTTGCGGTGTTCCCAGGCGGTGATCCGGGTGGTGCCGCCGTCGCCGTTCTGGCTGTAGCCCGCCGGGTTCCAGGACATGAAGAGCCAGATCCTGCCGTTGCTGGAGTCGACGACGGCGGTGGGGTTCCCCCAGGTGCCCTGTCCGGCCCCGACCACCTCGTCCAGTGCCGACCAGGTGGCGCCGTTGTCCGTCGAACGCTTGTAGACCAGGTTGATGTTGCCCCAGTCCCGGTTGTTCGACGCTCGGCCCTCGGCGAACGCGATCAGGGTGTTCGCCTTCGTCCGCACCAGCGACGGGATCCGGAAGGAGTGGTAGGTGATGCCGTTGAGGGACTCGCCGCCGCCGTCGAAGAGCAGCCGCTCGCTGTGCGCGGCCGGTGCGGCCGCCGCGGGTCCACCGGCCGGCGCCACCGACAGGCCGACCAGCAGCCCACCGACCAGCATTCCGGCCGTCCTCGCTCGCCAGGACATCGGTACCTCCTCGCCGCCGGTCCGCGTCAGACCAGCAGGTCCTTGTAGTAGATGCTGGCCAGCCGATTCGGCGCGTCCTGGGAGGCGGAGCCGAAGCAGAGCCGGGCCGTGTTCAGGTCCGCCGCGTCGGTCAGGCCGAAGCGCCGTACCTCCGGGCGTAGTTAAATACCTACATCTATCGCTTGGGCTGAGAAAGAAACTGCCATACCGTCTCGGTCACCGCAAGGTCTCCGTACGGCATCGGTCGATCTTCCGCCGGGGCCGGCTGTCTAGACTCGCCGGATGGGCAGTCGCAGGGGGACGACCGCGCTCTGGGGAGTCTTCGGCGTCATCGCGGTGGTCTCGTCGGCACTCGTGCTCCGCCGGCCCGACTGGGAACGCCTCTCGGATCTGCACATCTACCACGGCGCCGTCCGGCACCTGCACGCCGGCCAGCCGCTCTACGAATTCGTCGCAGAGAACGGCGGGCCGTTCACGTACCCGCCCTTCGCCGCCCTGGTCCTCTCGCCGATCGGTCTGCTGCCCGAGGGTGTCCTCCAGCTCTGCTGGCTGGTGCTGACCTGCGCGGCGGTCGCCGCCATCGCCATCGCGGTGGGTGGGGCGGTCACCTCGCGACGGCACCGCCGACCGCTGGTGGTCGCGGCCATCGCCTGCGCGCTGATGCTCTCCGCGCCGGCCCAGAGCAACCTGCGCTTCGGCCAGGTCAGCGTCTTCATCGTGTTGCTCGCCCTGGTCGACGGTGCGGGGCTGACCCCGGCCCGGTACCGGGGCGTCCTGGTCGGGATCGCTGCGGCCGTCAAGCTGACCCCGCTGCTGTTCGTGGTCTTCTTCCTGGTCTCCCGCCGCTGGCGCGACGCCGGTCGGGCGGCCGGCGCCTTCCTGGCCTGCGGCCTGATCGGCGCGGTCGTACTCCCGGCGGACAGTTGGACCTTCTGGACCGGCACGTTCCTCAACACCTCGCGGGTCGGCAACCTCGCCTCGCTCGGCAACCAGTCCCTGCACGGCATGCTGCTGCGGGTGGGCGCGGAAGGCGACACCTTTCCGCTGCTCTGGGCCGGCCTGGTGCTGGTCGTCTGCGGAACGGCGCTGCTGCGGGCACGCCAGCTCGAACTGTCCGGCCGGTCCGCACAGGCGGCCGTGCTGGTCGGCTGCGCCACCGTGGCAGCCTCGCCGGTCTCCTGGACCCACCACCAGATCTGGCCGGTACTGGCCGCGATGTTCCTGGTCGGGTCGTACGGGGTGGCACGCCGGGTGGCCGGCGTCGCGGTGCTGTGCGTGATGGTGCTGTCGCTGGGCGCGCTGCTCAGCTCGGTCTCGATGACGCCGGGACTCCAGTTCCTCTTCGAGAACTCGCGCTCCCTCGCCACCATCACGCTGTGCCTGGCCGGGTTCGGCGGGGTCGCGGTCGCGGCGGTCGCCGCTGGTCGGCGTACCTCCACGGTCCGGAGCTGGTTGCGGGTGGGCGCCGCAGCCCTGGCCGGGGTCGCCTTCTTCGCCGTACAGCCGCTGCCGGCCGGGGCGGACCCGACGTTCAAGGCGTACTCGATGTCCGACGTGCACAACCCGCGCTACTTCTTCGTGTGCCGCAGCGCGGCCGAGTGCGCCGCGTTCCGCGCGGGTGCGCCGATCACCTTCGGAGTCACCGCCGAGAAGACCAAGGTACGCGTCAACGGGGTCGTCGACGCCACCGTGGCCCGGCTCGAATACCAGTCCGCGCCCGGGGGCGCCGCCCGGACGATCCCCCTGCTGGAGGTCTATCCGGGGCAGTGGCTGTTCTCGTTCCGCTCGGCCAACCTCTCGCACGGCCGGTTGACCGCCTACCGTGCGGACGGCAGCCCGATCGCCGCGTACAGCGAGGAACTCGCCACCGGGTGACGGCGCGGTCGCGGCGGGTGGGACGGTTCGCCGACTCGGCAGCCGGCGGCCGGGGTCCGGTCAACTCGGGATGTTAACGTGGCGCCCGGCTCACGACGGCGGCACGCAGACCAGGCCGGTCACCGCCTCGACCGGTGCCGGCCGGCCAGGCGGTGCCGGCGCCGCCGACCTCGCGCGACCGTGTGGGCCGGTCACTCCCAGTGGCGAGCGGGCGTCACCAGGCTTCACAGGAAAGGGCCTCTGGATTGTCGGCTTTCACGCGCCGTCGTCGAACCCCGACCGATGCGCCGCCGGAGCCGGTGGAGGTCCCGGCCGCCGACGGCCACCCGTCACCCGAACCGGACGACCACGGTACGCCGGACGCCGACCGCACGTCGGACGCCGTCGGCGGCCCGACCGCGGCTACCGCGACTGACGCCACCGCGACTGACGCCACCGCGACTGACGCCACCGCGACTGACGCCACCGCGACTGACGCCACCGCGACTGACGCCACCGCGACTGACGCCACCGCGACTGACGCCACCGTTCCCGCTCGAAAGCGTGGCTGGCTGCGGACCGTGGCGGCCGGCCTGACCAGCGTCCTGGCCCTGCTGCTGGTCGTCTTCGTCCTGCTCGCGCCGAACCAGCTAACCCTCCTCACCCCGGCTGCGTTCCTGCGGCTGCCGCTGGAAGCCCTGCTGGTGGTCGCGCTGGTGCTGCTCCTGCCGACCTGGGGACGCCGGGTACTGGCGGTACCGGTCGGGATCGCCCTCGGACTGCTGGCCATCGTGAAGGTCATCGACATGGGCTTCTTCGCGGTGCTGGCCCGGCCGTTCAACCCGGTCTTCGACTGGATCTCGTTCGAGGCCGGCACGGACTACGTCGAGGAGTCGTACGGCCGGACCGGCGCCGTCGTCGCGGTGGTCGCCGCCGGACTGCTCGCGGTCGGCCTGCTCGTCCTGATGACGCTCTCGGTGCTCCGGCTGACCCGCCTGGTGGTCCGGCACCGCCGGGCGTCGACGCACATCGTGTCGGCCCTCGGGGCCACCTGTGTGGTTGGCGCCGTGCTCGGCGTGCAGATCGTCCCGGACGTGCCGGTCAGCACCCTGACCTACGACCGGGCGCTCCAGGTGCGGGCGGCCCTGCGCGACCAGGAGGTATTCGCGGCCGAAGCCCGGGTCGACGCGTTCGGCGACACCCCTGGTGACCAGTTGCTCACCGCGTTGCGGGGCAAGGACGTGGTCCTCGCCTTCGTCGAGAGCTACGGTCGCTCGGCGGTCGAGGACCCGGCGTTCGCCCCGGGGATCGGCGCCACCCTCGACACCGGCTACACCCGACTCCGCACCGCCGGGTACGCGGCGCGCAGCGGCTGGCTCACCTCGCCGACCTACGGCGGCGGAAGCTGGCTGGCGCACGGCACGCTGCTCTCCGGTCTCTGGATCAACAACCAGCAGCGCTACACCCACCTCGTCGCCAGCGATCGGATGACCCTGAACCGGGCCTTCCAGCGGGCCGACTGGCGGACGGTCGGCGTGATGCCGGGCATCACCCAGAAATGGCCGGAGGGGACGTTCTTCGGCTACGACGAGGTGCACGCCTCGAAGGAACTCGGCTACCGTGGCCCGCAGTTCAGCTGGGCGCAGATGCCGGACCAGTACACGCTGTCCGTCTTCGAGCAGCGCGAACACGCCAAGCCGGACCACCCGCCGGTGATGGCGACGATCCCACTGGTGTCCAGCCACGCACCCTGGACACCGATCCCGGAACTCATCGGCTGGGACCAGCTCGGCGACGGATCGATCTTCGGGCCGATGGCCGAGGTGGACGAGTCGTCGGACGACGGGTGGCGGGACACCGACAAGGTGCGCACCCAGTACCGCCGCGCTGTCGAGTACTCGCTGAACACCGTCGTCTCCTACCTGGAGCGGTACGGCGACGACGAACTGGTCTTCGTCTACCTCGGCGACCACCAGCCGGCCCCGCTGGTGACCGGGGAGAGCGCCAGTCACGACGTACCGATCACCATCGTCGCCAAGGATCCGGCCGTGCTGGACCGGATCTCCGGCTGGAACTGGCAGGAGGGGCTGAAGCCCGGTCCGGACACTCCGGTCTGGCGGATGAGCGACTTCCGGGACCGGTTCCTCACCGCCTTCGGGTCGTAGCTCCGGGCCGACCCCGCTTCGTGCTGAGTCGGCCCGGTGAACCCACCCGGAATGTCGGGGCCCGCCGGTAGGATTTCCGGGCCCGCGCCACGGTGCTGGCCGGGCCCGGATCGATGTTCGGCCAAGGCTCTGACCAGCGTTCGGAGGTTTCGCATCATGCTCGACGGCACCGGTCTGACGTTGACCACCGTCAACCTGAGCGCACCGGACCCGGTGGCACTCGCCCGTTTCTACCGACTCCTCCTCGGTTGGGAGATCACCGAGGAGGAGTCGGACTGGGTACTGATGCGTGACCCGGCCGGGGGAGTCGGGCTGGCCTTCCAGACCGAGTCGCCGTACGCCCGGCCGAACTGGCCGGCCGGTCCCGGTGACCAGCAGATGATGATGCACCTGGAGATCCGGGTCGACGACCTGGAGAGCGCGGCCGCGCACGCCGTGGCGTGTGGCGCCACCCGCGCGGACTTCCAGCCGCAGCAGAATGTCCTCGTGCACCTCGATCCCGCCGGCCACCCGTTCTGCCTCTACCTCGGCTGATCCACCCCGCTGGATCGGGGAAGATCGTCGGGGTGGTGGCCTGCGGTGCTGCTCCCCGGTCGGTCCGGGGCCGGTCGGATCAGTCGGCGAGGCGGGCGGGGAAGCCGCCGGTGGCGACCGGCCCCCAACTGTCGATGGTGACCCGGATCAGCGACTTGTCCTGCCGGCGCATGGCCTCGCGGTACTCGTCCCAGTCCGGGTGCTCGCCGGAGATGCACCGGAAGTACTCGACCAGCGGCTCCAGCGCCTCCGGCAGGTCGAGCACCTCGGCGGTGCCGTCGACCTGGACCCACGGCCCGTTCCAGTCGTCGGAGAGGACGCAGGCGGAGACCCGGGGATCCCGGCGGGCGTTGGTCGCCTTCGCCCGTTCCGGATAGGTCGAGACGACGATCCGGCCCTCGGTGTCCACCCCGCAGGTCACCGGCGAGGACTGGGGTCGGCCGTCCGGGCGGGTCGTCATCAGGATGGCGCGGTGCCGGGGTCGGAGGAAGTCGAGAAGTTCGGCACGGTCGACGCGGGCGTTGGTCGCGATGCTGCGGGTCATCGATCGTTTCTATCAGGCTGCGCCGCACGATTCCGACGAACCGGTTCGCCATCCCGGCGTGGCTGTGCTCGTCGATCTCCAGCGGTGCCGGCCGGCCGCGCGCCACCGCGTCCCGGAACCGGTGCAACGAGCCGACGCCCGGGTTGCCGCCCCAGGAGAAGATCAGCCGACGTGCGTCGAACTCGGGAGTCTCGGCCGTGGTGGAGACCCTCGGCCGAGGGGCGACCGTACGTGCGTCGTACCCGTGGGCGGGACCGGATAGCTGTCCAGGGTGCGGCGCCGAGCTGCCGTATCGGCTGTGGACAGTTGCGATCTTCGCTGCGCCGGGAGTACCGTGGGCGCATAATTCATCGCTCGTTGAATAAGGTGATCGCGGTGGACGAGCGTACGACCTGCGTCGTCGTCGGCGGTGGACCGGCCGGGATGGTGCTCGGGCTGCTGCTGGCCCGGGCCGGCGTCGACGTGACGGTGCTGGAGAAGCACGGCGACTTCCTGCGCGACTTCCGGGGCGACACGGTGCACCCGTCCACCCTGCAACTCCTCGACGAGCTGGGCCTCGGCGAGCGGTTCGCCGCCCTGCCGCAGAGCCGGCTGGACGAGGTCGCCTTCCCGGTGGCGCCGGGCCGGCAGGTCGTCATCGCCGACTTCCGCCGGCTGAAGACCCGGTACCGGTACGTCGCGATGGTGCCGCAGTGGGACCTGCTCAACCTGCTCGCCGAGGCGGGTGCGGCCGAGCCCTCCTTCACGCTGCGGATGCGCACCGAGGTGACCGAGCTGATCCAGCAGGACGGCCGGGTCCTGGGCGTGCGCTACCGGGGGCCGGACGGCGAGACCGGTGAGCTGCGCGCCGAGTTGACCGTCGCCTGCGACGGCCGGTGGTCCCTCGCCCGGGACCAGGCCAACCTGCCGGTCCGGGAGTTTCCGGTGGGGATCGACGCCTGGTGGTTCCGGTTGCCCCGCGACCCGCACGACGACCCGGCCGGGCTCACCCCCCGGGTCGGCCCCGGCCGGTTCGCCGTGGTCATCCCCCGGGAGGGCTATCTCCAGATCGCCTACATCGCCCAGAAGGGCAGCGACGCGCGGATCAGGGCCCAGGGGGTCGAACAGTTCCGTCGCGACATCGCGGAACTGGCTCCCGGCTTCGCCGACCGGGTCGACGCGATCACCTCGATGGACGACGTCAAGCATCTCGACGTACGGCTGAACCGGCTCGACCGCTGGCACGTGCCCGGGCTGCTCTGCCTGGGGGACGCGGCGCACGCGATGTCGCCGGTCGGCGGGGTCGGGATCAACCTCGCCGTACAGGACGCGGTCGCCGCCGCCACGCTGCTCGCCGAGCCGCTCCGGCGCGGCACGGTGACCGAGGCCGACCTGGCCGCCGTCCGGTCCCGGCGGCTGCTACCGACCATGCTGGTGCAGCGGTTGCAGCAGTTCCTGCACCGGAATCTGGTCACCCCGATCCTGGCCGGGCGCCGGGCCGGGCCGCCCCGGCCGGTGCTGGCCCTGCTCCGGCGGTTTCCGGTCGTGTCCATCGGCCCGGCCTACCTGATCGGCGTCGGCGTACGCCCCGAGCACGCGCCGCCGTTCGCCCGCCGCCCACCGGCTCCGGTCGGCACCGACGGAGAAGTCGGCTGAGCAGGTCAGTCGGGCAGTGGGACGAGACGCTCTACGCCGGCAGTGCGGACCACTACGCCGTCGGCCGGATGCCGTACCCGGCGACGGTCGCCGACGCCCTGGCCGCCGAACTCCGGCTCGACGGCCGTGGCCGGCTGCTCGACGTGGGCTGCGGACCCGGCTCGCTGACCCTGCTGCTGGCACCGCTCTTCTCGTCGGTGTTGGGGATCGACGCCGACCGGGACATGGTGCGGCGGGCCGAGCGGGCGGCCCGCGAGGCCGGCGTCGGCAACGTGCGGTGGCAGCGGTTGCGGGCCGAGGAGTTGCCCACCGGGCTCGGCACGTTCCGGGTCGTCACGTTCGCGCAGTCGTTCCACTGGCTTGACCGCCCCCGGGTCGCCCGCGCGATACGCCCGATGCTCGGTGCCGACGGGGTCTGGGTGCACGTGGGCGCCACCACCCACCGGGGGGTGGACGGCACCGACCCACTTCCGCTTCCCCGCCCGCCGCACGACGAGATCGACGCGCTGGTCACCCGCTATCTCGGTCCGGTGCGTCGGGCCGGTCAGGGGGTGCTGCCCGCCGGCACGGCGGGCGGTGAGGAGGGGGTGATGCGCGCCGCCGGCTACCGGGGCCCGCGCCGGCTGACCGTCGGTGGCGGCATCGTGCGGGAGCGTACCGAGGACGAGGTGGTGGCGGCGGTCTTCTCGCTGTCGTACGCCGCGCCGCACCTCTTCGCCGGACGGCGTCCGGAGTTCGAACGGGACCTGCGACGGCTGCTGCGTACGGCGGCACCGGCCGGGCGCTTCGCCGAGCGCGCCCGGGAGGTCGAGCTGGTGCTGTGGCGGCCGTAGTCCCGGGTGGCCGGCGCGGCGCCAGCTCACTGAAGTGCTGACTTGTCCCACTTTCCGATGTGGATTTGGCGACATCGAGGGACAGGACTACGGTCAAGGCCGGCTGATGCCGCGAAATGGGGCCAACACGACCGACGGGATCATGGTGACTGTCCTCAACTTTCGGCGTACCCGATCAGGCGTCCTGCTCGCCGTGACGTGCGCGGCGGCCCTGTCGGTCTCGACGGCCTGCGCGGGCCAGGGGGCTCAGCGTCCACAGTGGTCCGACGGCGTACCGGCCACCGACTCCTCGTCGGCGGTACCCACCCCGACCGACGCGAGTCCGAGCCCGATCCCCACGCCGAGGCCCACGGCGGCCCGGACCACCCGGCCGCCGGCCAGCAGCGCGCCGCCCCGCCGGGCCCGCACGATGGGCGAGCAGACGACGGTGACGGTCAGGGTGACCGGCGGGTTCGGCCAGGCGCAGAACTTCACCGGCCTGCACCAGGAGGGCTGTGGCAATCCGAGTTTCGGGCTGGTGCAGGTCCGGGTGGGCGCGGCCGGCAACATCTCGTCGGTGTCGTTCCGCTACCGGGTGAACACCGTGGTCCCGTTCGACGGCAGCGGATCCGCCCGGACCATCGGCAGCGACCGGGGGACCTGGCTGACCAGCCTCGGGCCGTTCCGGGCCGAGCCGCGGAACTCGGCGGGCGGCACCATCGCCATCACGGCGGCGGCGAAGTTCAAGGACGGCTCGACCCGTACCGCCCGGACCAGCACCCCGCTGAAGGCCTGCCAACGCTGACCCGGCACTCTCCGGCCGACCTCGGCCGCCACGGCCGCGGTCACCGCCGCCCACGCGCCGGCCGGGTCGCGCCCCCTTCCGGCGGGCGGATCCGGACCGGACTGGGGCATGATCGGAGCGATGTCCTTCGTCCTGTACGAGCCGGCCCGGCTCGACCTCTGCTACGACAGCCTGCACGGCTTGTCCGTCGGTGACGCGCTCGGCGCGCAGTTCTTCATGGTTGGCCGGTCGCCGGCCGATTTGGTCGTGGGTCGACCGCCGGCCGGCCCCTGGGAGTGGACCGACGACACCGAGATGGCCTGCTCGGTGGTGGCCGAACTCGCGGCGCACGGTGAGATCGGCCAGGACCGGCTCGCCGCCGCGTTCGCGGAGCGCTGCGAGCCGTACCGGGGCTACGGGGCGGGTGCGGTGGTGATCCTGCACCGGATCCGGGACGGGGTGCCGTGGCGGGAAGCGGCCCGGGACGCGTTCGGTGGAGAGGGCTCCTGCGGCAACGGCGCCGCGATGCGGGTGGCTCCGCTCGGCGCCTACCACGCCGACCGGCCGCGTCGGGCGGCCGAGCAGGCGATCCGGTCCGCCGAGGTGACCCATGCCCACCCCGAGGGGATCGCCGGGGCCGTGCTGGTCGCGGTCGCCGCCGCGCACGCCGGAGCGGCCCGGCTCACCGGAGTACGCCCGTCCGCGCCCGAATTCCTCGACCGGCTGGAGCCGTACCTGATCGACGGGCAGCTACGCCGGGGCGTCGAGCGGGCCCGCCGACTGCTCACCGGCGCGGCGGTGACGGTCGAGGAGGCGGCGTACGAACTGGGCAACGGCTCGCGGGTGACCGCCCAGGACACCGTCCCGTTCACGCTCTGGGTCGCCGCGACCCACCTCGGCAACTATCCGGCCGCGATCACCGCGTGTGTGGCCGCCGGTGGGGACGTCGACACCACCGGGGCGATCGTCGGCGGCGTGCTGGCCGCGTACACCGGGACCGGTGACCGGCCCGACACGGCCGGCGTGCCGGCGGCCTGGCTGGCCGCCCGGGAGGCGCTGCCCGGCTGGGTCGACCGGCCCTCGGCCGACGGCCCTGTCGCCGGCCGGCCATAACCGGTTCTGGCGGTTGCTGGTCTGGCGGTTGCTGGTCTGGCGGTTGTCCGAGGGGTCCGGCCGGTGGCGGCTCAGCGGGAACCCTTGCCGCCGTGTTCCTGACCGGGCGTCCTACCGGGCGGATCGGTCGGTGCATCCCTGCCCGGGGGCCGGTGCGGCTCGGCCGGTGCATTCTTGTCCGGAGGCCGGCGCGGCTCGTTGGCGCCCGGTTCCGGGTCGGTGGCAAGCAGGTGTCGGCAGTAGCCGTCGACCTCGTCTCGACCGCCGGCCGCCCGGACCAGGACGGCGGAGGGCGGCCGGCGGGCTGAGGAGCCGTCCGGGCCACCCCCGCCCAGGAAGGCCCGACACTGCGCCACGAGCGACTGCGGCGGGGGAGCCTGACCCGGCCGGCCGGGCTCGGCGAGCGGCGGCTCGGTGCCGGTCGGGGTGGGCCTCGGCGCCGGTCCGGTCGTCGGCGGCGCTGACGTCCGCACCACCGACGGGCCGGCATCGGCGCTCGGCGTGCCGCTGGGTGGCCCGGCGGGACGCAGTGCGGGGATCTCTGCCGCCAGCGCCACGCCCGCGGTGAGCGTGGCGACGGTCACGGCGATCCAGCCGAGGGCGCCGGCGGTGAGCGGGCGCCGCTCGGCAGGTGGACCGGTGGCGGTACCGGCCAGGGCCTCGCGGGTCTCGGTCGTCCGGGGTGTCGTCGAGGCCGTGGTCCGGCCGTCGCGGGCCGCCCGGAACGCCGTCACCGCGGCGTCCTCGCCGTGGAGTTCTTCGGGTCGGGCCGGTGCCGCCGCGACGGCGAGCAGGTGGGCGAGCGGGTCCGGGACGTCGCCGTGCGCCTGCCGGGACCCGGTGGCGCCGGCCGCGACGGCGTCGAGTAGCCGCTCCGCCGCTTCCGGATCGGGCCGACCGCGTCGACGGAACACCATTCTCATCTCTCTCAGCGCCTTCCCTGTCCAGCCTCGACATCCTCGCCGGACCGTACGTCGGCGACCTGTCCGTCCGCCGGTCCGGCGCCGGCCGGCTTCTCGGCACCGTCCCGCCCGTCCTGCGATGCCAGGACGCGGGCCAGCCGGCGCAGCCCCCGGTGGGCGGCGGTGCGGACGGCTCCCGGTCTCTTGCCGAGCACCCGCGCGGTGCTCTCGGCGTCCAGCCCGATGACGGTACGCAGCAGCACCGCTTCGGCCTCGGTACGTGGGAGGGTGGCGATGAGTGCGACGGCGGTGTGGGTGCCCAGCCCTTCGTCGGCACTAGCGGCGGTGTCCTCGGCGCCGGGCAGCTCGGCGAGCGCCTCGACCGGTACCGGCAGGGTCGGCCGGCGGCGCTGGTGGCGCAGGTGGTCCAGCGCCCGGTTGCGGGCGACCCGGATGGCCCAGGCCCGGAAGCCCGGCCCGCCGGCGAACGTCGTCAGGTCGCGGGCGATCTGCAACCAGGTCTCCGATGCCACGTCCTCGGCGTCCGGCCCGACCAGCACCGCCAGGTACCGCAGCAGTCCGGGCTGGAGTTCCCGGTAGAGCATCCGGAACGCGTACTCGTCGCCCTGCTGTGCCGACCGGACCAGGGCGGTCAGCTCGGCCGGCACGGCTCAGCTCCGGTACGGGTCGCCCCGGCCCCGTCCGCCCGGGGTGCCGTCCGGACGTGATGACGGGATACCGGAGCGCTTTCCGCAGCGTCTCGTCGTACCGTGCGTTGTCGTCGGATCCCGATCCGCACCGGTCGTCCCCCGTCCACGTGATCGCCGTCCCACGCTAGGTGCGGGCCGACGCCGTAGGCAAGTCGTGGCTGTGCCGGAACGAGTGAGATATCTCCGCCCGCCGGCACGGTGCGTCCCGGTAACGCGATTCCGTCGTCCGGCGCTGCCGCCGACCATCGAACCTTTCCACCTCCCCCTTGCGGTGCTGTGGACCGTAAGGTCAGACGCGGTGCGTGAGCGCCCCGCGGTTCAGGTTGAAAGGCTTCGTTCCGCGGCCGCGACGCCGAGTTCCCGCCCGACGGTGACGGAGCGTTCGTCGCCGGTCGCGCTCGGCAGCGTGTCCCGTGAATTCCGGGGCGGCCCCGGCTACCGCCCGGCACGACGCTCGGTAGCCTCTGCGTTTCGACAACGGACCGCCGGGGCGTCCGCGACGCCCGCGGTACGGGCCGGACCTGGTGGGGAAGGCGCGGGAGGCGCGTCGACGACGGGGAAGGGGAAACGGTGATGTGGCCGTTCCGTAAGAAGGAGATCGCGGTGTCGCCGGGGCGTCCGGCCAGTGCCGCGCCGCCGGTCGACAAGGCCAAGGGCGACCGGGGGGCGGCGTGGCTGCGCGCCGCGCTGGAGCAGCGGAACTGGATGGCCGCCCGAGACTTCCTCACCTCCGTGGAGCACCCCGACGACCGGGCGTTCTATCTGGGCGTCTGCGCGGACGTCGACGGGGTGCAGGACTGGATCGAGGAGTGGATCGCCGCCGAGCCGCACTCCACCCTCCCGGCGCTGGTACGCGGCTGCCACGCCGTCTACTGGGCCTGGGAGGCACGCGGCGGCGCCACCGCCGACCACACCAGCCAGAGTCAGTTCACGGGCTTCTTCGACCGGTTGCGGATGGCCGAGAACTGCCTCGACGAGGTGGTGGACCGCGACCCCGACGACACGACCGCGTGGACCTTCCTGGTGACCGCCGCGCGAGGCCGTCAGGTCGGCCGGGAGGAGGCGATGCACCGCTTCGCGCAGGTGGTCCGCCGGCATCCCACGCACCTCGTGGCACACCAGCAGATGCTCCAGTTCCTCTGCCGGAAGTGGTTCGGCAGCACCGAGGAGATGTTCGACTTCGCGCGTACGGCGGCGGCCAGGGCGCCGGCCGGAAGCCTGCTGCCGGAGCTGGTCGTGGTGGCGCACATCGAGCACTGGCTGGACCTGCCCAGCGAGGAGAAGGACCCGTACATCATGAGTCCGCAGGTACGCGCCGAACTGCGAGCGGCGGCCGAGCAGTCGATCTGGCACCCGGAGTACCGTCGCCGGCCGGGCTGGCCCAGTCCGTTCAACTCATTCGCGCTCGCCTTCTCCTTCGCCGAGGACTATCCGGCGGCGGCCGCCGTCTTCGACGCGATCGGCGAGAACGTGACCGAGTGGCCGTGGTACTACTCCAGCGGCAGCGACCCCGCCGGCCGGTTCGCCACCTGGCGGGACATCGCCTTCGCCAACCGGCACGAGCCGCCCCGGTAGCCGTGTAACGGAAACGGCCCGAAAATCGCTGCCGCACTTCTCCCGGAATTCGTTGCCCGACGGCTTCCGAAGGTCCGTCGGGCTGGCTATTCTCTGCCGGTCCAACCGATCATGAGTAAAGGAACAACGGGACCATGTCCAACTCCACGGGGCCGGAACAGCGGTCGAAACGGTCGATAGCCACCTGGTTCCGTGGCCTTCGGCCGATCAGCAAGTTCCGGGTCGTCCTCTTCGGCATCGCGGTCCTGGTGGCGCCGTTCGCGATCTATCTCGGGCTGGACGAGCCGAACCAGGCCGAGGCGGGCGACTGCATGGCGGGCCAGACGGTCTCCGAGCTGCGTACGGTCGACTGTGCCGACAGCGGTGCCCAGTGGACGGTGCTCGCCCGGTTGGAGGGCAAGACCGAGGCCGACCACAACGATGCCGCGTGTGCGGCCCACCCGGAGACCGAGGCGTCGTTCTTCGAGGACGGACGGCGGTTCCGCAAGGGCTTCATCCTCTGCCTGGGACCGGTCGGCGAGCGGCCCGGGGCGAAAGTCAGGCGCCCGACTGCTGGCCCGCGGTTTGGCCTGGCGGTATGTGAACAGTCGGCGTGGGCAAAGTGTGTGATCGCTCCGGCATATGAGATCGCGACGTCGATGTCTGGACCTTCGGAGCCTCGGCCCATAGGCTCCATAGGCGCAGGTTGTGCATGCGAACACTCGGTCAATTGCCCTCGGCTCTTCGGGCGGTGCATCATGGGCTAACCGGTCCCGGCGTATCGAGCAGGTGGTGGGGGAGAGCGTGGCGCAGGGTTCGATCAAGAAAGACCCCGCTGCCGAGCTGCGGGACGCGCTCATTTCTGCGCTGATCGACGTGCAATTTATGAATGCGCTTCCAGACAGGCGCCTACTCATAAACCTCGTCCGGCGGGATGTCGTCAACTTCCCGGATGTTCAGGAGCGCTCGGAAGCCCGTTTGCACGTCGTGGACATCGTGTTGGCGTGTCTCGGTAACCCGGGCGGCCTGCGGGCGCTGGTGGCCGCGTTGTCGACGATGGCCCCGGACGCGCCCGGCACCAAACGCGCGACCCAACTGATCGAGTCGGCGGCGTTGCTCAGCCTGCTCCCGGACAGTGAGGTCAAGCGGGTGCACGAGTTGCTCCGTCGCGCGGAGGACGGACGGTCCGACCCGGGCTGGTGGCGTGCCGCGGTGAGCGCTGGCGTTCCGCAACTGCCGAGCACGGTCAGGAACCTGACACTGGCGTTCGACCATCTCGCCACTCAACCGCACGGCCAACACCGGCTGCCGGCGGCCCTGGTCCTGCTCAACGATGTCGCGGCCCAGCTCGACGGCCCGATCGCGGTCGAGTTGGCGCACTGGGCCGAGGGTCAGGCCGAACGCCTCGAGGTGCTGGAGGAGTTCCGGGCCCTTCGTCGCCCCGCCGGAGATCCTGTGGGCGATGCGGCGGCGGCGGCGGAGGCGGCGGCCGGTGCCGGGGACGGCCCGTCGATCCCCCGCCAGACGGAGGGTCCACCGATCGAGGCCGGCGACAACGACAACGACAACGAGAGCCCGGCCGACCCAGGACAAATTGGTACGATTGCCGTGAGCGGTCCAGACGACTCGGATGGGCTTGTACGGATTGGACCGACCGACGTCGCCGACCCGCCGGTGCTACCCAAGAGCGACGCGGGCCTACTGCGAGGAGAACCGATGCCTCCCGTCGCACCCACCCAGCGGTCCACCGCCAAACTGCCACAGGTCTGGGGCGACGTTCCACAGCGAAATCCGAACTTCACGGGCCGCAAGGCGCTGCTCGAGCATCTGCACAACGAGCTACAGACCTCCCGGGAGACCGCGGTGCTTCCGCAGGCGCTGCACGGAATGGGTGGTGTCGGCAAGTCGCAGGTCGCCATCGAGTACGTCCACCAGCACAGCGGCGACTACGACCTGATCTGGTGGGTTCCCTCCGAACAGGACGGTCAGATCCTCGCGTCCCTCACCAAACTCGCCCAGCGACTGGATCTGGACGTCAGCCCCGAGGCGAACAGTGCGGTTCCCGCCGTACGGGAGGCGTTGAGCACCGGGCAGGTGCCGTACGAGAGCTGGCTGCTCGTATTCGACAACGCCGAGACGCCGGACGAGGTACAGCGGTATTTTCCCACCGGCGGCGCCGGGAAGATCCTGGTCACGTCCCGCGACCTGGACTGGGCGCGGGTCAGCCAGTCGATCGAGGTCGACGTCTTCACCCGTGAGGAGAGCCGGACCTTCCTCCAGAAGCGCAACCCGGAGTTGTCGGATGCCGACACCGACCGGCTCGCCGAGGCGTTGGGTGATCTGCCGCTCGCCATCGAGCAGGCCGCGGCCTGGCGGGCGGCCACCGGAATGCCGGTGGACGAATACCTCGCGCTGTTGGAGGACAAGCGCATCGAGTTGCTCGACGCTTCCCCGTCCCCGGATTACAAGCGATCGGTGGCGGCGGCGTGGAAGCTCTCACTCGAACGGCTGAAGGAGGTCAACGAATCCGCCTTCCAACTGCTGCAGATCTGTTCGTTCTTCGCACCGGAGCCGATCTTGCGTGATCTGTTCGCAGGCTCGCCCACGGCGCCGATCACCCCTGAGCTGGATGCGACCCTGAGCGACAAGTTCCGGCTCAGCCGCGCGATCCGCGACATCCAGCGGTACGCACTCGCCCGGATCGACCACCGGCGGAACACTCTGCAGATCCACCGGCTGATCCAGGCCGTGCTGGTCGGCGAGATGGACGACGACGAGCGACTGCTGATGCGGCGGGGCGCGCACACGCTGCTGGCGAACGGGAACCCCAACAATCCGAGCCGGCGCGACCAGTGGGAGAACTACCAGGCACTCCGCCCGCACATCACGGTGTCCCGGGCAGTCGAGTCCACCGATCCACGGGTCCAGGAACTCGTCTTCGGGCTGGTGCGGTTCCTCTACCACTGGGGCGACCACACCGGCAGCGAGGAACTGGCCGAGGAGGCGTACGCGCTGTGGGTGCGGAACCGGGGCGAGACGGATCCGGAGACGCTCCGGCTGACCAAGTGGCTCGGCTGGACGCGGTGGGTCAACGGCAAGTACCCGGAGGCTCGGGAACTGAACCGGCGCACCCTGGAGCTGTACCGTGCGACGTTCGGCGACAACGACGAGGGCACTATCGACGCGATGTACATGGTCTCGATGGACCTGCGGACGAGTGGGGATTTCGTCGCCGCCCGCGACCTCGACGAGCGTGCGCTCGGTGCCGCCCGCCGCGAGTTCGGCGAGGACGATCCGGCGACGCTGATCTGCGCGCACGGCCTCGGGGTAAGCCTGCGGCTCACCGGCGAGTTCAAACGCGCCGCCGAACTCGACCGGGAAACCGCAGACCGTAGGGCGGTCATCCTGGGGCCCGACGACGAGGCAACTCTCAACACCCTCAACGGCCTTCTCATCGACATCCGCGAGTTGGGCGGCTACGTCGAGGCCCACCGGCAGCAGGAGGACCTCTACGCCCGGCATCTGGCCGCGTTCGGTCCGGACGCTCCGGCCACGCTGCGGGCCGCCCGTACCCTTGCGGTCGCCAGGCGTAAGGCCGGAGATCACTCCGGCGCGCGGAGCCTCGCGGACGAGACTCTGGAGAAGTACCGCCGCCGGTACGGCGACGACTTTCCCGACACGATCGCGACCGCGCTGAACGTGGCGATCGATCTCCGGCACGCGGGTGATCTGACCGGGGCGATCGAACTCGGCGAAGCGACACTGCAGCGCTACGGTCGGATGTTCGGCCCGCGTCACTCGTACACGCTGTCCGCGCGGACGAACCTGGCGATCGTGCTTCGGCTCCTGAACAGCACCGAGGCTGCGTACCGACACAACAGTGAGGCGCTGGAACTACTCGACGCCACGCTGGGCAGCGATCATCCCGTCACGCTGGCCTGTGCCACGAACCTCGCCAGCGACCTGTACGCGCTCGCCAGGACGCAGCCGGCGTACGAGCGTGACACCGACACCCTGGCCCGCTCGGAGCGGGTGCTCGGGGTGGAGCACCCGTCGACCCTGGCCGTCAGCGTGAACCTCGCACTCGATCTGCGGGCCTTGGGACGGGTCAACGAGGCTGACAAGATCCTGGCCGACACCATGGCGCGGCTTCGGAAGGTGCTGGGCGAACGACACCCGGCGACCCTGAACGCCATCCAGAGTGTCCGGGCGGACTGTGACGTGGATCCGATGCCGTTGTGACATCCGGAGATGATGCCCGGTTCAGTCCACCCGCCCCGGCGGCCCGGTCTGGCCGATGTTGCTGCGTGGCCGCTCGACCTGGGCCATAACCCGTCGGAGTGGCCGCGTCAGCAGGTCCTGGTCGTATCCGGCCAGCGTGGCGAGGGAGTCGTTGCTGAGGTCGACCAGTTCCGTCTCGACGTCTCGGGAGAAGGAGTTTTCCACTCGCCGGTTCCTTCCTCTGGGGGACGCCGTCTCATCACCCGCGAGCATGCACTGACCCGGCCGACATCGGTGGCGGGGGAGTGTCCGGTCCGTTGGCCCTGCGGTTTCACCAGTTTCCCACACGCCTCGGGCAACTCGGTCCTGATTCATCTCTGTTTTTTCGCGGTGGCCGGTGGGATGCTGAATGTCTGGAGGCATCCAATGTCGAGATCCTTTGGTGCATCCTCCGACGTCAAAGTCGGCATCGTCACCGCATTACCGGTGGAATGCGTGGCGATGCGGATGATGGTCGACGAGCTGGAGGACCTTCGAGTTCCCGGCGACCCCAATCACTACCGCGGCGGGACACTGCCGAGCCGGGATCCGGCCCGCCCGCACCGGGTCGTCATCGCGGTGCAGACCGAGGACGGTACCCGTAACGCCGCCGCGATCTGTGCGGACATGGCGCGCAGCTTTCCCGGGCTGGGGACGTTCGTGATGTGCGGGATAGCCGGCGGCGTACCCGCGCCGCACCAGCCCGACCGGCACGTACGGCTCGGCGACATCGTGGTGGCGACGAAGGGTGTCGTCGACTACGACCACGTCTGGACGGTGGACGGCACCGACACGCTCCGCCGGTCGGTGCAACAGCCGTCGAAGGCGCTGCTCCGGGCGGACCGGGAACTGGAGATGAAGGAGCTCGCCGGCGAGCTGCCCTGGGACGCGCTGCTCGGCACGGCGCAGGCCAGGGCGGCGTGGTTCCGCCGGCCGGCCGAGGAGACGGATCCGCCGGCTCCGCAGGGACCCGTCGAGGGCCGGCCGGACACCCGACCGGAGTGGCCGGTCAGCTCGCCCCGGGTACACCGCGCCGCGGTCGGCAGTGCGGACCGGTTGCTGCGCGACGCGGCCCGCCGGGACGCGTTGGCGGGCCGCCACCAGATCCGGGCCGTCGAGATGGAAGGCTCCGGGGTGGCGGTCGCCGCCGACCTGCACGAGCGGCAGTGGTTCATGGTCCGTGGCGTCGCGGACTACTGCGACAACCGGACGAAGAGCGACGTCTGGCATCCGTACGCGGCACTGGTCGCGGCGGCGTACGTCCGCGCGCTGCTGGCCGAGGCCGCGCCGTTCGGGCCGGAGGACGGGCGACCGGCCGGACCGGCGTCGAACGCACTCCAGCCGAAGGGCCTCCAGGCGAACGGTCTCCAACCGAACACCCTTCAGCCGAACGGCCTCCAGGTGATCGTCGATGCGCTGCTGGGCGTCCCCGCCATGCGGGACGACTACCAGCGGCGGACGGTCATCAACATGCTGCCCGAGCACATCCGGACGGCGGTTCCGGACAGCGTGGTCGGCAGGTTGCACGTCGTCGGGCTGGTGCGGACCTGCGAGCACTATCCCGGCGGGCGGGAGGCCCTGCTCGACGCGCTCCGGCTGACCTTCGGTGCGGACGATCCGGACTATCGGCGGATCAACGGGATCGTCGAGCGGCACTGGTCAGGCGGTTAGCGCCGCGGTCGCCTCGTCCAGCCAGGCGGTGAGCCGGACCGGGTCGGGGCGGTAGCCCTCCTCGACGGCGCGCACGTACACCGCGCGGACGAGTTCCGGGCGGTGCAGCAGCGCGGAACCGGAGTGCGGGTCGGGGTCGAACGTGCTGAGGCCGAGCCCGACCCAGGCGTTCAGGTCGTGGGGGTTCGCCCCGAGGCGCGCGCGGTAGCCGGCCCGGGCGGCGTCGAGATCGTCCCGGACCAGCGCGACGTCCGCCTCGGTGAGGTCGAGCGAGCGCATCCGGGGCCCGGGCGGGAGCGGGTGTCCGGCGATGTGCCGGCGGACGAGCAGCAGCATCCCGGGTGACCAGCGCCGCTGCGGGTGCGCCATGAGCCCGGGCCGGTACGAGTCGAACTCCACCCGCTGGTCGCGGGCCCAGGCCCGGGTGAGCCGGCGGACGTCCGTCGGCGGCGGGTGCAGGTGCCGGATCCGCCATCCGGCACGGTGCCCGGCGGCGATCAGTTCGGCGGCGCGTACCACCCCGGTGGGCAGCGGATCCGCCAGCCAGGGCTCGACCCGCTCGGTCAGCCCGGCGACGAGTCGCTCGCCCCAGCCGGTCAGGCCGGAGCCCGGCTGCCGGACGTCCCGGAGCGCCTCGCGGACCTGCGCCCGCGCGTACGCGTACTCCAGGTCCGCGCTGCGCCGTTGCGGCCCGGTACGGCTGAGCCGGTAGTCACGCCAGAACCCGGCGATGCCGACGAAGGCGTAGATCCCCTGCACCAGGCCGCTCACCGGGCGTGGGTCGTCGCGCCAGGGCGCGTACCTCACCTGCTCGTCGGGGCCGGCGGTGAGCGGCACCAGGTGCATCATGCCGCCGAGCTTGATGTGTTGGAACTCGTGCACCAGCGCGACCGCCAGGGTCACCTCGTCCGGCGGCGTCGAGACCATCACGCTGCCGAACGCCTCGCCGGTCGACGCGCTGCGCGTCTCCGAATCGTCGCTGCTGGGCAACGGCACCAGGGAGACCACGGCCGCCGCGATCGCCTCGGCGCCGTCCGGCCACTGGTCGTGGAGCAGCTGCCAGGCCCCGGCCAGCAACTCGGTCCAGCGCGCCACGGCCGCCGCGTCGAGCCGGTCCGGCTCGACCGGGTCGGCGAGTTCGCGGTACGGGTCGACGTCGTCGAGCAGGACGCGTAGCCGGGGATCGGGGCCGACCGTCAGCCGCCGCAGGCTCCACCAGCCCGGGACCTCCTCCTCGGGCGAGCCGAGCCGGACCGTCGGCCCGTCGCCGGGGGCACCGATCCGGAGTACGCCGTCGGCGCATTCCGCCGGCACCTGCTGCCATCCGGTCGAGTCGGCGAGTACCGCCATCCCGAGCGAGGGCAGCATGACCCGGCCGGAGCGCGCCGGCAGCCGGGTACGCCAGGACAGGCCGGCCCGGGCGGCGGCCACCAGCGCCACCGCGTGCAGAGCGCCGAAGTCGACCCAGATCGGGGCCCGCGCCTGTGTACCGCCGCGATGGCGCCGCAGCGCGTACGCGGCCCAGTTGCCGATCTGGGGATGCAGCAGCAATTCCGTGAACTCGGCCGGTGCCGCCCGCTCGGCCCGGATCAGCACCTCCCGGGCGGCGTCGGCCGGAGGCAGCGGGCCGAGCAGCCGTGGCTCGGCCCGGGCTGCCTCGACCACCGCGTGCAGCAGCAGGAGTCGTCGGCTGCGCTGGGTGTGCCAGAGCGCCCGGACCAGGTCGGGCCCGCCGTCGCCGGTGCAGAGCGCGTCGAGGTGTTCCCGGGGCAGGCGATGGTGCGGGAGGTTCGGCTGCGGATCGACACGGTCCACCACTGACACACTCCTCGCTCCGTCTTGGGTAGACAGCGCTGTCCCGTCCGTGGCCAGTGCCGGAAACTCTACCGCCGCTCCCTGG